>CAMMYO010000008.1 GCA_946527885.1 uncultured Candidatus Saccharibacteria bacterium
GCAATTAAGCCAAGAATCGCTGCGGAGTAACCTAACCTAGGCATATTTCAAGTCGTTTACTTTCGCCCGAAGGCTATCCCGGATGGCTATTTCCGGGAAGTAAATCGACCGGGCCGCGCCCAGCGAACTTAAAGCCCGCCGGGGAGATGCCAATGATGCTTGCGCATATTGTTTCCTCCCTTGTCTGGAGTGAAACGGCTACTCCGCTTGATTCTTTGAACCGGCAATTAAGCCAAGAATCGCTGCGGAGTAACCTAACCTAGGCATATTTCAAGTCGATCATTTGTCGTCCGCTTAGCGGACTATCTCGCAAAGGCTATTTGCAAGAAGTGAAACGACCGGGCCGCGCCCAGCGACCTGAGAAGGCGCCAGGCTGATGCCATCTGTGATCGGCGATAAGCAACAGCATTTTTTCACCTCCATGGTGATGATAAAGTAATGTCCAAACCCCTCCCAAGAAGGATTCAACATTATCATTATATCACTTATTATTATATTTGTCAATAATATTGTGTACTATTTTTAAAATAACAGGGGTAGGGAAGGGCAATTTTCTTGCCAAAATGACTGCTTTGTGCTGTAAAAAGCAGCCCCGGCGTGATAAGATATATAGTATGAGTAAAAGGTTATTTAAACGCACGAAAATCGTGGCGACTGTTGGTCCGTCCGTTTTCGCAGAAGAAAAATTGAAGGAGATGGTTTATTCCGGCGTGAATATGTTCCGTCTCAATTTTAGCCACGGTAAGCACGAAGAGCGCGATGAGCAAATTGCTATCATTCGCAAGTACGCTGCAGAGCGCGGTAAGAATGTCGCTATCTTGCAGGATTTGCAGGGTCCAAAGATTCGCTTGGGTGAGCTGAAGGATAATCACCTCGACTTGCATGCTGGTGATGAGCTCATCTTCGATTACGAGATGAAAGAACATGACGGCGGTTTGACTGTTCCGATTCAGTACAACTTGGCCGCTAAGTGTAAGCCGGGTGAGACCTTGTTCTTGTTTGATGGCCACGTTCGCTGTACGGTTAAGGAAATTCTTTCTGACACCAAGATGTCTATGACGGTCGAGAATGATGGTTTCATCATGAGCCGCAAAGGCGTTAACTTGCCAGATACCGATCTTGGCGGCGATGTGATCACTGAGAAGGACTTGGCGGATATCGAGTATGGTGTTTCTCGCGACTTCGATTACGTTGCAATGAGCTTCGTTCAGAGCGCAAGTGATATCGAAAAGCTTCGTCAGATTTTGGTTTCTCATGGTAGCGATGCGAAAATTATCGCAAAGATTGAGACCCGCGCCGCTGTTAAGGATGACGAGACGATGGAAGCAATCGTTAAGGCAACCGATGGTATCATGGTTGCTCGTGGCGATATGGCTTACGAGACCGGTGAAGAGGTTGTTCCGATTGTAGAGCGCAAACTTATCAATTTCTGCCGTAAGCACTCGAAGTTTGTGATTGTTGCAACGCAGATGCTTTCGAGCATGGTTTCCGAACCACAGCCAACTCGTGCTGAGGTAAACGACGTTGCGACCGCTGTGATTCTTGGTGCTGACGCCGTAATGCTTTCCGATGAGACTGCGAACGGCCAGTACCCAATCGAGGCAATTAAGGAAATGAAGAAGATTATCCTTTACACGCAGGATAATTCTCCAATGAAGCCACTCGATGGCGATCCAGAGGGTCCAGTTCATACCTACGACGTCATCGCAAAGGCCGCTGTTGAATTGGCCGAGAAGATCGACGCCGATACGATTGTTGCTGTTACGAAGACTGGTACGACTGCTCGCGCAATCGCTGCACAGCGTCCAAACATGCCAATCGTTTCGGTTACGGACAACAAGCGCGTTGCTGGCCAGTTGGCTTTGATTTACGCAAACTCAGCTTTCTTGTGCGAGTTCGAGAACGATCACGCATTTGATGCTGTTCAAGATTTGAAGAATCGCGGCTATTTGAAGGTTCGCGAAGGTAAGAATGAATTGACGGTTGTCTTTGTTAGCGGTATCCGCGAGGACGAGGGCATGACAAATTCGATTCAAATTCGTAAAATCAAATAGTAGAGTTTCTTGAAAAAATAGGGTAGGCAAACAGGAGGTAATATGAAATTTCGCAAAAAGACAGTTCGTGATATCGAGGTCGTTGGAAAAACGGTATTGGTGCGCGTTGATTATAACGTTCCGATGAAAGATGGCGAGATTGTTGAAGATATGCGAATTCGTGGTAGTTTGCCTACTCTAAACTATTTGCTGGGGCAGGGGTGCAAAAAGTTGATTCTGATTTCGCATTTGGGTCGCCCGGATGGTGAAGTAAAGAATGAATTCTCCCTTGCGCCAGTGGCGCAGCGCTTGGCGAAATTGCTAGCCAATAAGGACGTGCGTTTCTGCAGTGAATGCACGGGCGAGGCAGTTCGCCGGGCGGTAGCAGATATGCCGAATGGTGGCGTATTGATGCTAGAAAATCTACGCTTTTCGCCGGAAGAAGAAGCAAATTCTGAAGAGTTTGCCGATGCAATTATCTCGGCGACGGGCGCGGAAGTTTTTGTGCAAGATGGTTTTGCGGTGATTCACCGTGCGCATGCTTCGACGGATGCGATTGCGCGCAAGCTACCAGCAGTGGCGGGCTTTTTGGTCGAAGAAGAGGTTTCGAAGTTGGAAGCTGCGACCGCGGATCCGGAACATCCAGTTCTAGTAATAATTGGCGGCGCGAAAGTTGAAGACAAGCAGCCTTTGATTGATAAGTTTTTGCCGATTGCGGATAAGATTGCGGTTGGCGGTAAGATTGCGGCAGATGGTTACACGAACGATAATGAGAAAGTTTACGTGGCGGAAGATTTCTCGATGGACGAGAATGGCGCCAAGCTTGATATTGGCCCACGTAGTATCGAAGCAATTACAAAGATGATTAATGAGGCGAAGACGGTGATTTGGAATGGTGTAGTTGGTTTGACCGAGGATGAGCGCTTCGCTTACGGTTCGCAGCAGCTGGCGACGGTAATGGGCCATAATCCTGGTCTGACGATTGTTGGTGGCGGCGATACGGCTGGTTTTGTTGAAGGTATGCTGAAAGACGACGCGAATGCTGATTTGAAATTTAGCCTTGTTTCGACTGGCGGCGGCGCAAGTCTAGAACTGCTTTGCGGTAAGAAATTGCCTGGCCTTGAAGCCTTGATGGATGCCTAATGAAGAATTTGGGTGGAACGTATCGGCGAGATGAGCAAGCTTCGGCGCGCAAGCGCAAGAAGCGGCTTTCTCGTGATGCGCGTACCATCCGAACCGAGCGTATTGGTTCGTTGCGCGGCGGCGTAAATGAAGGCGTGGATTCGTTCCGTGTCGGTCGCGCGATTGCAGGCGACGCACGTCGCAATACGCAAGAAAAACTTGAGCGGCTCGAGGATCGCAAAAAGCTCAAGATTCGCAATGTAGCGATTTTGGCGGCTTTGGCTTTGCTGGCTGGAATTATTGTCTATAGCTGCGTTAATTTCTATCTAAAGGAGCAGGCGCGCCGTCAGGCAGAAATTGAGGCGAGTCAGCCGCCGACAGAGCCGACCGTGCCGATTTTCGATGAGAATGTTGGTGATAATATTAGTACGCGCGTAAAAGAATTTGTGGCGCGTCTTGAAGATGATACCAAGGATTTGGATATAAAGATTGAGCGTGTGGTTTTGCCGGCAAATATGGCGCGCGAAGTTGATGTTTATATTGAGGGTAGGGGAGAACGCTATAAAATGAGCCTCGACCGCGATACAGCGATGCAGACGGAAGATATGCAGCGAATGATGCTTTATCTCGAAGAGAAGGAGATAAAGTGCGACTATGTTGATTTGAGGATCTCAGGAAAGGCTTACTACAAGTAGAATCCCCCGACGTTCCCTAATGTTCGGTTTTGTTCGGTTTGCTTTGGGTCTGAAACCGAACAGCTTGATGGCTGGATCTGGCTGCGACTAAGTATGTATGTATATGAAACAGTTTTTGGGCGGGCAGGGTGCAAAATCGTAAAATTTTGGCCAAAAATCGGCTAAAAATAGACAAAATATGGCATAATATGCGGATTTACAGTGGTCGCGCCAAATGGGCGTCTGAAGGCTGTCAAATGGCTAGGTCCCCCGAAAAGCCCCTGCGACTTCCCCGAATTAAATTTTGATTTCTGAGGGGTATTTGCGTATCTGTTAGCGACTGTTTGGCGATTGATTTATAGTAGTAGTGCAGCTAAAATCACGCTGTTTAACGGAGTTATATAAATATAGACATATATATGGACGATTGTTCATATGTCTGACCATATGTTACTTTATAGTCGTAAAATATACATTGTGCGACATTAAGAATCCGGGCAAAAGTCGATTGCTCATACGTCCTAATAATACTTATGTTTTAAGGCCTGGCGGATATTTGGCGTATTTGCGCCCTATTTGCGCGCCTAAGCGCCCTGCGACTATGTAGATATGTATTTGTATGTGTTTATGCTTTTGTGCGTCCTGCGCGATTCTGTGGCTTCGGCGCTTTTTGCAGCCTGCAAGCCGCCCGCCTTGCCATATATCCTGGCATAACGGTGGTAGAATAGGGTAGAGATTTTTGAAAAAACAGGGGTGGGCAAGGGAAATTGAGAAAAAAATTGATTTTTGCGCTTCCCTGTTCGGTTCTGTTCGGTTTTGCTTATGCTTTCAATAAAAATCAAAATGTAGCATAATTACGAAATCGGGACCGGCCCGCGCACTTCCCTATCTATCGTTCGAATTCAAACCGGTCGGAAAGGAATTCTGATGAAAAAGCTGTTTGTTGTTGGTCTTGGCGCAGCTACGGTCGCTTTGGGTGTGGCTGCAGAAATTTTCCTGAGATGCCATGAAGAATATCTCGAGAAACGCGATAATGAGCATAAGGCACTAATGCACGATTTTTGTGTTTTTGAGGGGTCTTTACGCTGTAGTATCGACGAAATCGAGAGTGCACTGGTCGATCGACCTGATGAAGGTCGTACAGATGCTGAATGCAGATTTATCGAAATACTTGACGAAGCCTTGAGGGCAGCCGAAGGTATGAAACATTATCAAATGATCACGAGTGCGGAACTGCACGCAATGTCTAATGAGACCCTGATGGCTTATGTGAATTGTATGAGAGGTCTTTCGCCGATTATGCGACGTTATGCCAAAAAGGTGCGCGCTGCACGCGAGCGCTTACTGGAGTCTCGAAAGTAATTATGTACGAGAGAACGATAGAGGAATAAATCCCGCCTAAGAGCGGGATTTTTCGTGGCGTAGTATTGACATTTTTAGTGTTATATGGTATAATGCGATTTATCGTACACTTCCGGACAGGCTGGAACGTGACGAAGTACTCTACCATAGAAAGGAAATGTTATCATGAAAAAGCAGATTTTCTCTACCGTTTGTGCGGCTGTTGTCGCACTCTCCACCCTTTCCTTCTCCCCCGCTACTACTGTCGTTGCAGACTCCGGAGCTAATGGCTCCCCCGAATCCCGCGTGGTCGAGCGTCTGAGTGAGCGCCTCGGCTACTCCGTCCGGAATGAACTGACCGAGTACGCGCACGAGGTGCGCACGGTCGAAAACGACTTGCTCGATCAGGGCACGGATGTTCGCGAAATCAACGCGCGCGATGTGCTCACCTGCACGTCTTCCAACTTCATGGGTGACGCAGCGATTATGCAGAATATGGGGCGGTTCTACGCCTCGTTCGGTGAATACCGGCTGGCATACACTCCGGCTTATCTGAACAACGTTTCGGGCTACACCGGCGCAACATTCACCATCTACGGCGATGTCGTGAAGGTGGAAGTGGACTTCAATGCCGATGACACCGTTACGACTCTCGTTGATTATGACGGATACAATCGGTCGTCGGTGATTGCTGGCAGCGAGCTTATCGAATACAACGCAGATACTCCTTTGATCGAGGTTCCTCTGTCTTGGAGTTCGGCTGCCGGAACAACCATTGCAACTTCTGCCGATCTCGGAATGATGGTGCTGCTCAGCGACTATGTTGCAGATGCGGCTACGATCATCCACGAAGAGATCGGTGACGGAGAACCGGAGCTCGGCGATCCCGTGCGTCTCAGTCGTCTCGTGACTGCTGAAGACATGGAAGAGGCGCATGATCTCGTCGCTGACAGTATTGTTGGCATTGACCTCAGTACAACCGCGGCAAAGATCGAAAGACTGCTCGATGAAAATGATGGTGACATCCGTAAACTTACGGCCTACAACGTCATGGATTTGAGCAACGCCCACTGGACTTCTGGTGATGGCGGTATGGAGATTGATGCTAATGGGGTGCATTTCAGCATCTCGGGACAGCTTTACAGCAGTCTTGGTATGCTGAGTGAGAACAAAATCACAATCACGAGCGATCTTTGCGATTACGTGTATGTGATTACTGGAAGTTCTGCAGGCTATGAAATCTACATTCAGACGCGCGAGCCGGGCAGCAGCTTCTGCACTCGCGTGGAGAGCCGGAGGGGATTTGATGATCCCTACTACGTGATCCCGCTTCAGGCGGAATGCTCTTATAATCTGGCGATTGACGAAATCGCGCTGATTGAGGCTCTTCTTGAACTCTGACAAATTCGTACATACTGCATACGGTTTGATTTCCTTTCTTTTGTTTTTCGCCACCCTTCGGGGTGGCATTTTTTCGCTTCAAAAATCCGCCCTTTTGTGGGGCGGATTGTTTTTTATCTGTTGTGGTTGTTGCGTCGGCGGTTGTTGTTGCGACGTTGCGGTTGTTTCTTGGCGTTTTCAGCCTTTGCGGCGATATCGGCCTTAATAGCGGCAACGCTCTGCTCGGCTGTAACGCTTTCGGCTGGTGCTACCGGTGCAGGGGAAGCTTCGGCTTGGTCTTTTGTGGCGGCTTTCTGTGCAAGCATGGCGCCAAGGTTTTTCAGGCCGTTGCCAGCATTTTCACCGTCGTGCTGAGCGGCATTTGGCGAGATTTTCTGGCGCTTAAACTCGAATTGCGGCGTGGCTTCGAAACGGAAGGTTGGCTTTTCGCTGCGACCTTTGATGGCAGGAGTATCATTGTTTGCGCTCCCCTGCTCTCCGGCGGCGCGGCCAGAGTCGGACAATTCTTTCTTGTATTTGTCGGCTGCTTCCATGATTTGGCGGATTTCAGCTTCAACTTCGGCGCGTGGGCGTGCGTAAGTGAGACGCGAGTTGCGAATGATGCGTGGCGTCAAGTCGCATGGCGTATCTGGGATGCTGAGTGTTGTCGCAGAGAAAGCTGGCGTTTTTTCACCGTTGATAATCATCGAGACAACGAAGTGGCGGTTGTTAAGATTGAGCAAATCTTGCGCCTCGAAGACTGGCTCGAACTGTTTGGAGAGAATTGGTGCATCGTCAGCAGAAACGCGGAATGAGATGGTTGTACCGACGTTACCAAAGACAGCGTCGCGGACCTGGTCGGTCATCTGGCTGGTGTACTGGTTGGCGACTGTGAGGTTGAGAGCGTATTTGCGCGCCTCGGAAAGAATCACGGCGAAGGATTCGGTGGCAAAGTTCTGGAACTCGTCGACGTAGAGGTAGAATGGGCGGCGATCTTCAATATTTGGGATATCCGAGCGGCTCATTGCGGCGAGCTGAATCTTCGTGACGAGGAATGAGCCGAGAATGGCAGCGTTATCTTCGCCGATAAGACCCTTAGAAAGGTTAACGACGAGAATTTTACCCTCATCCATAATCTTGCGAACGTCGAAGCTAGACTTTGGCTGGCCAATAATATTACGAATAATTGGGTTGGCAGTGAAAGCGCCGACCTTGTTTAGAATAGGCGCGACTGATTCGGTAACCTGCTTGTCGCCCCAAGAGCCGAACTCTTGCTTCCAGAACTGCAAAACAGTGACGTCCTGACAGTAAGTGAGAGTCTCTTTGCGGAATTCCTTATCTGTGAGCATGCGCGAAATGTCGAGCATGGTGGTTTCTGGGCGATCAAGTAGCGCGAGCAAGGTGTAGCGCAAGATGTGCTCAAGGCGCGGACCCCAAGATTCGCCAAACATACGCTTTAATACGCCGATTACCTCAGATGAGATATTCGGTTTGCGGGCTGGGTCGTAAACTTCGAGTGGGTTGAAGGCCATCGGGTACTGTGTATCGGCCGGGTTGAAATAAACGACATCATTAATGCGTGACTCTGGAATGAATTTAAGGTTGTCGGTTGCGAGATCGCCGTGCGGATCGATAATACAATAGCCTTGATTATGGAATATGTCGCTAAGTGCAAAGAGGGTCAAAAGACCGGATTTACCAGAACCAGTCTGACCAATGATATATACATGACGGCTGCGGTCGCGGCGGTACATGCCGAACTGGTGCTTGATGCCGCGGAAATCAGTGAGACCGAAGGCGGAAATGTTTTCATCATAGCTAGTGTTGCCGGTAAGCATCGGAAGCTTGGCTGGCGGCTCAGCGGTTTTACTGGATGCCCAGACGATATTCGGCGTTTCGACACTAGAGTGCGGCAAGTGGTAGACCGAGGCAAGCTCGTTGGTATTCAAAATGAAGCCATGGTCGGTAAACTGGCGAGCTTTGTAGGCATCGAGCGCGACCGGATTTGAAGTAGCGCCGACCATCTTGAAGCCATTGAGACTGGTTGAGTTGTACTGCTTGAAAGTACCAACGAGCGCTTGCATGTTGAGTTTGGCGTTGATTTCGCTATCGCCAACGTAGGCGAGGCGAATTTTGACTTCATAGCCAAGCTTGGTAGCCTTCTCTTCGGCAGCGTTAATGCGGGCTTTGTCGCGTTCGGAAAGTTCAACTTTAACTTCGCCATCTGAGCCGCCCTCCGGTGGTTCCCAGAGCGCATGAATAACTTGGCCGAGATAACTCAGGAAGTTTGAGAGCCAGTTGCCACTGACGCCGGCTTTAACGTTTTTGACCCAGAGATCGGTTTTGCTACGCCAGTTATCGGCGACTGGGCGCATGAGAATCTGAATCCACATTTCTTCGCCGCCGGCCGGATTGAGCTTGGCTAGCGTACCGGTGATACCAGCGAGCGGGTCGACCTCGAAGCTGTCAAAAGTGCGAATCGGTAAGACTTCGTTGTCTGTGAGGGTGATTTCTGAACTATATTTGACTGGATATTTCTCGCGACGATCGACGTAATCCTCTTTCATGCGATAAATTTGCACGCTTGGATACTGCGAGTAAATCTGGCCTTCGACGAATGATTGGTAGATTTTTGGCACCCACACGAAGAAGCGAATTTGGTTGCCGGTCGATGCGATTTCGAATGAGAAATGCTCCTGGACGCCATTGTTGTTTTTGAGTTCTTGTTTGTTGCGCAAAATACCGTGCAATGACGCAAAAAGCTGCTCGGCAGCAAGTTCCTTCTTGTCGTTGTCTTTTGGAATCTCGATCATGAGAATTACGGATTCACAGTTAAGAGCTTTTAGTTTGTTGAGCTTTTTGTAGTTGATTACTGTAAGTACTACGAAGACAGCAATTAATGCAATCCAAAAAAGAGGTGTCGTTAACAGACGAAGAATAATGTCCATACTTATATTTTAGCACATATAATAGGAAAAACCGCCATCGTTACGATGGCGGTTTAAGGTCAGATCATGGCAGAGCGGATAAGATAGTCAAGCATATAAATCGTCGCGTATGCATATGCCGACATAGCCGTATTGGTTTTTACTTCTCTTCCGCTACTGTCCGAATGGTTTGGGATAGTGCCCTGATTAATAAGCAGGCAGCCGTCAGGGAAATCTCCTTCTCCGAGTGGAGAAAATTCGTGGCCGAAGTCGCTGCTATATTCCGCAGTGATAGCCTCCCCATCATTTCCGTTGATCGTAATGAGGACTTTGTCGCGTCTGGCGAAAATCTTTACCATAACATGCCGCTCGTCTTCAAAAGAAGCCTCGATTATCTCGTAATTGCAGGATGTGCCGTTCGAAAATTTGCAGATTGGGTAGTAGGACAACCTTTCGCCATCGACAGACTTCCAGTGATAAACGCTGACGAGGCTTTCGGATGAACTATGCGGATTTTGCGCGTAGACGAAATTGCTCTTTTCCCAGTAGTATGTTGGCAAATTGACGAGGTTCTGGATATTGCTAGAGTCAACACCGAGGTCGGAGTCTTCGTAATGCTCGGCGAAAACCTCGCAAAGCCAATAAATATTATTCGTGAGCTCTCTGTCGACAATTGTGGCAATACGCGATGCTTGCAGAGGCTGAGGCTCGCTGCCCTGCTCCGTTGTGCCGGGAACTGTTTCGGTCGGTGTTTCGGTGCTTTGGGTGTCTCCTTCGTTTGGCGCGACGCTGCCTGCGCAACCCGCAAGCGACATAAGAAGGAATATAACGGCGATAAACTGTGCGATTTTTCTCATAATTACCTCCTTTGGGCGATGTGGCTGAGATCTGACTGGATAGGTGCGAAAAAACGCTACAATGGTAGCGTCATCGTTATAATTATACAATATTTTGCTATAAAATACAAGTATCCGCTATAATTTGAGGAACCGGGGTTTGGCGCAGTGGTAGCGCGTACGTCTGGGGGACGTAAGGTCGCCAGTTCAATCCTGGTAACCCCGACCATTTTTGAAGGAATAATTATGAAAGCAAATCAAGAACTAGAATTAGAGATTACGATTTTACCGAAAAGAATGCCAACGGAAATTGAAGGTGTAACGCCGGTGCGAATGGTGGATGTTTATATTCCTGAAGAAGTAGCGCATGCGCACTTGCGAGTTCGACAAAAAGGCGAAGAGCTTGTGATTACGAAAAAGCAGCCACTCGTAGACGATCCGTCAACGCAAGTCGAAACTTCGATTCCGCTCGAACGCGATGAATACGAGGCGCTTTGTAAATGTAGCAATCGTCGCGTCGTAAAAGATCGATACAAGGTAGAAATTGCTGGTCGCATGGCGGAAGTTGACGTGTTCCGGGAGGATTTGCGCGGTTTGGTTTTGATAGATTTCGAGTTCGAGAACGAGGAAGCGCGAGCGGCTTTCGAGCTGCCAGATGATTTGGTCTTGGCAGATGTGACGCGTGAAGAATTCGTGGCGGGCGGCTGGCTGTCCGGCAAAAGCTACGAAGATATTCGCGAGAAGTTAGAAAAATATCAGTACGAAGCCCTATAAAAATACCGCCCCGGAATAGGGCGGTTTTGTTGAGATGTAGGTGATCAGTGCTTTGTGGCGAGTTCCCACCAGCGTTCTGCTGTGCCAAAGAAGATATCCTGGTCGAGCGTTTCGCCGGTCGTGGTGAACTGATGCATGATTGCGCTGTCCCACTGATTTAATGACGGATTAGGCGTGGGTGCAACTGTGTAGTCTGCACACCAGAGAGCGTATTTGTTGGCGATATCGCTCCAGTCGTTTGTATTTTCGCTTGCGCGATTAATGTAAAGAACCGGAGTAACGCCACCGCTTGCATCTTCGAATGCTTCAAGCCACTTTTTACACCACTCTGTGTCGACTTTATTGTTGGGGTTTTCCGCATCGAGTGCGAACATGGCCCAGCCAATGTAGTTACGAGTCTGCTCGACGCACCACTGTGCGTGACTGATCGGATCATTGGACTTCCAAGCCTTCTCGTCGGTATAGAAGTAGACGCCGAGAAGCTTGTTGTTCTCGACAGCATACTGATACATCTTGTCGCAATAGTCATCGACGTTAGTGCCTGCCGCCACGCGACAGATTACGAAATCGTCTGCGAAGATGACGTCGTTTCCATAAGTACCGGACTGGTAGGCAGAGATATCTACGCCGTACAGCTCAGTCTTGTTCGCGCGTTCTTCGGTCGTGAGCTTTCTGTAGAGTTTCAGATTCTTGGCATTCGGGACGAGATGGCCATTTTCGCGTTCGAAGTCATCGGCGTTGGCCTGTGACTGGGAAGTTTTCTCCGTAGTGGCGTTGATGTGAGTCTGTGCCGCCCAAGTGCCTGCGATAGCGTTGCAGATGAGCGAGATGACAAGTGCAACCGTAACGATGTTCGGATGCTTAGCGACGCCGTTGCGCAGCGTGCGGGCGATGGTAACGATACCCTTGCCGATGAGTCGGACGATAGCGATAATCAGCTGGCCGCATGTGACGCCGAGCCTTTTGATGAGCTCGAATACAGATGCGTTTTCGTCCTGTTTCGGAAAATTGAACATAGAATTCCCCCTTTTGGTAGGTGGTAGAGTGTGTTCAATAGCAATCAGATATACATCTCAACGAATTGCTAAAGAACTTCGCCGGGTGGCGAACTGTTTAATAATAACATGTTCTTGCTATTTAGTCAAAGATGTATCAAAAAAATACCGCTTTTGGGCGGTATTTTGAGTTTTTGCGATTAGTTTGCTAGTTTGTAGCAGTCTTTGCCGACGCGCGTGTATAGATTCTTGTTTTGAAGATTCAATAGAACGGTGGTTTCCTTAACCTTGCGCTCCTTGAGCACACGCTTGACGATTTCTTTGCGGCTAAGACCGTTTTCGTCAACATCTTTTAGAATGCGCGTAATAATGTCTGCTACAGTTCCCTTCTTGTAACCCCAGCTGTCTAGCGCGTAGATGCCACGACCGATAAGTACGAAGCGCGGATCCTTGATGAGCTCGTTGTGGATGGCCTGGACGGTGACGTCTTTGCGCTTGAAATCAGATGAGCTGATAGCCTTGGCGATATCTGAGAAGTGCATAGGCTCGCGATGTTCTTCAAGGACGACGTAGATTTTGTCGCGAATGTTCTTTGGGTTGACGGTTGGCCACTTGGCGAGGCCCCATTGATCATTAAGAGTGCTGAGTAGCTTGCTGAGGCGAGCGACGGCTTCGATATGGCTTGGGTGCTCATAGTTGAGCTTTTCGTCGAGTTCATCGATGCTGATTGGCTTTTTGTTCGCCTTGACGAGGCTGACGATTTCGTCAACCTTGGTGCGGATTTCTTTTTCATTACCATAGTCGGCGATACCAATTGCGCCATGATATTTGTCGTTTTCAGAAATAATAGTAAGTGCTGGTGAAATTTCTGCTAAGAAACTAAAGTTGGCTTTTTCGACGGCGCTTGCTTCGCGGCCGAGAATTTTTTGTGCCAGGTCCGAAATGCGTGCAATGCGGCCCATTTCGGTAAGATTTCGGATAATAATCTTTTCGGCAGGTGCTAGATTGGCGATTTTTCCTTCTTCTGCGGCAATGCGAAGACGAATTAGAATCGCTTTTTCGAGCTGGCGAACACGCTCGCGCGTAATAGATAACATTTCTCCGATTTGTTCAAGTGTTTCTTTGTGCCCGTTTAGACCGAAACGACGCGCTACAATTTCTCTTTCGCGCTCTTGTTCGATAATGTTCAGACTATTCGTGATTGCATTCGCAATCGTGTCCGCGTTGTTCATGCCCTTGCCGTCCTTATTCTCCGTCGTATTAGTTGATATCTTTAATTTACTATATAGTAACATCGTTTTTTAATGATGTCAACTATGATATTCACTATTTATTTCACTATTATTTTATCATATTTTTGAAAATACTAGTAAAAAGTTACATAAAACTTTATATAAAATTATTTTTATGTGATTGTACTAGTGCTTTTTTGATTTTATATCAAACTATGTTCTAGTTTGATACACAAATGAAGCCGGTTTGTCCGGCTTCACGTGGCTTATTTGCTGTATTTTTTATTGCTGCGGCGCGTAATGATTGCGATCGCTACGGCTGCAATTACCGCGATCGAGACGACGACCGGAAGCGGGCTGCTCGATTTTTCTTCGCTCTCCTCTTCTGGCTCCTCGGCTTTTTCTTCTACTGGTTGTTCTTCGGTTGTTTCTGGCTCGGTCTTTTCTTCGGTTTTTGCAGGTTTTGAAGAAGTGGTAGAAGTTGCGATGTAATTATTGCTGATGGATGCAGTTTCTACGGTTGCGACATCTTCTGGTTCTTCGGTGCTCGTTTCGACTGGTTCACCTTCGAAAACGGTCTCAGTGGTCGTTTCTTCGATTGGCTTTTCGGTTGATTCTTCGTCGCCGCCCTTGCCGCCTTCTTCTTTAAGAATCAATACGTCGTGACTATATTTATTAATAATTAAGATGTAATAGTCGTCGGTGCCGTAGTCTTTGTAGTGAAGCGTGCAGATATCGCCGTTATTTTCGCAGTACTCTAGGTATTCTTCGTAATCTTCACTGATTTTACCGCCGTAAGCTAGTGAATAATCTGCGTCTTCGCCAAGAACGCTTTCGATTTTCTGGCTGGCTGCTTCGATGTAGGCTTCAGTGGTATCTTCGGTGTCGGCAGAGATATAGATAACTGGATTTACGGTCGCAGTAATGTCGCTAAGACCGACATAATGGTTGCCGTCTTCGTCGGTGGTCGTGAGACTGTAGCTTTCTTGGTAGTAGAATGGACCGAATTTACTAACTTCAGCCGTCTCGTTGATCTCGATGTTTTCTTCTTCGAGGTTTTCGCGGGCGGTTTGCATTTCCTCGGTATACTCAATGGCTGGTTCGGCTTCTTTTTCGATAGTAATTTCGCCATCTTCTGATTCGGTAGCTTCGAAGTCGTTAGCATATTCGATAAAGCTTTCGTCCTCGATAGTATAATCGGAACCTTCAGCAATACCTGCCTCTTCGATGGTTTGCTCGACGGCGGCTTTTACTTCTTGGTCGACGCCGGTGTATTGTACGGAAATGACGTGCTGTTCCGACTGGCTTTCGTCGCAAGTGTAGCCGGATTCGTCCATTGGTTGAGTTTCGATTGTAATGGTAGAATTCGCGGAATCGACGCCAGTGATAGACCAGCAATAGCTATTGTCACCGGAGATAGTTTGATAGGCGATCGACTTAAGAATGTCGTCCTTGTCGATTGGGTCAGAGTTTAGGGTAATACTTTTTGTGCTTAAGATTTCGCTAATATTGATAGCGAAAACTGGGGTGACGCCGAGAATGACTGCAAAAACAATCGCGGCGAGCGCTGTAATTTTCCGTTTCATATAACTCCTATGATTAGTTAAGTTTAATCTACCACCGCTAGTTTTTAAGGGTCAAGCATAGGCGTTATATGATATGATTTAGCTATGGAGAATGATAAGAAACAATCATCTAATAATACTCTTGTAATAGTCGCAATTGTTGTCTTGGTAGCGATTTTGGGTGCTGGTGCGGCGATTGCTACGATTGTGATGACTAACAATAAGTCGACACCGGTATCTAGGCCTTCGTATCCGACTGGAGTCTATGAAGATAAGCCGATCGTCTATATTTATCCAGAAGAAGAAACTGAGGTAGAAGTTAAGCTTGGCAACCCAGAGAAAATCACGGTTGATTATCCGAATTACAATGACGGCTGGAAAGTTGTAGCGCAGCCGGATGGCAAACTTTCGATGAATAGTAAAGATTACTATGCTTTGTATTATGAAGCAAAGTATGACAATTTTGCGCAAGCGAACGACGGTTTCGTAGTGGCGCGCGATGAGGTTGAAGAATTCTTGGACGAGAAACTGGAGCTACTCGGTTTGAATTTCAAGGAGCGCGAGGAGTTTATTACCTATTGGGCGAAAGGTCTAGAGAAATCTGAGTACGTCTTTATTCGTTTTGCGTCACAGGATGAGATTGAAGCAATGATGCCGCTTGAAGTCTCTCCTGCCCCAAAAACGATGATTCGCGTAATGATGCAATATCGAAATTTGGATGAGCGTATTGAAGTCGAGAAACAGGAGCTAAGCCCGGTCGAGCGCGATGGTTATACGGTCGTCGAATGGGGTGGCATGAAGCTAAATTAAGGAAGGATTGTTTATGGAAAACGAGACGATGGCTGAGCAAATCGAGACTGTAAAGAAACAAAAGAATGGCGGTTTGATAGCGACTTGCACGATATTAGCAATAATCGCTGTCGTTAGCGTTGCCTTTAATGCTTATCAGTTTGTCCAGCAAGCTAATGTTGAAGATGATAATCATCTGATCGAAGAATATGCTAAGCAGACTGGCGTTAGCGCCGATTCGATGCGCGAAGCAATTACGAAAGGCAATGTAAGCGAACTTTTCGTTAAAGATGAGCAAGAAAAAACCGAGTCGGAGCCTGAGAATTGCATTCAGGCGGCCGAAGAAGTGTCCGGCGATTATATTTATTTCCCTGAGTATGACTTGAAGCTGAAAAAATCAAAGAAACTCGATCATTACGCGTGGCGAGTGGAAGACAGTAGTGATGGCGACGGAATTATTGTCTATATTGTCGCGCAGCCGGCTGGACTTGATGAGGTGCGCGAGTATGTTAATATCGCCGAGAATAGCTTCGGCGCGGCTACGATTCGCAAGAATAGCGGCAAAGATGGGATTACGGACGAAACTTTAGGCTATCAAGATGATGACGTGGAGGTCTATTATAGCGGCTCCCAGTCGGCTTATTTGAGCGAAGGTTCGGCTGAAGAACAGGATCGGGCTCGCGAAGAAGTAATGAAAATGCTAGAAAAAGGCTTTTCGCGAATTTAGGACCAAAAAGAAAGTCCCGCCGAGAGCGGGACTTTTTGTTAGAGAAAATATGTACTGATGGCGGTGGCCCACTTTTCGCGGCAGGCGATGACCTCTTTCGGAGTCATATTGTACTTCTGCGCGATGGATGCCGGGCCGATCCTGACGTCGAGAAAACGAATGAATTTGTTGAAGCACATTTCGAAGTTATCAGCCGTTACCTTGTGAGGTAGTTTTTCGCGAATGATGAAGTTGCGCGGAAACTCCACGTCGAGTTTACCCTGCTGGAAAGCGTAGATGAGGGTTTCGATGTCGAGCAACCTTTCGGTGATTTCGGGGCCGTTTTTTCTAGGCATAGAGCACCATCCTTTCAAAGAGCTATATAAATATTATAGCACAAAAACAGTATTAGTCAATGATGCTGAAAAAATACCCGCCTGTGCGGGCGGGTGTAGTGGGTTCATCTGTCATTCTTTTTTTCGCGGCGGCTCTTCGAGAAATACATTCCGGCCAACATGCCGGCGGCTCCAGCGAGGATGCCCATTCCGGGTGCAGCGAGCGGTCGCAGGTCGAGCGTGCTGTCGAGAATGTGTATGACGAGATCCTTGCTGAACAAATCAGTGAACATTGTCACAGCAAACATTGCAAAACCGACGAGTGCTCCGAACAGGATTCCGACGACATAGTCGCCACCCTCGAATATGCGAGATTCGCGTCTTGCGCGCTTTTTGGTTTCTTCGTCGCAGTAGTAACTCATAATAAACCCTCCAATGTACAATAGGCGGTGCCTTTCGGCTGCGTATTCTATAATTATAGCACAAAACGTTAAAAAAGTCAATAGATAAGCGCTAGCATAAAAATTAATAAAAAATAAGCGTTTTTTGCGGAAAGCTCTTATGTTAAAATAGGTTTTAGTTCGTGTATTAATAGGAGGTCAATGAAAAACAGAAAACGCGCGCACGTATTTCTTGCGCTGTTCTTTGCGGTTGTTTTTGGGCTGTTGGCTCGAGGCAATGCATTTGCGGAGACTGCGGTCGAGAAAAAAATTGTCGAAGATGGCAACCATGTGCGTTGGGAATATCAACTAGAAACCAACACAGAAACAAATGCGCAGAAGCTTTCGATTTTCTTTTACGATAAGCCTGCGGATGCTACAACTGTAACTATCCCTTCCCTTCAGGAAGTTTTGGATTTGGTGCCGAATGCAGACGATGATCTTGATACGTATTTATTGAAGAGCGCCAATACCGCCAATCAGGATAGTGATTATCCAGACTTTACTCGCCGTGAAAGCACCGCGAACATAAAGAAGTTGGACTTTACTTATACCTCCAAGATTCAGGTTTTTGGCGTTAAGCCAATGATCGACCAAGAGGATGTGACTGAGTTAGTGTTCGGCGATAACATGGTGATTGGCGACTCCGGCGAAGAAAATGCAAATACTGGTGTTTTTGCTGGCTATAACCTAAAGCTTACGAATTTCTCGGGCGACAAATTCAATTATGTCGGTTGGGATGCGTTTGCGAATACGCGGATTGACGGTAAGACCGTGACGATTTCTGGTGATAGCTTCAAGGGTGGTAATATTTTTCAGGGCTCGAATGTCGAAAAAGTGATTATTAATACTAATACGATTGGCATTGGCATTTTTAGAAACTGTGTATCGCTAACCGAGGTAGTGTTTGGCGATAATGTTACGCGCGTAACCGATGATGCTTTTGCTGGTGCGACCGGTTTGAAAAACTTCGACTTCTCGGATACTAATATTAAGACGATTGGTCCGCGCGCATTCAAAGACGCTCATCTCAAGTCGATTGATCTTGATGGCGTAAATCGCATCGAGTACATGGCTTTCGCGAACAATGATTTGACCGAATTGGTTCTACCGAAGTCCATTAACTATCTTCAGAGCCAGCTCTTTCAGGGCAATAGCAAATTGAAGAAGTTGACGGTGGCCTATGATACTCTAACGAGCGGTACGACTTTGCCGATGTTTGTCGTACTTGATAATTATTACGGCGCTAGCACATCTTCCGGCGAGCCAAGCGGTACAATTGAAGAATTGAACTTGATTGCGCCTTATGGTGAAAACGACGAAGTAAGCGATACGCATGTGCTCTATGGCGACTATTTGTGGCGCTTCAATGCCTATGATCAGCACTATATGCCGGAATGTCCAGACAACACGAGCTGTAACGGCAACTCTGCTGCGGGCAATGACTATGTTCACGCGCAGTATGGCGCTTGGGAATCTAACTACTACAGCTATTATGGTGACAGAGAAAATTATCGCGGCTCTGGTAGCGATTATGAGAAGATTTACGCACATGTCGATACTTACAAAAACGTAATTGCGCCAATCTATTTCGCAAATATGATGAATTTGCACAAGATTACGATTGGTGACGGCTATGAGTTTATCGGCGCTTCGGCCTTCCAGGATTGGAGTGGTAGCTATGACAATATGGGCACCGGTACGTCATTGATAGCTTCCTGTACCGAAAATACTGGTCATTTTGTGAGGATGCCAGACAGCTTGCGCGGTGTCGGCAACGGTGCGTTCGTGCATAAATTTACGAGTACGGTCGATATTAAGATTCCGAAGAATATTGAATTTATTGGCATTAATGCGTTCTTTAATACTTACTGCTTGGATGGCGACGTAGACTTCCCTAACCTAGTTGCGCTCGGCGATCACGCATTCGAGAAAACCCGTACGCGAAACATTTATCTCTATGACAAGCTTCAGTATATGGGCGCGCAGGTCTTCTCTGGCTGTGCATTCTTGAACGATATTACCTTCGACTTGGATGTATTTAGTCCTAATATATACATCGCTTGGGCTTTGCCGCATCGACATGGTCCGGAATGGTATGACGGTCAGTTCCATATAACAACTGAGTTTGGGCCGCGGTTCCCGGGAGATCTGGATGTATCGAAAGCGAAACAGATGGGGGTCAGAGTTAACGAAGATCAAATGAATAACTTCTGGCCGATGAAATTTGGAACAATCACCTTTACAGATAAGAATGTAAGTCAGCTACCAAACGGCTATCACAACTGTTATTACTCTGCCGATGACTACAACTCGAATTTGAGCAAATGTCCTGGCGGTACGTACGGTACGGGCATATATAATACGTTCTTTGGGCACATTAACGCAGATAAAGTTGACTTGGGTAGCACCGCATGGAAAGTATTGTCGCCGCGCATGTTTGTTCAGGCGGCGATCGATGAAGTTGTTCTGCCGCATAATCTTGAAGTGATTCCGGGCGACTCCTTCTCCGACGCGTATATCAAGAAAGAATTGGTCTTGCCGGATACGCTCAAAGTTATCGGTGATGCTGCATTTGACTATGGCTACACATACAGCAATGCAAAGAACTGGTCAACTGGCGAAATAAACGAAGAATACCTTAATAACCATACGATTCACATTACGAAGTTGCCTGATTCGCTAGAATATGTCGGTAACGATGCATTCTGGGCCGATTACGGCCTTGGTGTCGACGAAGACGGAAACACGGTCGATGTGGACTTGAATGCGAAGAAATTGTGGCATGTTGGCTATAAGTCATTCTGGGGCACACATCTGCGCGATGTCTACCTGCCGCCAACCATCAAGTCAATGAATGCGGCGTCATTCGCAAATATTAGTACCTTACGAAACATTACAATCGACTTCGATTTGGGCGCTTTGCCACCGAATTTTGTTGAACCTTTCAAGCCAGAGGATTTCCCGCAATCAGCGCGTGATTATGCTGGCGCAAATCTCTATCCGTACATTACAATGAGTTGTTCGGCGCACGGTATGGCGGATTCGAGTAGCTATCCAGTGACGACTTTCTATAGTCTCTTTAACCAGAAAATCGTAGAAGATGTACATGATCCAAATAATTGGTACCGAATCTTGTCATACGGGCAGAAAACATCTGAAACGCATTACGGAAAAGTAATCTTTACCAAGAATAATAAAACCGATATCTATATGACTGGCGTGGGTTACTTTGCAGGCCTAGAGTTCGACGAGCTCGACCTTGGCGAAACAGAGTGGAAGCACACAGTCAAGAACGTTCCGTTCGGTTTCGAAGAGACGAAGATTGGCAAATTGACTTTGCCGCACGGCCTAGAAACCGTTACGATGGGTGCATTCGAAAAGGCGCAGATTCGTGATCCGTTCGATGTGCCAGATACCTTAAAGACGATTGCTGCATCCGCCTTCCAGTGGGCGAAGGGTGAGATGAAGAATGCCTTTGCTGAGGGGCTTGAAACTATCGATAATGCAGCGTTCTACGCAGCAGATATGGCGGACGAACTTGTCATTCCGAGCACGGTTACTAGAATCGGCTATTCCGCCTTCAATGCGGGTGATGCCGACGTACATTACGATAAAGTGACGGTTAAACCAGATTTGACAGCTTCGACGGCTTCAGGTCAGTTAGTCCACCAGATGTTCTGGAATGCAGACATTGACAAGCTGAAGATTGAATCTGAAATGCTAGTCGGTCTCGAACATAAGCTCAACGGCGATTTCCAAGATTGGCATCAGGAATTCTACGCTATGCCGATTAAAGAATTGACGGTTACGAAGTTGCCAGAGTTTACGCCGCAAGCTTGCGCAAGCTGTACGCAACTTACGAAAGTCGATGCGAGCAAAGATAGCAATCTGCGCGCGATCGACGACGAAGCGTTCTTGAACGCAGAACAATTGCACATTTTCAAATTCTCGCCAGATATTAAAGACGAGACTGTTACGGTCGGCCAGCACGCCTTCCAAGGCACGGCCTTTGAGACGATGGGCGATTCTGGCACGGACTTTGATCTGACGGCTGCTAAGTTTGATGGTTCGCGTGGCTTGGCCTTCGCAGAGATGCCGAAGTTGCGTAAAGTTGACATTCCGGATGGCTTTAGTAAGAACACGATTCCGGTTGCAACTTTCCATAACGATGGCGAGCTCGCAGAAGCAACGCTTGATTATCATATTTCCAAGATGGAAACGGCTGCTTTCTCGAACGACGAGAAGCTCGAGCGTATCTTTATCTGGGGTAATACAGTAGTCGAGGATGAGAAGCTCGATGGTTACACTGCTCCGACGGTTGCCGCTGCGCCGGTTGCGCGCTTGGCAAGTATTCGTCTAGCAAATGTCACGCTCGACGACGGTGAAGAAATCGATACGACGGATATGGGCTTAACGATTCCGGATACGACCGATATCTACGCCTACTCAGTATCGCCAACCGAGAGCTATGCTGGTAAGCCGCGTGAAGACTTTGAAGGCGACTTCTATCCGCTCGATGAGGTTCTTTACATTACATCGAACAAACCGCGCGTTCTCTTGAATGACGACGAAGATGATTTCGACAAGTCTGATTTGATTATCTATGGCTTGCGTCGCGATGGCGTCATTCTTCAGTCGAACAAGTGGGGCGAGTTTGACGGTACGGTTTATCCGCGCAGCGATAGCAACTTAACATTTGAACGTATGGCTGGTGTTCAAGAAGAAAATCCGGTATTTGGTGCTGTTTATGACACGCCGGTGCCGCTAAACGAGCTTGACTTTGGCAATACGAACTTTGAAAATATCAGCTTTGAGCTCGTGCGCGATCCGGAAGATCAGAACGTTCGTCTCGTGAATATTGTCTACACCGATAAATACACGAAGGGCGAGCCTGATACGGACATTGATCCAAATAAGCTTTCGGATGAGCCGACGATTCCAGAAATAGTCGAGGAAGTAATCGAGAAGATTCCAGAAGCAATCTCAAAGGTTATCCCAGAGGTAATCTCAAAGGTTATTCCGGAGGCTCCATTTACTGGTGATAGGATTGGTGCTTACGTTATAAGTTTCGTAGTCTTTAGCTTGGTTGCAGCAGGCTTTATCATAAAGCGTCGCAAGTAAAAGCGAGATATAAAAATGAACCGCTCATGTTTTGGGCGGTTTGTTTTTATGTCGTATAATTCTAGATAGTATGAAAAAGAAAGTACAGTTAACGCATCCCGTTAAGTTGATTGTTTATAGTGTTGCTCTATTGGCGAGCGTTAGCTATATTGTTTATCGTGCAATTTTTACTTTGCCGATTCGTTTAGGTCTGTTGAATCTCTTCTTTGGTCTTTTGATTTTTGCCGTAGAATTAATCGAATGTTTTGAGTTCTTCGTTTATTATTGGAATATTTTACGCTATAAAAAGACCTGTCCGGAAACGCCAAAGATATCCAAGAAAGATTATCCAGAAGTCGATGTGCTGATTGCTACTGTAAATGAGAGCAAAAAGATGTTGGCAAAGACGGTGGCAGCCTGTTCCGAGATGCACTACCCTGACCTGAAGAAAGTCCATATCTACCTGTGTGACGATGGTAACCGTCCAGAGATTGCGCGACTAGCGAAGAAGTGTGGCGTGGGCTATATAACGCGCAAGAAAAATGATTATGCGAAGGCTGGCAATTATAATAATGCGCTAAAACAGACCGAGTCGCCGCTCGTGGCAATTTTTGACGCGGATATGCGCCCGAAAAAGAATTTCCTATTGAAGACGGTGCCGTTTTTCGTAACAGAAGAAAAGCTGGGTTTCGTGCAGACGCCACAAAGTTTCCGCAATCCGGATATTTTCCAGGCGCGTTTCGGTTCGCAAATGCCATTTGAACAGGATTATTTTTATCACTACATTCAGCTGGCGCGCAACCATGCGAATTCGACAATTCTGTGTGGCACTAACTGTGTGATTTCTCGCCAGGCGCTGAAGGCTTCTGGCGGCTTTGCGTGGGCTACGATTGCGGAAGATGTGGCGACCGGTATGATTATGGAGTCGAAAGGCTATCGCGGTATTGCAATTTCGGACATTTTGGCTCGCGGCGAGGCGGTTGACGATGTGGCTGGTTTCTTGAAGCAGCGCTCGCGTTGGGGGCGCGGCTGTATTCAGACCGCGAAAGCGTACGGTATTTTTAGCGTTAAGGGTCTTAAATGGCGCCAGAAGCTGGATTACTTCGTTGCGATTAACTATTGGTGCTTTGGCTTGCGTCGTCTGCTCTACTTGATTTTGCCGTTGCTGTTCGCGTTCTTTGACATCATTGCGATTCGTGGCGATTTGTTAGTTTTCATTGTCTTCTTCTTTGTACAGTACTTCTTGAAACGTTTTGTGGTTGATTGGCTGGAAGGCAATTATCGATCAGCGACTTGGACTAAGCTACAAGAGATTATTCAGGCGCCGTACTTGGCTTTTGTCGTTTTTAAGGAGTTGATTGGTCTATCGAATAAGAAGTTTGAGGTTACAGCTAAAGGAAAAGCTAAGAGTAATAACTGGGCGGACGTCGGTTTGTTTGCTTGTCACATGGCGCTTTTGTGTGCAAATGCGTTAGGTGTTGCCTTTGTGGTCCTGAAGTCGCAGGCGCTAGGCCTGACGCTTTACGCTATTCCGCTGGTCTGGATGGTTGCCAACTTATTCTATCTAGCGCTAGCGATTCTGTTCGATTTGCGACCAAGTCGCCGTCATCGTGAAGGCCTCAAGCCGAATCAATATGAGAAGTATAGCTGGCGAGCGTTCGTAGGTATATTTGGGAGTAAATGATGAAAAAAATAATAGCAATTATCTTGGGCTTGCTATTGTGCGCAGCGATTATTTTTGGTGTTATGCAAAAACGGGAGGAAGTGGATTTGCGAAGCGTTAGTTACAATGGCGATTTGCGCGCGGATGGCGCAGATATTCTGAACCAGCGCGGCGAGGCGGTGCAGTTGGTAGGTATTAGTTCGCACGGTTTGCAGTGGTACGGGGATTTATATAATCGTGACGCGATCGCTCATCTAAAAGACGAGTTTGGCATTAATGTATTTCGGGTCGCAATGTATATAAATCCGGACGACGATGGTTATATAAAGAATCGTGAGCTTGTAAATAAAGTAGTCGAGTTGGTTGATGCTTGTATCGAGCTGGATATTTACGCAATAATCGACTGGCATATTTTGAATGACAATAATCCGCAGACTTATCGGACGGAAGCGCTGGCATTTTTCAAAGAGATGTCGGCTCGGTATGCTGGCGTTCCGAATGTAATATACGAGATCTGCAATGAGCCGAACGGTCATGAAGTGACTTGGGAAAAGGACATAAAACCGTACGCAGAAGACGTTGTTCGGGCGATACGGGCAAATTCATCGAATGCTTTAGTGATTGTGGGGACGCCGGATTGGAGTAAGAACCTGGCCGAAGTGGCACAATCGCCAATCCAGAATGAGAATGTAACTTATGCGCTTCACTTTTACGCTGGTTCGCATAACAAGACTCTACGTGACAAGATTGACGAGTTTCGCGCAAAGAAATTATCGGTTTTCGTGTCGGAGTGCGGCATGACTGATGCGAGTGGTGACGGTCAAATCTATGACGAAGCTTTCGGCCGCTGGCTAGATTATATGAATGAGCGCAAAATTAGCTGGGTTTACTGGTCATATTCGAACAAGGACGAAGCGTCTGCGATGCTGCAATCTGATGTGGTACCGGACTTGATTGCGAGCGAAGATGAGGAGCCGAAAACGCTTGATAGCTATCTGTCAGATAGTGGACGGCTTATCAAGGAAAAGATGACGGCGATTGTGCATTAGGCAACAAAAAGCCCCAGCCGCGTAAACGGCTGGGGTGGTTGGCGGTCACGGCGTGTTGGTCATCGGCTGATAGCGGAGACTTTCGCGCAATGGTTGATAGTGAAGGCTTTGACGCGGGTGCCATTTACTGCAGCTCTCTTCGATGGCGAGCTGTATTTTCATGTATTTCAGCACTTCGCTTGCGCCGTCGTCAAAGAACATCTCCGTGGCGAGATGGGCGAGCGTGTCGGAAACAGCGAACAAAAGGTTTTTGGTGTCTTCGTGTGAGCTTGGATCAAAATCGGTCGGAGCAAAATCATCAGAACCGTCATCGGATAGTTCCGTAAGGTATACTCCGATGATTTCCTCGACCATATTGTAGACGTCGCTGTAATCGTCGCTTTGGAGTTCTTCTGGCGTAAGCACGTATGATGTATCGTTGCCGGTTCCGGATCCGAAGCGGATGCCGTGCTCGTTGTCTGTGCAGAAGAAATAAATTGCCTTGCGGACGTTTTCGGATAGATACGCAAAACCTGCGTCGGGGGTTTCGTGGATTTTGCCATCTCCTACTTTGTCATAACAATCGATGTGCGCTGCGCAGTGCTTGGCATATGCGGCATAGATTTCGTGGAGAGGTCCGCCGATGCCGCCGAAAGTTGATCTGTCGAGCAGCAACTGTTTTGCGCCGAAGCTAATCTGCTCCGGGCGCCTGCAAGGATCGCTATCGTGGATCACGTCTTCAAGATGTTTCTGGTAAAGGTAGAGTGCCTCCAGGCTCTTTTGCAATTCGAGAAAGCCCTCGAAAAACGCAATCACGATCCTCTTTCGCATAATGGACATTTTCATAACCACCTTTCAAAGAACTCTGCTCGCGGGGCGAGCAGGCATGTTACTATTATATCACAAATACGCGTAATAGTCAAATGGGCGGCTATTTGTGGGCTAGTGCAGTCTTGATGTCTTCAATCTGATCGCGCAGTTCGGCGGCGCGCTCGAATTCAAGGTTGGCGGCGGCAAGTTGCATCTGGGCGGACAATTCCTTGATGATGGCCGGCAGTTCTTCGCGCGGAATCTTCTTGAGATTGAGCTTGTTGCTCTTTTCTTTTTCTGGGATAATTGCGCGCAAACCTTGGCCGATTTCCTTAGCGACGCTTTGTGGCGTAATATTGTGCTCGGTGTTATATTTTTGCTGAATCTCGCGGCGGCGATTAGTTTCGTCAATAGCACTCTGCATACTGCGCGTCATATTGTCGGCATACATAATCACGTGGCCTTCGACATGGCGAGCGGCGCGACCAATGGTCTGAATGAGTGCTGATTCGCTACGAAGGAAGCCTTCTTTATCAGCATCAAGAATTGCAACAAGTGAGACTTCCGGTAGGTCCAGACCTTCGCGCAAAAGGTTGATACCGACCAAAACATCGTAAGTGCCGGCGCGGAGATCTCGCAAAATGTCACCGCGCTCGAGCGTATCGATATCGGAATGAATGTAAGCGGTTTTGATGCCGAGCTCGATGAGGTGCTCACTAAGGTCTTCTGCCATGCGTTTCGTGAGTGTGGTAACAAGGATGCGTTGACCCTTGGCGATGGTCTTGTCGATTTCTTCGACAAGGTCGTCAATTTGATTTTCGCTTGGGCGAACTTCGATTTCCGGATCGAGCAGACCGGTTGGGCGAATCACTTGCTGAGCTGGCTTTGGACTATGGTCAAGCTCGTAAGAGCCTGGCGTAGCGGAGACGTAAATGATTTGATTGATGTGACGGTCGAACTCTGCAAAAGTAAGCGGGCGGTTGTCGAGTGCGCTCGGGAGGCGGAAGCCGTAATCAACCAGAGTCTCTTTACGGGCGTGGTCGCCGTTAAACATGCCGCGGATTTGCGGAAGTGTCATATGAGACTCGTCCACAAGAATGAGAAAATCTTTCGGGAAGAAATCAAGCAAAGTGGCCGGCGGTTGCCCCATGAGACGGCCTTCGAGATGGCGCGAGTAGTTTTCGATGCCCTTTACGAAGCCGGTCTGTTCGAGCATCTCGAGATCATATTTGATGCGCTGGCTAAGACGCTGCGCTTCGAGATATTTGTGTTGCTTATTAAACCAATCAAGTCGATCGTCGTATTCGGCTTTAATCTTGCGGATGGCACGATCGAGATCTTCCTTTGGCGTAGCGTAGTGCGTATTTGGAAAGATGCCGATTTCGTCTGGCGTGGCGAGAACTTCGGCTGTGAGCGGGTCGATAACCTTGATATTTGCAAGCGTATCAAAATCGAACTCAAGGCGATAAGCGCGGTCGCCAGAAGCTGGAAAAATATCCACTACGTCGCCGCGGACGCGAAAATTACCACGCTCAAAGGCAATGTCGTTGCGATGATACTGGATCTCGGTCAACATACGGATAAATTGCGACATGTCGCGCGTTTCGCCCTTCGCGAGACGGATGGCCATGGATTTGTAGTTGTCCGGCGAACCGATACCATAGATACAAGAGACGGACGCGACGATGAGGGTGTCGCGACGTGTTAGGAGTGCTTCGGTCGCGGCGTGGCGGAGGCGGTCGATTTCTTCGTTGATGGCGCTATCTTTTTCGATGTAAGTGTCGGTACTGGCGATATATGCCTCTGGTTGATAGTAGTCGAAGTAGCTGACGAAATAATGCACCTCGTTTTCTGGGAAGAATTCGCGGAACTCCGAGTAGAGCTGGGCGGCGAGCGTTTTGTTGTGTGCTAGAACGAGCGTTGGGCGATTGTATTGTTCGACGATGTTCGCCATCGTAAAAGTTTTGCCCGAACCAGTGACACCGAGCAGGGTTTGCTCGCGTTCGCCTGCTTTCAAGCCCTGCAAAAGCTGAGCGATAGCTTGCGGCTGATCGCCAGTCGGTTGATACTTGCTGTGGAGCTTGAAATTCATAAGAATTATTATACAACAATAAGAAATATATAGTAAGCTTGAGATATGAAACGTGTTTACTATGCAATTGCGACGCTAGTTTTGTTGGCGATCGAGGTACTGATTGCGCTGTTTGTGCGTGATGCATTTGTGCGCCCGTATGTTGGCGATATGCTGGTTGTGATTGTGATTTATACTTTGGTGCGGATTTTTGTGCCAGAAAAATGCCGCCTGTTGCCGCTCTGGATTTTTCTGTTTGCGATATTGGTTGAGGCTTTGCAATATTTCGAAATCGTGCGCTTGCTCGGTCTGTCAAATAATCGCTTTATGAGCGTGCTGATTGGCGGTACTTTCGATTGGAAAGATATCGCTTGCTATGCAGTCGGCTGTGCTTTGCTTGGATTGTTTGAATTTTGGCGCAAGAAATGATAAGCCCGAGCATCCTTGCGTTTGAAGGCTTGGATGGCGCGAAGCGCAGTGAGTTCGTCGGGTGTAAAATCAAATTGTTCACAGAGTTCTTTGTCGCTTGGTTTGGCGTCAAGCTTGGCGTATAGCGAGATGGCGTCTTCTAATAATTTGACGCGCTCAAGATTTTCGTCGCTAAGCTGGTAGCGTTTGCCCTGTTCTGAATCCATGAGCCGCTGCGCGAGATGCTTGGCTTTTTGATCGATGCGAAAGTTGCCAAAGGCACTTTTATCGGGGTGCTGTTTTTGCCATTCGACGGCCTCTTGGATAAGCGGTTGCGCCTTATCGAGAAAGAAATCTGGCACGTATTGATCGTGAAGCTCACGTACAATGACCGAGTTAATGATTTGTTCGATTTCCTCTGGCGTTTTCGGTGTAAACATATGATTATTATGACATGAATCACTATTAATTTTTAGAGCGTGGTCGATTGACATTTTGGCAAAAAATTGATATAATTATAAGATATGATGTTTACTCTTTAGAGCGAGGTGAAAGGGGTTTAATGGACGAGGATAAAATTCGGATTCGCGGTGCGCGCGCGAACAATTTGAAGAATATCGATTTGGATATTCCGCGCGATAAATTGGTCGTGATGACGGGCCTTTCTGGTTCCGGTAAATCTAGCCTCGCTTTTGATACGATTTATGCTGAAGGTCAGCGCCGTTATGTGCAGTCGTTGTCCAGTTATGCGCGCATGTTCCTCGGCGTAATGGACAAGCCGGATGTTGATATGATTACCGGTCTTTCCCCTGCTATTTCGATTGATCAAAAGTCTACTTCGCGCAATCCTCGCTCTACCGTTGCGACCGTGACGGAAATTTACGACTATCTTCGCTTGCTTTTTGCGCGCATCGGCATTCCGCACTGTCCGATTTGTCATAAAGAGGTGGCGCGTCGTACTGTGCAGGATATTATCGACCAGGTGATGGCTTGGCCGACAGCTTCGAAATTGATTTTACTGGCGCCAATTGTTTCGCAAAAGAAGGGTTCGTTCTCGCACATTGGCGATCAGTATTTAGCGAAGGGTTTTGCGCGTGCTCGTGTAGATGGAATTATTTATGCGCTCGATGAGTGGCCAGAACTCGATAAGAATATGCGTCACGATATCGAGATTGTGATTGATCGTTTTGTGATGGCGCCGGATATGGAAAGCCGCGTTTCGCAGTCGGTCGAGCAGGCTTTGGAGCTCGGCGAAGGTGTTATGCAAGTTTTGCGCATTGCCGATAATTCGACTGCGCTTGGTCAGAACCGCATCAATACGCAGGAAGCGGAGATTGTGACTTATTCGCAGCGTTATGCTTGTCCAGATCATCCGGATGAATTGATTCCGGAGCTAGAGCCGCGCCTCTTCTCTTTTAATGCCCCGCAAGGTGCCTGTCCGACTTGTACTGGTCTTGGTACGCGCATGGAAATCGACCCGGAGTTGGTTTTGAACCCGAATTTGACGATTGCGGAAGGCGGCATTCGTCCATATAATCGCATTAATCAGGATTCGTGGTGGCTGAAGCGCTTGACGAAAGTTGGTGAGCGTCATGGCTTCTCAGTGCGTGTGCCGATTCGTGAGTTGTCTGAGGATGCGATTCATAAGATTCTCTATGGTACGGGCGATGAAAAATATCACGTGCGTTTGAGTAATGGTTACGAGTATGATTCTGTTTATGAAGGCGTGATTCCGAATCTCGAGAAGCGCCACAAAGAGACCGAGTCGGATTTTGTGCGCAAAGATATCGAGCGCTTTATGCGTGAGCGCGTCTG
>CAMMYO010000009.1 GCA_946527885.1 uncultured Candidatus Saccharibacteria bacterium
GGATAATTAAGGAAAAATATGGATAACGATTCATGGGTTAGTATGGGCGGTGACGGTGCAGCGCCAGCTCCAGCTCCAGAACAGAACCAACCGGCGCCAGAACAACAAGCACCGCAGCAAGTTGAAGCTGTCGCGCCTGCAGCAGCGCCAGCACCTGTCCAGGTACAGGTAGTCGGCGGTGCTCCAGCTCCAGCTCAAGCGCAAATGCAGGCTTCGCCTGAACTTCAAAAACAAGTTACGACGCTTTGTATTATTTCGCTCGTCTGTCACTATGTGCCGCTTCTTGGTATCGCTAGCCTGATTTCGACGCTCTCTAGCGTTATGGGCGAGGCTGCTAGTAACTCGATTTCGGGCTTGCTAAGCACTCTAGAATTTGGCGCTTGGATTGCATCATGGGTCTTGATGATTGTTGCGCGCACGAAAGATAAAACACGCACCTTCCCGAAGGTTTTGATGTGGGTCTATATAATCGAGCTGATCCTCACAATCTTGGCAATCATCGCATTGTTCGTGTTCTTTGCGGCCATGGTTGCGTCATGTGCAAACGCAAGTTCTGGCACGACCATCGACGGCTCTCAGTTTGGTGTATAGGTCAAGGCATTAAAAAGAACCTCGTGAGAGGTTCTTTTTTTGTAGATTAGTCTTCAATTTTCTTTACCTGAAGCGCGTCGAGCTCGACAGCGGTTTCGCGACCAAACATCGAAACCATGACTTTGAGTTTACCTTTGTTCTGGTCGATTTCCGAAATCGTACCTTCGAAGCCCTTGAATGGACCATCGGTGACGGTGATAACTTCGCCGACGCTGTAGTTAACGGTAAACTTTGGATCTTCAACGCCCATGCGCTTCTTGATCTTCTCAATTTCCTTCTCGGAAACTGGAGTTGGCTGAGTGCCGGTACCGACGAAACCGGTTACGCCTGGCGTGTTGCGAATAATATACCAAGTCGCGTCTGATAGGCGCATATCGACCAAGACATAGCCCTGGAAGATTTTCTTGTCGGTGATGCGGCGCTTGCCGTTTTTAATTTCAATTTGCTTTTCTTTTGGAACCATGGCGCCAAAGATAACGTTTGCGAAATCGACGCTATCAACGCGCTGGTTGATTGATTCGGCTACCTTATCTTCGTAGCCTGAGTAGGTACTGATGGCATACCATGCACGGGTGTCATCATAGCGGTTAACTGCCATTTATTAGTTTCCTCCTAGCGTTTTGTTAAAGATGAAGGTAAAGAGCGCATCAATCAGCATAAGGAACAATGAGAAAATGATGATATAGCCGATTACAGTAAAAGTAAGCTTCCAAGTCGTTTTGCGATCTGGCCAGCGTACTTGGCGAATCTCGCGGAATGCGCCACGGAAATAACCAACTTCCTCGTCGCTCTTGCGGTTTTTCTTGCCTTTGACGGCCTTTTTCTTTGCCTTTTCGGCTTTCTTTTCTTTCTTTAGTTCGGCCTTTTCATCAGATTTTTTCGCCTCGCGGACTTTCTTATTCTCGCTATTCTTAGCCTTGATAGAAACTTTGCGGGTGATTTCTTCTGCCTCTACCTCTTCTTTTTCGACTTTCTTGTCTTTGGCGGAAGAGCTATCGCCTGCCTTAATTCTGGTAATATTTGCCATTTACTGAATTGCTCCCATTAAAAATAGTCCGTTATGGGACTCTGTCAAGAGTCTACCACATTAAAAGAGATAGTTCAAGTAATCGCGCATCATGCGAGAGCCTGAAATGACGTCCAAATAGGCTACCAACTGGCGATGAATCCAATACTCCAAATCGAAGTCGTTTTGCCAGGCTTTGGCGGCAACTTCCATCTGCTTGTAGAGATTCTTGCACTCTTCTTCTTCGGTTTTGCCTTCGATAGTTAGATAGTTGTCGGATGGCATATCTGCGACACCGCCATCATGCGTCGAAATCAAGAGCCCAAGGTTTGCAATATCTTTCATCCAGCTCGTACCGCAAGCTTCGAGACCTACGATTGGCGTATTGATTGAAGCGTTGGCGCCAAGAGAAAGACCGAGCCCGAGCTCTTCGTCGTAATCTGGCAAATAGTGGACACGTTCCTTGAGAATTGGATTGCTATCAATGAGATGCAAAAGATTCATCAAGCGGTTGTACATGTTTGAGTCACCCGTGTGGACTCGACCAGCCAAAATGTAATGCGCGTCGTTATCTTGCAAGATTTGCGCGATGCGCTCAGGGTTCGAGAATGGAAGCCATGGGCGCTTGTAGTCTACGAAGCGGCGCTTGAAGTCGAAGAGCATGGCGCCTTCTGGAATCTGAATCGTATTACCATACTGATCGGTGCGGTTTTGCAAGATGCTGTTGAGTTTGGCACGGCCGAGATTCTTTAGGTGACGAATATCTGCGGCCGAAACTGCGTCGATATTCTCAACGAAATCGCGTTCAGTTGGCAAATCAAACTTATCCAAAATACCGCGATCATGGTAGAAATTCATGATTTCTGGATGCGTCCAAGTGCGCATATGGATACCGTTGGTAACGGCTTTGAACTTTACCTTGTTGCCGTTGATGTCGCGATAGTTTGCGACGCGGGCGTGCAATTTCGAAACACCGCTACGAAGCTCGGCGATTTCGACGCTTGGGGTCGAAAGGCGAATCCAGCCATCGGTAAACTTATCCGAAAGCCAGCGACGAACGGCGACCGACTTGATGTTCGGGAAGACGTACTGCTCGAACTGGCTATAGTGGAAGGTTGCCTCAGCAGCCTGAACTAGAGTGTGGTTCGTGTAAAGTGTATGTTTACGCGTGTAAACTACTGCTTCGTAGAAATCCATACCAGAGCTAACGAGCTCATCGAGACGAGCGAGCGCAGCGAAGAAAGTAGCAACCTCGTTCAACTGAATAATGCCTGGGCGGCAACCAACAAGCTTTAGAGCTTTGTAGCCACCGAAACCAAGCGCAACTTCCTGGTATAGACGGTGATCGGAACCGGATTCGCCCGAGTAAAGTTCGCCGAAATTCGGCTCGGTAATACAGAGAAAGCGCGATGCGCCAAGACGCTTTTCGATGACGTCAAGTTGGACCGAGGTGGTAGCGGTCTTGATACTTACATTGTCAACGAAATTAAAACCGAAGTCCTTGTAGTTTTGCTGGACATGATAATCGGTCTGTTCGAGATTTTCCATCTTTTGGTGAGATTCCCATGGATAGAACGGGGTGACCAAAACAAATGGCACGGAGAGTTGCTCGGCAACACGGCGCATATCTGCAGCCAAAACGCCAAGGCCGCCGCCGCCGCGAATACCATTGGACTTATCATAGGTTTCAATTGTCCAATAGCAATAAGGGCGCTCCGGCGAGAGCTTCTCGGTTAATTTGTCGCGACGAATCGCCGCATAAAACTGTTCAACATCCTCAATGCTATCTAGCGGATGATAAACTGGATGATTTTCGTTATTCACTTGCCCACCTTATTTTTTAGATAAATATTTATCTTAGTATAGCATAAGCATGAATGCGGCGCAAAGAAAAAGGAGCCGCGAGCGGCTCCGTAAAAGTAAGTGGATTAGTCGTAGTAGCGCCAAGGATCTTCGACGTCGATCGTCACGGTAGGGCGCAGAATGATATCTGACCGCTCGTACTGCACGAGCATGTCTGAAATGAGCTGACGGTAAAACAGCTCGATTTCGCGAACCTTCGCACTTCCGACTTTTTTCTTGGTAAGCTGCTCGGCCTGCGATGACGGAATATAATCGCAAGGCGCCAGGATGTATTCGTCGAACAGATTAAGACCCTGCGATGGCATTTCTGGCGGCACCACGCAGATGGGCAGAATTGTATAGTTCATCAACTTTTTCTGTCGCAAAGATGTCACGATGAGTGCGAGCGTTTCGGGCTTAATCGGATCGTCACCATGCATCTGCTTCGATGAATCGTAGATGTAATTCTGGCGCGTTGCCGATGGCGCAATGAGCATGATGTCGTCATTTTTGAGAAAATCACAAGCCAAGCCGAGGTAATAGTCATTCAGTTTCTGCCGAATCTCGTTTGCGGCATCAATTGAATCGGGTGCCGTTTCGCTGATTTCTGAAATTGCGTTCGGCGTAACGGTCGGCGTAATGCAGATGCCGATGCTTTCAAGGAATTCTTTGTACTTCGCGAGAACTTCAAACCAGACCAGGGTGACCGGAAAGAGCATTCGGCGTTTCGGGAACGTGCCCGAGCAATACTCGATCAGGCGCAGAATCTCACCGAGTGACGGGTGATTGAACGCGAGAATGATGCCACCGTTAGAAATGTCGGTCGCGAGCGGCTGGCTCTGGTAGGGCGCGAAGTGTCGCAGTGTGTCGCTGAGTGCTTTGCGCTGGTCGCGCGGATCTTTCGACTTGGCAACAAACTTGCTGATCGCAATGGCTGCTCCGGCGCCGATTTTTGCGCCTTTCGTGCCGCGCAAGAGCTTTTTGCAGTGCAGGCTTTCGAGGATTGAAAATTCGCCTCTGGACAAACCGTCGACCAACTCGGCCGCGCTCAACTGGGTTAACTGCGGGACAGTGAGCTTTTTCAACTTAACCACTCCTTCTTTTTAATATGCGACACGAATGTCCAGCATATTATCACACATTTTTGGGAGGAAATCAATTAGGCTTGGCATATCCGCGCAGTTGTGCTAATATTGATACATCCGTTGGGGATTCGCCAAGTGGTAAGGCAGTGGGTTCTGGTCCCACCATTCGGGGGTTCGAATCCCTCATCCCCAGCCATGTTTCATGAAATATGCCCAAAGGGCTATTTTTTATTTCCGACAACTTTCGTTTATAAATCGAAACGGATATGTTCAGTGACATTCTGACTGTCGAACACAAAACTAAAATAGTCGGGCCTGCTAGCATACAGGGCAGCGTGAGAAACCTTGTACATAAGCACTATTGACAAAAATCGCAAGATGTGCTACAATATAAGTATTCGATATTTGAACTGAACAGCAATATATCGGGCAAGTGAAAAAGTTGGCGATCGTAGCAATACGGCGACTGGCAAATACAGTAAAATCATCTAACTAGCTTATTAGCGAAGTTTATTAGGATTAACATAAGTATTAGTATTGAAGGATAAGTGCATAGGCAAAAACTACTTGATTTAAGAGGCCTCAATCCTTGTCCTGGCGCGGCGCGTTTTTAATAAAACCGATCACTTTATTAAATAATGCAAAGTGTCCCTTACGCGAAAAAGTGTTAATTTGAACTCCCGAGCGAACAGCTATGAAAAATGATTGATTGATTTGACCAAATGCCACCCATACCTTAAGTCAATTTAATTAACTAATCCCCGAACCACTGGCGCAGAATTATCGACGTACTTTTAACAATCCCCGCGACATGCGGGGATTTTTCCTGCCAAAAATAAGACCGAGCTTTATGTCGGTCTTATTTTCGTCATGCTATTTGCTAGGCGCAAAGCTCTGGTGAAAATCTTCGCCTTGCTTCGTAACGATATTTTGCAAGGACTTCGGGAGCTCGTCAAAGCTCATAGCGGCCGTCATGGTTGATACTTCGTGTCGATCACGGGATGTTCTGGGTGGCTATTGTAGGAAACGTAATGTATCTTGCCTGCGATGGAGAAATGATGAACGTATAGCTTGAAGAAGCTCAAATAATTCACGACATGTTTAATGTCCGCGAGAGCTATTTTTTTTATTATCAATTAATAGTTAGAGTATAAAAGAAGCCACGTAAACTCGTGGCTAATCTTTAATTACCTTTTCTAAGTCTAGAAACACAAAACGCTATAATAATGACACCTAAAAGTCCGAAGAAAAATAGACTCATTCCGTCAGATGTGTCGGAGCTTGAGGGTCTAGGCGTATAGCTACTATGCTCACATTCGAGATGCGCTCTTTTTCCGCTAGAATAGTCAGCGTAGCAGTTTTCGCTGGCAGCATCTTCAATCGTGTCTCGAAGAGCTTGTTCTTCATAGTAAGCGTTTTCGATTTGCTCCTGTTTCCATTCTTCTCTTGCTGCTTCCCATTTTGCATCTTCCGCCATTTCGTCGTAATATGCATCGATGTCTTCTTCTGTAATATACATAAAAATCCTAATATATGTTATTCGATGTAAAGCTAAAAACTATTGTAATAAGGATGCCCTTTTCGACTTGGTAAATAGTCCGGATCGAGATCCATTGCCATTGAGTCTGGAACGAAGACGGTTTCGCCTGTGCTGTTTACGCATTTATTATCATTGTATGCGTTCTTATCGTACGAAGTGGTATCGTAGCAGTGCCAGATAATTTTCGTACCAATAGCTATTACTCGAGTGATAGGCTCCTTGGAAACTTCTTCGCTTATTTTGGTTCTAGAAATCTCTTTTTCGCCTTTATACTCAACATCATAAGTAATAGATTTGACGCCGTTTGCGCCGTCATTTGCAATCTTAGTTTTTCCGTATTCAAGCGTATTATCTTCGACTCTGGTAATCTTGTATGGTAAGTCTTTTGTAACGGTAATCGTTTCGTGTCGCTTGGGGTTAAAAATATTAGACACTTCAGTAGCGGAATTGCTAAAAAAATAGGCACTAGCAGAGGCTGTACCGATAAATAAAATAATAAAAGCTATGATAGATAACGCAACCTTTCGCATAACTATATTATAGCATAAATTACGAAAATGGTCAATAGTTTTTATGCTTAGTCTCGCGTGATAATATAGAATCAAAGTAAGATTACGAACAGGGCTATATGAGCGTAAAACCAGCCAAAAAGACTGCAAAGAAAACGAATAATAAAAAAGCAAAAAAGACTCAACCGAATAAAAAGAAACAGCTAAACAAAAAACCGGCTAATAAAAAGCGCTTATTATTAGTAGTTGTCGCAATCATGACGATTGTTCTAGGCATATTGAGTGGCTATTTGATTTCGCGCATTTACAAAACCGACGAGCCGGAAGCGGAAGAAGATGTGCAAATCGGCGAGCAAAGCGAAGATCCAGATGAAGAAAACCGTCATCTTGAAGAAGGAGAGACTGAACAGGAAATCCTGAATCGGGCCAAACAAAAGTCGAAAGAAGAAGCCGAGAAAGTAAGACAGGAAGAGGTGAAAATGCTAGAAGAAGAGAAGGCGGCACTGATACGTGAATATAACTGTGATCTCATCGAGGAGTCTTACGAGATGGCTCTTAGCTCCGCATTTACTTCATATCAGACTTCTATGAGTGGTGGTATAGTATGCACTAATATCATGGGCGAATGCGCCGCAGCTAAAAGAATTAAAGATAATTATAATAATAACATTAAGGAAGCATATCAAGAATATAGCAGACAGTGGCAGGAGCAGAAATGTGGAGACATCCTACCAGAACCGCCCTATCTTTAAAATGCCCCGAGTTTGCTTTTAGCTCAAGCAAAAATCCCCGCAAAATCATGCGGGGATAATTCTTGTCCACCATTCGAAATTAAGACCATGTGCAATCGTAAAGAATAACGCGACCGCAATGTAGCAAAGATGCGCAATGTAAACCACTGCGCTCGCAATATCCTTTGAGCGCTTGATATGCTCATTGCGCTTATGCGTAACAGCATTACAGGCCTCTTCAATCGCAGTATTCGTCGTCTCGGCCTCGACATCAAAGATGAAAATCGCCGCCAGCACTATGTACTCGAGCGGAATAAAATCGAAAATCAGGCCAAGCCCAATTCCGCCCACCAGCATCATCGGGTAAATCCGGTGGAAGGTGCTCGATTCTCGAAACATAATGCGCAGGCCATTGCGCGAGTCTATGATGTTTTGCAAAAGGTGCTGAAGGATGCCTTCTTTTGACGGCTTCTGGTAATCTTCCATAAAAACACCCCCTTTCTAGGAACCAGAACAATCCTTTACGAAATTATACAATAATGCGCCAAAAATGCAAATCTAGCATATAATATAACCATGAACTTCAAACAGATGCGGGAATACTCCCATGAAGAATTTGTCGAGCTAGTCCAGAGCCTGTCGGAAGAGCAGCTGCTCAAATTAAGCGCGAATTATGGCGGCTATCCGGTGCTGTTTCGTATGGCGCTAGATGAGCGAATCTGCCACATTCCATTTATTCAGACTGGCGCTTCGGTCGTGGTTGAAAATGAACGCGGCGAAATATTGCTACAGCAGCGAACCGATAATGGTCGTTGGGGTTTGCCGGGCGGCTGCCAGGATCTTGGCGAAGATTTGCGCACAACGGCGACGCGCGAACTGTTTGAGGAAACCGGCATAGAAATTGATGGCTCGGAGCTAGAGCTCATCGACACGCTTGGCGGGGAAGCGCGCAAACGAGTTTACCCGAACGGCGATATTTGCTACAACAATACGTCGCTATACTGGGCGAAAATCGATTCACGAAACGTGACGATTAAATCCGATTCAGAATCGCTGCGTCTTGAATTTCGCAGCATGGATAATTTACCGTCACCGATGCACGATGGCGACCTAGTGGAGTCCTATCGTCTCTGGCGAGCTAAGAAGTAAACGCAAGAAAAATCCCCGCCGCGAGACGGGGATTGTCGTTTTTGCTTGCCACGAATGCTTAACTGCGTTTGAAAAAATTGAATAGGCCGCGTTTTGGCTTCTTTGGCGCCGCTTCGGCCACTTCGACTTCTGCTTTTGGCTCAAGGAGCTCGGGAATCTGCAGTGTGATGCCTTCAGGTAAAGCCGGCATCGGGATTTCGCCCTTTTTAATGCCGATTAGTAGCCAGATGCCTTCGCAAAACAGATCGCAACGTGCATACGAAATCGCTAATTTCTGACCAGGATCGTCGAATTGATCGTCGGCATGCTCGCTGACGTACGTGTTATGCTTAGCGATACACTTATCCCTGATGACTTCGAGTTCACTGATAGACTTCTGTGAAAGCACGGCGAAATCCGGCAGAAAATTGCAATCTTGCAGGTAGTCAATATTTTCCGGCTCTTCGAAGCAGTTCTCAAAGCGCACGGCATCGCTCGTTGATTCTATCGCCAGCCTCTCCATTTGGAACGCGAGTTCGAATGCGATGCTGGATGGTGCTCCGAGTAGATTTTTGGCAATTTTTGGGATGACATAGTTCTGAAGATAGATCTTGTCGTTCACTTTTAAAATCATATCAATTCCTCCCTTTGATGGTGGCGTGAATGTGCGAGTGAATATGTTATAATTATATCACAAAACCGCGTGATAGTCAATCTGCATAAGCGGAATGCAACTGTTGCAATCTTGCGCGCGCCAACCCAAATCGCCATAATAATTAGTAATGGACTTAAAGAAAATCCGCAAGGTCGCGAAGCACCGCGTGCGGCAAAACTACTTCAAGAATGTCATTGTGCTCTTCGTTTGTACGTTCTTGCTGACTGGAGGTACGACCTTCAAGTCGAAAAATATCCTTGATGTCGAGGTTTCGAGCCGGCGCGCAGTCGAAATACTGACGTTCTACAAGGACAATAATCCTTCCGACAATCCGACTATCAATGAACTAATCGATAGTGCGATAGCGGATCAACAGCACCAAAGCGAAATCGCCGATAAAATCGACAAAGGTATCGTCTCGACCTTCGTCAACGAAGTTGCGGCCAATCGCAGCATGATTGCAAACTTTGTCAAAGGTGGCGTCCGGGCGATTTCAGATAGCTTACCGACGGCGATTGTCGGTATTGTGGCGACGCTTCTGTTTTTGGCTTTCCGCCTCCTATTCCTGAGCGCGGTGGAAGTCGGGCGCAATCGCTACTTTCTAGAGCAGCGTAAATATATCGGCGCGAAGCCTGATCGCTTCCTATTCCCGTACCGCAAGCGTCGGGGCGTGCACTGCGCGCTGATTCTGCTCGCCAAAAATGCCATGCTGACGCTCTGGTCATTTACGATTGTTGGCTATTTCATCAAGTACTATGAGTATTCGATGATTCCGTACGTGCTAGCCGAAAATCCTAACATCAAGATGCGAGAGGCTTTCCGACTCAGCAAGGAGCTTACTAATGGTCATAAGCGCCAGCTATTCAAGGTGAGCTTGACGATCATCATGTGGCATTTCCTCGGTTTGTTAACCTTTAATTTATCGAACATTTTCTTTGTGAATCCGTATGAGTTTGCTATGTTTGCGGAAATTTACGCCGAACTGCGTAAGCAAAAACGCAAGGATTTGACTGATGGTGAACTTCTAAACGACCATAAGCTATTTCCGACCGAAGAAAAGCCGAGCGCCTATCCGGAAAAAGAGCATCAGGGTAAGCTCGTGGTGCAGGGCGCCAAAAAGCACTACACGCTCTCGACCTATATTCTGCTATTCTTTAGCTTCTGCTTTGTGGGCTGGCTCTACGAGGTTGGCATCTATCTGTTTAGCGAGGGACGTTTCGTAAATCGCGGCACCATGTATGGACCTTGGCTACCGATTTATGGCACGGGCGGCGTGGCGATTCTGTTCGTATTACAGAAATTCCGCAAGAATCCGTGGCTGATGTTCGCAAGCTCGTTTGTATTGTGTGGCATTATCGAATATGTCGGCGGCTGGTATTCGGAAGTATTTCTGCATGCAAAATACTGGGATTATTCGAACTTTATGTTTAACCTGCATGGGCGCATCTGCCTCGAGAGCCTGACGGTCTTTGGTCTGGGCGGTTGCGGCTTTACTTATATTTTCGGACCACTGCTCGATAATCTTTTCATGCGGATCGACAAGCGCACGCGCTATATTCTATGCGTAGTACTCGTGTCTGCCTTTGCGATAGATTTCGCGGCCACTAAGGTAATCGGGCCAAACTCTGGCGACGGCATTTCGGCGGAAATCGTTGAATAGGCCAACATAAAAAGAATCCCTTTGCGGGATTCTTTTTTGTTGCTCGGTCTTTATCTTGGTGAGACCCAATCGCCGTTCGCGATCGCTTGTTGGAAGCCATTCACGTTCTGCGTTCTCGTGCCATCGCCAATGATGCGACTGCGTAGAGACTCGATATAGCGGCGCTTACCGGAAGGGGTTAGCCTGAGTACATAGCGTACGCCGGTTGACTTGTAACGATTCGTCGTATCGGCTTCGCGTGTAATGGTGTAGTAGCCATTGTTCGGGCTTTGGAGCCACCAAGCAATGATTCTCTCCCAACGCTCCATGCCGGCTTCTGCCCAGCGTCCGCCTCTCGAAATATAATCTGTAAGTTCGTTTTCGAAACGTCCGCAGATTGCCTCGGTATTTGGGCCATCGATGTCTTCAATGAAGGTCTTCCAGTAGTCCCAGCTACCGCGGCTTTCATCGTCGCCGTAGTTAGCTTCGGTAATGCCAGCAGGGCGCTCGTCGTTACCGCGATAAGAGTCATCGGTAACCGCGATACCAGCATTGTCGATACCGCCTTCGCCGTAGAATCGCAAGTAGCGCAAGTTGTCGGTATCGATAGTAGCATCGCCAACGCGCACGAGCATACGCGTGCTAGGATCCATGAGATCGCCGTCGGCAGGATTGCCGGAGTTGTAGCCTCTATCCTGGTATGCTACATGGAAGGCATCTTGCAAGCGCCAGCCGGTACGCAAATCATCCGAACCTGCGCCTCCTGACATATCGTCGATGCCGTCGAAACCGTAACCGTTGATTGCGGCAAAGTGCGAAGCGCGATAACCAAAGTTGCCGCCTGCGGTATGAATATTGCCTTCAAGTGCGCCAAATAGGTTGGACATGCGTTCGATTTGCGTGAGTGCGCCAAGACCAGGTACGTCGCGATGATGATCGACGTTGAAGTAGGTCGTACCAGTGAAGATTGGTGTCTTCGGATTATTCTTTGCGGCTTCCTGAATCGACGACACGTAATGTTTACTGATATGTTTTACGTCGCAGTCGTTGCGCATCATGATAACGTCATTGTCTGCCGACATGCGTCCATCCTGGATTGACTGATTAATTGCAAATAGAATCGCATCGCTCATGCAGCGGCTAACATCGTTGATGCCTTGATGGCCTGATTGCGTGAGCGTAGCAACACGTAGGCCAGGGAAGTCGCGTCTTGCGCGTTCGACCTCGTCGACGGTTTGCTTTCGGCGGTATTCGAAAATCTCGGCCATTGATGGTTGCGTTGCGCCGGTTTGCATGCGGCGAGCCTTCGTCATGACTGGATTTCCAGCATTGTCGAGTACTGGATTGCCGGCATTATCAAGCTTCGGTGTGTCGTAGATATCAACACCGAAATGCGCGCATTCCGCTTCGGTCAAATCTCTCAATGAGACTGCTGCGGAATCTTGCGGCATCTTGTCGTTTACGTCGACTACGACCATGAAGGAGTCGATCGGTACGCCTTCCTGTTGCGCATAGAGCGAAAGCGATGCGTAAACTTTATCGAAATCTTCCTTTGCCCAGACCGGCAACATGATGACTGTCTTGACCTTGTCGTCGATTGCCTGAAGAGTAGGCGACTGCGCGATAAGTTGCTCAACTTGGCGCAAGTGTTCGGCATTCTTGGCGATTTCTGGGTCAGTAGTATTAGTGCTGACTTGCTCCAAGCGTGCGCGATAATCAGCGACTTCTTGGCCGAGCTGTAGCTGCTTGCGCTGAGTGATGCGTTCGGAAATCGGACCATGCACGTCATGGCGATCGTCTTCGCTAATCTCGCCTCCACGCATACCAGAGGGCGTGCGGAAGGTATTGTACCAAGATGTAGGGTTGTTGATTGGCAGTGCAGGCGCAGCCGTAGAATTCATCATCGCGCCATCGGATGTGAATGGGAATAGCATTGGCATTTCCCAACCTTGCTCTGGCATCGAGAAGAGATATTCTGGCACGCTGAAATGATCTGTAACAGTGCGTTCGATTTCTTCCGTAATCGGCATCGTCCCAGAATAGCCAGGGCCAACTAGCGTCGCGAATGGCTGAATTAGTCGAGTAACACCATCTTCGGCCAAGCCGCGATCCTGAACAATCTCGGCATATTGACCAATAAACTTACCGCCATCGTCAAAGAAGCGTGCTGCAAGTGAGCCTTCTGCTGGCGTAAACGCAAGCTGTCCATCATCGGTCAGCCTACCAATCACCTCGATTGGTTCGAATTGCGTGTCCTTAGTCGGCGAAATCATCAGCTTAACGGCACCCTCTTTTGCGAGCTGGCTAAAGGTTGCAGACTCGCCGCCATGATAGGAGCCGGTATCGGTCATACGAGTTAGCAGGCCGTGTGCGCCAGTAGTTGGGTCGGTGTAATAGCCGCAGGCCAACTCGTTCTTATCGTAGACCGGTGTATCATTATCCCACCAGCCACGACGCTTAATAAGAGTCGTTTCTGGGTGAGCACTATTCTTGTACCATTCATCGAGCGAGCCTTCGCGAGTCGTAGTATCTTTCACGATACGATCGACGGAGAGCTCGAGGTCGCCAGTCTTGGTGATCATGAGGCCTTGCTCGCGCAGAGCCTTGAGCGATTCTGGCGTAAGTTTACCAGTCTCAGGGTTAAAGTTTATGCCCTTAGCAACTTCCTTGCCGTTGTTTAGCAAGGTATAAGTACCGTCGTCCGCCTTCGCAAACTCCATCGGAGAGCTGCCGCTTTCGAGCTCGCCCTTGACTGTATCGAAGCTCGCAGACAAAGTTTCACCACTGCCTTTCGGACCGTGACCAAAGAGCGACGCAATGCCTTGCTTAGCTTTGGCGAGACCAGTGAGTTTGGCAGCGTAGTTGTTGTCGCTGCTCTCAAAGAGACCTTGTAGCTCGTTGTTTTTATCAAAGAGCGAGCAAGCGCGAATTTCCTGTACTCCCAAACCAAAGGCGGCGCCAACCAAGAAGCTAGTTCCGGCTTTCTTGCAGATAGTTCCAATTTTGAGATTGCGCGCCATGCGGTCTTTTTCGGCCTGATCTGCTGTGAGGCCCGCCATGACTTCCTGCATCAATGCGGTATTATCATCGAGGCGCTGATCGAGATCCTGGAAGCCAGCCTCGTCGCGCAGCCAGTTCTTCGTACGGACGAATTGCTGCAAGAGGCGTAGCTTTTCTTCTGGCGCATCTAGCTCGGAAGAGTATTTCAAAATCGGATCGCCAGTTTTCTCGGTTTCGAGTGCGAACTTTGCTTCGGCGGTCATTTTTAGAAGAGCATCAGTCAGCTTCGTGATATCAAGACCGTTTGCCTTGGCTTCTTCGATTTTGGCGCGGGCTTCGCGGAGATGATCGGTCATATCATGAACGCTAATATGTTCCCAGACTGTTTCGCGAATTTTGGCGCCACGCTTGTTTTCGCCTTGAACTTCGCGGCTATAGCGCTCATCGTAGAATGCGCGAGAGCGTTCTTGCTCGAAGGTTGAGCTCGCCTTGACGCCGCTAAAGATCGCGCCGCTCAAACCTGGAACGACCGTACACACTGCACTAACCAAGCGTTTGCCGACGAATTCGCTGGCGCAAAATGCTGCACCGGTTGCGAGCGCAAGCGTTGCTGGCGGTACGAGCGAGCCGATTTTGGTCTTCTCGAGTTTATCAATAAGCTTGTCGATTTTATTACCTTTTGGCGTGCGATGCTCGAATTGGTCATGACCGTAAATAACTTCAAAACCTTGCATCACCCTATCCATGGCCTGATCGTGATCGAAGCGGCCCTTAGTTGCCTCGACGACCGTCTTCATGTCCTCGAAGCGTTGCCTTGCTAGGATGGCGACATCGGTAATATTAGAAACCGAAAGGCCTTTCTCGGCAAATTCGCCACCGAGCTGGCTAAGGACGTCACCAAACTGACGGTTTGCTTCTTCTTCATTCGGAATGCGGCCATCAGCAAACTGCATCACGATATCTTTGATAGATGCGTATGCTGGATGTGATTCTGGTAGCGTTTCGCGCTTGTCTTCCGCGGAAACGTCCGAAACTTCATCTACAAATAGCTGTGCGACGTAGCTATTGTACTTGCGTGCTTTGCGATCGAAATCGAGACGTTCGTCCTCAGTTTGAAGCTTTTCGCGCGCGCCTGGATCATGCGCCAAGCTACCAGCGGCAATTAATTCTTCACGTGCCTGATTAATGTATTTCTGACGATAATAACCACGTGCGATGCCGCCTTGCCAAATATTGCCAAGCAGGCGCGAGAGACCTTTGCGACCGTTTAGTTTTTCCGCCAAACGATTCTCGCCCATGACGCGAGCTTTGTTCTTCAAGTCTTCATTTTGGTTTACCACCGCGACGCTGAGCTTGCCCCATTCGAATAAATCCGGTGCACTGTCGCCGCCTAAATTGCGTAAAGGCGGATTGTTTCCTAATGAGCCACCTACTGGCGGAATATTTCCGCTGCCGGTATAAGAACTACCGCCACCGGAATATGAGCCGCCTGAGCCGCTTCCTGAACCGCTGCTGGTTGGCGGAGTGACTGGCGGAGTTGCTGGTGGCGCGGTTGGAGCAGCGGCTGGTGCTGGAGCGCCAAAAGTTGAGCCTGCCGCAGTAGCGGTTGCAGTCGAAGGCTGTGACTGCATAGAAATTGGGGCAGCCGATGGATTATCGGCCGTGTCGTCATCCGGAGTAATCGGCTCAATGATAGGTTCTAGTCCCGTGAAATCTACAGCGCCTTGCAGCCCATCGATGGCGTGCCAATCATAAGGGCTAGCAGCGGCTTCGTCTGATGGTTGGTTATTACTACTAGCGTCAGTCTGGTCTGCGCGAATGCTATCAGCGATAGCATCTAAGTTTACGACGGTCGGATCATATGTAGGATTTACGGCGCTATCGCTAGGTATATCGAAGGTGCGAAAGCTTGATGCGCTTTTTCCTGTATCGGATAGTGTTTTAGGAGCGTCGCCACTAAAAGCGACACCGGCACGAGCGTAGTCCTCGGCTGTAAGCGCCGGCATAGAAGGAGTTTTTTCGGTAGCGTTAGAAGCGCCAACCTCTACAGACGGCATCGAAGGTTGAACTTCGGCCATTTTTTGCTGTGCTTGGCTTTCGGCGACTACGGAGTCGATGGTCTTGCCGGCTTTTGCGAGTTCATCTTCGATGCTCGGCATGGAATTTGCTTCATTGCGAAGGCTATCCCATGCGGTTGTTTTCTTTGGCTCACCAGATGAACTGCCTTCCGGATTCTTTGGTGCAGTTGCAGGCATCTTTTATTCTCCTATTCGCCGTTACCTAGATAAAAAGCTTTGAAGTAGAGCAGGGTTTTGGTGGTTACTTTTGGAATATCTACGCCAGAATCTAGCAAAAACTCCTGCATCTGCTCCTCGCTGAGCGGGCCCTGATCGAGCTTGTCATTGAGTTCATCGAGTTTTTCGTCTGGGAGCTCGTTCAAGATGGCGCGATTTACTTGCTCAATAATGTTTTCCTTGAGCTCGTTCGCTACGATTTGGCGACCTTCTGGCGTGAGACCACTTAGATTTTTCTCCGTAATTAAAGAATCGACAAAACTATCGAGACCATCCTGGTTCATTGATACCTCCTAAATACACTTAACTATTATTAATAATAACATAATCACAATCAAAATGCGTAAGCATATTATGTATAAATGCGTTAAAATATAAGCATGAATATCTATGACTTGAAAATTAGTGATTTGCGCCAAATTATGCGCCAATTCGGCGCCACCCTGTATGGCAGGACGGTATTTCTAATTGCGTACTTCGTGCCAATTACGCTGTTCTTTGTTTTGGTCGGATTGTCCATAGCAACGATCGCAGCTCCAAATGTATGGCTAATAGTTTTCTCTGCGAGCGCATTGTTAGCGTTCATTACAAGCTTTATGATTGCAAATGCGTACTATTATCGTGAACTGCGCGTCTATGTGGAACATTTTCGCAATAGCGACCACGCTCGCATCAAAAAATACTTCAACTAAAAAATGCCGGCCTGCGAAGAGGCCGGTTTTAGGAGATCGATCGTTTTGCCCTGAGCGCATTGTACGCGCTCTCTTTTTTGTTGAAATTGGTGCGAGCGGATTTTACGGCTGCAGCAAATTTTTTGGTCATGTCGGATGCGGCTTCGTGCTTGGCTTTGGCGAGCCGAAAGGCTTCCTTCGCGGCGCGATAAGCTTGGATTTCGGGCAAATCGCATTCGATTTCGGCTTGATGCTGGCGCCCACGCAACTCATCGCAGAGCTTCGTCAGTTGATTTTCGAGAGCTCTGGCATCGTCCTGTCGTTTGCGCAAGCTTGTTCTGAACGCGCGATTATTCTTCGTGCTTTTCTGGTTACGTCTTTGTTCGAGATCAGCAATCTCAATTCTGCGAAGGGCTAATTCTTGACGAATGGCATTGATTCGAGCTATCTGCTGGTCGCGGAATTGTTCGAATCGTCTCCAAATTTCTGCCTGCTGCGCGCGAACTTCCATCATAATCGCAAAAGCCATATTGAGTTTGTCTTCGGCAGCGATACGCTCGAGTCGCAGAGCATCCGAGTCAGCAATCGCCTGAGTCAAATTGGCTCGAGCTTGCTGTAACTGCTCAAAAGCGGCTTGCTTTTCATGGAAAGCCGCTTCTTCTTCGGGCGGATACTTCTTTTTCTTAGCAGACATAGCTTCATCTCCTTTCTAAAGAGCGGTCACGTACGGATGACTAAATTGCCTATATTATAATATAAATCGCCAAAAAATCAATCAGAATCAAACCGAGGGCGCTTATGTTAAAATTGAAATATGAACGAGAATAATCAATCGCAGCGCTCAGACGAAGCGCGCAAGACGAAAGTCTTCGCGATTTCGATTGGCGCTATCTTAGTTTTGCTATCGATTGCGGCTCTTGCAATCGTACCAAGCATCAAAGAGCAAAGTTTGAAGAGTGAACTAGCGAGCCTGAAACAGCAATACAACGATTTGTTGTCAACCAAGCTTCGTAGTAGTGTTGATGCTAATATCACTTACCGGGGCCATAGAAAAGAAGAGTTGACCAAAGAAGAACTCGAGAATTTGTATGATGCATGTCAGTCGGAGCTAATCAGCACTTACGATTTTGACGAAACTAGAAGTACTGAGAGCCTAGTTAGCGCATATCGGTCCGCTATCTATAGCTTGGAGTACCGTCTAGATAATAACAATATCTGCTCGACTAGTATTACACAGGCATTTCAGCAGTCGCAAAGTCTTTATGGTGGCAATGGTCTTTTGACGAGCTCACAAAGCGCATCATTCTCGAATGGTTATATTGGCGACCATGTATTCGGCAATGTAAATTCTAGCATTGTATTTGTTGAATATTCCGATTATCAATGTCCGGGTTGTGCTAGCTTCCAGCCGTATCTTGATAAAATCAAGCAAGACTATGCCGATGATGTACTGTTTATTTCGCGCAATTTCCCGCTCACAATGCATGCCAAGGCGAAAGATGCTGCTCGTGCGGCTGAGGCGGCGGGTGCACTTGGTTCGTACTGGGAGATGCATACGGCACTATTCGAGCATCGCGCCGATTGGATTAACGCCACGGATACGGAAGCGGCTTTTGTAGAAATTTTTGAAAACGCTCATGCTACTGGCTCAGTAGAAGATTTCAAGAGACTCTACGAGAATTCGTCTAAGTATTTCAACGATATAGATAACAGGATTTCGATTCATATCGATAAAAAGATCGAGTCAGATATCGATAGTGGTAAGAAAGCAAAAATATCAGGTACGCCAAGCATCTTTATTAATGGTGAGTCGTTCTCGTTTGGCGATTATAGTACTTTCGATCAGATCGACCAGGCGATTCGCGAAGAGCTCGATACGCTCAAGGCAAAGCGCACTATAGACAACTCATAGTTATTGTAAAGATTAATCCGCCGAGAGGCGGATTTTTTGTTGGTTAACACTTTACAAAGCGTGAGAAATTTGCTAAAATACTCGCAGAGTTTCGTAAACTCTTTGGCTAATGCTGGGCCGAGGAGTTTAATTTATTAAGTCAAAATATTAAGAAAAGGATTTTTTGTGCCAACAATCAATCAGTTAGTGCGTAAACCACGCAAGTCGGCTGCCAAGAAGAGCAAGGCTCCAGCACTCGGCTCGATCGTCAATACGCTCAAAACTCGTTACTACAAACAAGCTGCCCCACTAAAGCGTGGTGTTTGCGTTAAGGTTACCACCAAGACCCCAAAAAAGCCGAACTCCGCTCTCCGCAAGGTCGCTCGTGTTCGCTTGACCAACGGTCAGGAAGTCTGGGCATACATCGGTGGTGAAGGTCACAACCTCCAGGAGCACGCAGTTGTGCTCGTTCGCGGTGGTCGTGTTCCGGATCTTCCAGGTGTCCGCTATCATATCGTTCGCGGTACGCTCGATCTTCAGGGTGTCAATGGTCGCAAGCAGGGCCGTTCTAAGTACGGTGCAAAGAAGGAGGGTAAGTAATTATGTCTCGTAAAGTTACCGCAAGCTTGCAACGCAAAGTTTCTCCAGATCGCAAATATCAGAGCGTTTTGGTTCAGCGACTTATCAATAAGTCTATGCTCGACGGCAAAAAGCATGCTGCTGAGCGCGCAGTTTACTCCGCTATCGAAGGCGCTGCAAAGAAGCTAAAGAGCGAGAATCCAGTCGAGGTTCTCGAACAGGCTATCAAGAATATTAGCCCAGATTTCGAAGTTAAGTCCCGCCGTGTTGGTGGTGCTAACTACCAGATCCCATTCCCAATCGCTGGCCATCGTCAGTTGCATTTCGCAATGAGCTGGCTAGTTCAGGCTTCTCGCGCTCGCTCTGGCATGCCATATGCAAAGCGCCTTGAAGCTGAAATCGTCGACGCCTACAACGAAGCAGGTGCCGCCTTCAAGAAGAAGGAAGACTGCCATCGTATGGCCGAAGCAAACCGTGCATTCGCACACTTTGCTCGCGGTTAATATCGCCAAAATCAACAAGAAGGTCCGCCCGTGCGGATCTTTTTGCTTTTTGACAAAAAATACTTGCATTATATTGCAAATTGCTTATACTAAAGATAGAGTGTAGGTGAAATAAAAAGTAAAACTGCGGGGGAAAGATACTTTTTCAATGACGAATAAGAGAGCTTCTCTTTTTGAGAAGAAACGTCACATTTTTAGCCTCGCAACAGTGCTTATTGTGACTGGATCATTTGCTATTATAAATGCTAATCTACAGAGTTCTGCCGCTCGCACAGCTGACAATTTGGCAGAGATAATCGATTGTGACTCGATCGCGAAAAAACACAGCTCGTACAATAACGGAAACAATCTTGGCTCTCTTGGAATGTTTAGCGCTATTGGCTTCACGAAAGCTCAGCAGGGTAGTTATTATGGTGGAGTTGCTACTCCGTATCTCGAAGGTTCTCAAAACAATATCGGTAAGCAATCAGATGCCTCCGTTTCATATATTCAAACGATGGATAGCAATGGCCTCGGCTGGAATGCAAATGTCTCTTCCGGCGACTCCATGCTCGTGCTCGGAAACAATGTTTCGCTCGCTACGAACGGTCAATGGGGTGGCGAATGGGGGCAGATCACGATTGCTGGAGCAAACCTGCCGATTAATGCCTACTATTCCGGCAACTACAGTACGGCCGAAAGCGCAACTACGCACATCTACAAAGAAGATACTCAGGGCTTCATGACGCTTAGCGCGCTAAAAGATAACGCAATTAGCATCAACCAGAATCTTGCCTCCTCTTTTAATAACGATCAAAATGCTTCAAAATCTGGCGCCGAATGGAACGCTAAGACGATTGCAGTTAGCGGCACAGGTACGGCAGCTATTAATATTAGCTACAGCAGTAACTGGGATCCTGGCTATACAGTCAGCGGCTTGAGTAGTGGTCAAACGCTTGTTATTAATTACGACATGCATGGCAATAATGCCGTTCAATTTGGACCACTCACGGTTAGTGGCAATGGAAATGTAGTCTTTAATGTTTATGACAGCACAAAAAGTGACAAGCAATATACCGGTAGTGTCCAGTTTACTAACGGCGCAACCGGTGTCATATTGGTGCCATCTGGCAAGCTAGAAATCGGCAATGAATTTAGAGGCAACGCAATTGCGGATACCGTAAAATTGGGAAATGGCTATCTCCGTGCCTTTAATGGCAGCTTCCCAGTCGAAGTGCCAGCTGAAAGCTTCGGCGTTTGCGATGATGGCGGTGTAACGCCAGTCGGTCAGCATAAATTAACAGTAAATCATTACGTTCAGGGCGAAAGCGAGCCATTCGATACTACTTTCCAGATGATTGACGACGGTGAGAATTACGAAGCCGAACCTGTAACTCAATCATACTATCAGTTGGTTGGTGCTCGCACCGGCTCCGCTCCGATTAGTGATGGACCTATGACCGACGATGTTGTAGTCGATTTGGACTATATAGTCAAAGACATTACGTTTACAATCAAGCATCTCAGTACTGACGGTCAAACGCTCGGCACTGATACTGTCACGCGCAATGCGCTAGAATCTTACACAATTACGCCGCGCAAATACGAAGGCTACAAATATAAGAATGCTAACGCTCCACTATCGCAGCAAGCCTACAGGTTTGGTACAGAAGTTGAACTTTATTACGATCCTTGGGTCGACCCAGCGTCTCCAGTTACAGAAGAGATGACCTATGAAAACACAGACTATTACGTTGAGAGTAATCTCGGTAAACTTGGCGGCTTCCACCTGGTTGGTTTTAGCGAAATTAACGCTAATGTGCGTGTTTTCGGAAACTTGCTTACAAAAAACGCCGTGCATATGGGTGAGTTTGGTCTCGTCAGTTTCGACTTGATTAGCTTTACTCGAGAAATTGGCGACGAAGTCACTAGTGCTATGTATGCGCCGAATAATAACGTTAACACTGTGCTTGTGGTCGGCAACGACGTAGATGTCGATAAGACTGACAATGGTAATGCTTGGTCGATTAACGGACATAAAATCAATACGCCTATTCCGAAAAACACTAATCCGACCAACCTTTGGCGCGAAAAGGACATCGAATTTATTGATATTGATCAACTGAAGGACGATGCGGTCGCACTTAGTAAAACGCTTGCTCAGTATGAAGATGTAGATACTGAAAGGAACGACTGGACTGATCAGAATAACATAAATAATAAGACCATCACTGTCCATAATGACGAGGGCTTAAATGTTATTAACCTTAAATATACAGACTTCGACGAATCGCACCGTGTCTTCGTAGAAGGTTTTGATAAAGAGAAACAAGCCACGCTAGTGATTAATATCGACATGGCTGGCTACGAAGGTGGTAATTATGAATTCGCCGGCACGCGCCTCCGCTGGGCTGAAGACGATATCTATAATGAAGGTTCATCTGCTAATGCGACCTCGAAAGAAGAGGTGCAAATGAAGAATACCATCACGCTCAACTTCGTCGATTCTTCAAGTGTGGACGGTCTATACCATGGACAAGTGAGCTCAGTCACGACAATTACGGCTTTTGCTCTTATCCCTGAAGGCACATTTACTATTTCGTCGTCAGGCCTAGCGGGAGCGGTAGTCGCCGATCGCATAACAGGCGAAGGCAACTCATACATGCTGCTCTTTGATCATGCCTACTATCCAACCCCGGAGCCAGAACCTGAACCAGAGCCGGAGCCAGAACCGGAACCAGAACCTGAGCCGGAACCAGAACCGGAGCCAGAACCTGAACCAGAACCGGAACCGACACCAGAACCAACGCCTGAACCAGAACCGACACCGGAACCAACCCCAGAACCAGAGCCAGAAGAGATTCCCGAATCGCCTAATACTTCTGATACTATCGCGTATTTCGTCGGAACCAGCACGCTCCTAGCCGCAACCGGCGCAGTAGTGTTCGCCATTAAGCTTCGCAGAAGGTAAAATGGCACAGCATCGGTTAATCTACCAGATTTATCCGAGCGCTATGGGGGATTTGCGCGAAATCACTAAGCGAATCCCTCAGATAGCCGAAAAGATTCAGCCGGATTATATCTGGCTGAATCCTATTTTTAAGAGTCCGTGGCGCGACGGCGGCTATGATGTGAGCGACTATTGCAAAATCGACCCACGCTTCGGCACGATTAAGGATTTTCGCCACCTCATCGCTGTTGCGAAAAAGTATAATATTGGAATTTTACTCGATCTCGTAATAAACCATACATCTAGTCAGCATGATTGGTTTCATCGTTCTGAACTCCACGAGGAGCGCTACAAAGACTACTATGTTTGGGTGAATCGCCCGCTAAACTGGAAATCATTCTTTGGTGGGCCGGCTTTCGATTACTCGGCGCTTCGAGATGAATACTATTTGCATCTTTACGACCATTCCCAGCCTGATCTGAATTTTAATAACCCATACGTAATCCGCGAGTTTATTCGTATCATTGATTTTTGGAAGAATGAGGGAATTGCGGGGTTTCGAGTCGACTCGGCGAACGTATTAACCGAAACAAATCTCAAAAAGGGGCTTATTCCTGGCTTACCGGGCTTCTTCCGTTATTATCAGACGAAGGGAACTGTGAGAATACTAGAGCGCTTATTCGCGAGCAGCAAACTGTTTACGGTTGCGGAGCCGGTTGGCGGCGAGTTCTTTAGTAAGCGCAAGCTCCATGAGCTCACCAACAAGGCGTTTAATGCCAGTTTCAATATTGGCACGCTCGATGTTGCTGATACCTATTTTTCGATCAAGAGCAAAATTCGCCCATTAAACTACAGACGCTGGCTGCGTAAACTGGCAAGTTGGTCGCAAGAGCCGACTTTTTCGTTAGCGTTAGAATCGCACGATACACCGCGCGCTCCGAGTCGATTCAATGCAAACCCGCGCGTTTTGGCGATGTTGCAATTCTTGCTGCCTAGCAACTATCCTTGCATATATCAGGGTCAAGAACTCGGTACGCTCAATGCCGATCTAAGTATGAATATAAATGATTATCCGGGCGTGCAGTCGCGCCAAATCTATCGTCGCCTGCGCCGCGAGGGTAAAACTCATCGTCAAGCTATGCTGGTCGTGCGCCGCACATCCCGCGACAATGCGCGCCAGCCGCTTGATTGGAGTGAATATCGGCTGCAATCGCAGCATCCCGACTCGGTCTTAAACTTCTATGCCAAACTAATTCGTCTCTGGCGTGAAGACGTCGTGATTCGAGACGGAAAACTCAAAGTAATCAAGATAAGCAAAGCGGGCGTTTTTGATTTCTGTCGCATCTTGGGCAAGAAGCGCTATGCTGTCCATCTAGACTTATCCGGCAAAACCAAATCTACTTTACGTGACGACCGCGGCGAAATCGTCATAACGGCCTAAAAAATACCACCGCGTATGCGGTGGTATGGTGCTAAGCCTTGAAACCGTAATCTTCGGACTCGAAATTGTCTTGAATCTTTTCTTGTCGGAATTCGTCGATTTGTGACTGTAAATCCTTGATTAGCTCTTGAGATTTTTGAATGACAGGATCGTACAGTTTGCATGCTTCGTGGAATCCGAAAGATCTGCCGAGAAAAAATGCGAGTACGGTCAAGAGTATGACTAAAATGCAATTGATCTTCTTGCTTTTTCGCGCGGTATCCATAATTTACACCCCCAATTTTATGAATTTGATACCCGAAATGAACTTGCGCAGTTTTTGCGCCCAATAGGTATATTATAGCATAAACGGCAAGAAAAGTCAATCAAAGGCGCGCATCGCTTTGCAATCCGTTCGCGTGCATACTAAAATAAGACCAGTATGAAGAATTATTTAGATGGCGTAAAGCGCGTACATATGATTGGAATTGGCGGCTCGGGTATGTTTCCTTTGGCGCAGATTCTGCATGCGAATGGATATGAACTAAGTGGCTCCGATAATAACGAAACCGACATTGTGAAAATGGTTCGCAAGATGGGGATTCCGGTGCATATGGGGCAGGCGGCGGAAAACATTGCCGGCGCCGAGCTAATCGTTCATACGGCAGCCATCATGGAAGATAATCCGGAGCTAATCGCAGCGCGCGCGAGCGGCATTCCGACAATCGAGCGCAGTATTTTGCTTGGTGAGATTACGCGCCGCTATAAGCGACCGCTTTGTGTTTGCGGTACTCATGGCAAGACGACAACTACGGCGCTTTTGACGCAAATTCTTCTCGATGCCGACAAGGACCCATCAGCGGTTATTGGCGGTAAACTAAAGTCAATCAATGGATACGGCCGCGCCGGCGGCTCTGATCTGATGACTTGTGAGTCCTGCGAATATAAGGATACCTTCTTGCAGCTATCGCCTTGGCTGGCTCTGATTTTGAATATCGACGCCGATCACATGGAGTACTTCAAGACTATGGACAACATGAAGAATTCCTATGAAAAATTCGCCAAAATGTCCAAAGTGGTCGTCTATAATGCGGACGATGCAAATACTTGCGAAGTCGTTGCGCGCTTGACCGACCAGAAGAATATTTCATTTGGCTCCGACGAAAAGGCCGATTATTATCCGAAAAATATCAAAAAACTAGCCGGCATTCATACGAAATACGATTTGTATTGCAAGGGAGAGAAGCTGACTGAAATCGAGCTGTTTGTCCCGGGCGAACATAATATTTATAACTCCGTTGCGGCCTGCGCGGCGGCGATTGAAGCTGGCGTAAAACCAGAAGAGCTCGCAAAAGGCGCTGCAAATTTCAAAGGCGCAGGGCGTCGCTTCGAGCTTTTGGGCGAAAAAAATGGCGTTACGATCGTCGATGATTATGCGCATCATCCGCGTGAAATCGAGGTAACTTTGCGTGCAGCGAAGAATCTAGACTTCAAGCATATCTGGGCAGTCCATCAGCCATTTACCTATTCGAGAACTGCCATGTTGCTCGATGACTTCGCACGCGTTTTACAGCTAGCCGACCGCGTCGTACTGACCGAAATCATGGGCTCTCGCGAAAAGAACACCTACAATATCTACACTAAAGATTTGGCAGAAAAAATCCCAGGCAGCGTATGGTTCCCAACTCAGCAAGAAGTGGCGGATTATGTAATGGCTCACGCTGAACCGGGCGATCTTGTCATAACGATGGGCTGTGGCGATATTTATAAAGCCGCAGATATCATGTTATATGGCAAATACGAATAACGCTCAAGCTTGACTAAACGCATCTCTGTGAGCATAATAATGTAGTCGTTAAATCGACGCACATTATTATTTTGAGGAGGAATCTTGCCATGCCTAAAAGATACTTTGATGGCGATCCGTCAGAAAAGGCTCAGCGTCAGATGACGAGTGCCGAAAAACCCGAGACTGAAACTGAAGCAACAACCACCGAAACCCCCGCAACCGAAATCGACGAAAAACTCGAAGCAGATGCTGATGGTGCTACTCAGAAAATCTTGAGCGCCGAAGACGATGCGAGTTGGGAATCCGACGGCGAAAGAGTCTATCCCGACGAAGACACGGATGAGGAATATGATGCAAGAATTGAGTCGGAATTTAAAATCGCGAGAGTGCTCAAGGTGCTTGCGTTGACAACGCTCGTCGTGGGTGTCGCAGTGGTTGCGATCGCAAAGCTGACAAAAGGCCGCGGTTGCGGCAAAGACTGAGAAAGGAGCGGAATATGCTGAAATCTGGAAAAGGCGGCGTCACTCTGAGACCCGAGCAGCTCGCCGAGCTGTTGAGCTCACTCCATGATGATTCGGTCAAGCCGGGTCGTTCTGCCGTCTATAGCATCAATCTGCGGCAGACAGATGAGTCTGCTAAAAAGTATGACGTTACCGGCATTGTTAAGCTTGATGAGGAAGAAGTCGAGATTCCGATGAGCGTCGATCTCTCCAGCTGCCTGAATGACTGCGAAGAAGGCAAGGGAGTGGATGCGGATTCGGAAGACGCAAGCTGCGACGGCGATCCGCTCGACTTCAGTGACGAATTTTCGCCGAAACCGGCACCGATCATCGCTGCAGTTCTCGGCATTGCAACCTTCGCGGTCGGCACCATTGTCGGCGCGGTCTATGTTGGATCGAAGATTTTCGGTTCCAATAAAGGCTGACCTCAAAAAATATCCCCCAGCTTCGGCTGGGGGTGTTTTATATCTTGCAAAAATATGTTACGATAGTAGCAAACCTATCAAAGGCATTCTTTAAGATTGCCCAATTTTATATCAAATTTAAAGGATTTACATGGCAAAAGAAACTGTAAAAGACCTATCAAAGTTTAGGAATATCGGTATTATTGCGCACATCGATGCTGGTAAAACTACCACTTCTGAGGCGATTCTTTACCGTACCGGTTTAAAGCACAAGATCGACCTCGTTAAGGGCGATACTGGTGGCGCTACGACCGACTGGATGGAACAGGAAAAGGAACGTGGTATTACCATTACTTCCGCCGCTGTTACTGCCTACTGGAAGGGTCACAAGATTAATATTATTGATACCCCAGGCCACATCGACTTTACGGCTGAGGTTGAGCGCTCTCTTCGCGTTCTCGACGGTGCTGTTGTTATTTTCGACGGTAAGATGGGTGTTGAAGCTCAGTCCGAGACTGTTTGGCGCCAGGCTGATAAGTATGGTGTTCCGCGCATCTGCTTTGTTAACAAGATTAACCAGATCGGTGGCGATTTTTACAAATCCCTCGATTCTATCCACAAGCGCTTGAGTAAGAACGCTTACGCCGTGCACTTGCCAATCGGCTTCGAAAAGGATATCTGCGGTGTTGTCGACCTTATCGAAATGAAGGCTTACACTTATAAGGATTACGCTGATCACGAGTTGGTCGTTGGCGAAATTCCAGCAGATATGGTTGAGAAGGCTAAGAACTATCGCTCGATGCTCGTCGAGGAAGCCGTTCAGGCCGACGAAGCTCTCATGGAGAAGTTCTTCAGCGAAGGTGAAGATGCTATTACCGTTGACGAGCTCAAGGCTGCTCTCCGCAAGCGTGTGCTCGACGGTCAGTTCTTCTTGGTAACCGGTGGCGATGGCCGCGGCGTTATCGTTGAGAAAGTTCTTGACCTTATTACCGACTTCTTGCCGGCTCCAACCGACATTCCAGCAATTCTCGGTAAGAGCCCAAAGACCGGCGAAGATATCGTTCGCCATGCCAGCAACGATGAGCCTTTGACTGCTCTCGCTTTCAAGATTGCAACCGACCCATTTGTTGGTAAGTTAATCTTCATTCGCGTTTACTCTGGTAAGCTCGAAGCTGGTTCTTATATCTTGAACGCTACGACCGGCAATAAAGAGCGCGTCGGCCGCCTCGTTCGTATGTTCGCAGACAAGCGCGAGGATATTACTGAAGTTTGCGCAGGTGATATTGCTGCAGTCGTCGGTTTGAAAGATACTACGACTGGTACCACTCTTTGTGATCCAGCTCACCCAATTCATCTCGAGTCTATCGACTTCCCAGATCCGCCAGTATCTATTGCTGTTGAGCCAAAATCTAAGGCTGATCAGGAAAAAATGGGCATCGGTCTCGGCAAGCTTGCAGAAGAGGATCCAACCTTCCGCGTTGAAACCAATGAAGAAACTGGCCAGACCATCATTTCCGGTATGGGCGAGCTTCACTTGGATATCATTATTGACCGCTTGAAGCGTGAGTTTAACGTTGAATGTAACACCGGTGAGCCTCAGGTTGCTTATCGCGAAACCATTCGTGGTACTGCCGAAGGTCATGGCTTCCACAAGAAGCAGTCCGGTGGTCGTGGTCAGTATGGTGACGTTTGGGTCAAGTTTGAGCCAAATGAACCAGGCAAGGGCTTCGAATTTGTCGATATGATCAAGGGTGGTGTTGTTCCTCAGGAATACCGCAAGCCAACCATGGAAGGTATCAAAGAGACACTCGATGGTGGTGTTATTGCTGGCTATCCAGTGCTCGACGTTAAGGCAACCCTCTATGATGGTAGCTACCACGATGTCGACTCATCCGAGCTCGCCTTCCACCTTGCTGGCGTCTTGGCCACTCGCGAAGGTATCAAGAAGGCTAACCCAGTCCTTCTCGAGCCGGTTATGAAGATTGAAATTACCACTCCAGAAGACTTCATGGGCGACGTCATTGGCGACTTGAACTCTCGCCGTGGCCGCGTTGATTCCATGGAAGACCGTGATAACGGCATCAAGGTCATTACTGGCTTCGTGCCTCTTGCAAACATGTTTGGTTATACTTCCGACCTTCGCGGTATGTCCCAGGGTCGCGCCGCTTCTACCATGGAAATTCATGGCTACGAAGAGGTTCCACCGAACATCGCTCAGGAAATCATCGAAAAGCGCAATTCGAAATAGAACGCAAAGAATCCGCTCTGAAAGGGGCGGATTTTTGTCGAGCTGTTTACGTGAATTGATAAACGGTATTAAATACTAAATAAGAGTATATGCTTTAGCTGCAGGCATACGGAGATGTATTTATGTGACACCCCTTACGCTTGCAAAAATACGAAAAATATGCTATAATAAATATATACGCTAACTCTCTCTTCGTAGAGGGTATTTTTTAGGATTCTTTCTCGTCGCCGATTTCGTAAATCGCTAGGCTGCCGTCCGCATTCTTTGTTTCTACGTAGAATTCGC
>CAMMYO010000010.1 GCA_946527885.1 uncultured Candidatus Saccharibacteria bacterium
GAGACAACTCCAAAGGAGACAACGACGACCTCGACCGAAACAACTCCAAAGGAGACAACGACGACCTCGACCGAAACAACTCCAAAGGAGACAACTCCGGTAGAAACGACGAACGTCCCTAAGAATACGGACGCCGAGGCGGATGCCGCAGGTCAAGCTTCGCAAGAGTACGTAACGACGCCAATCATAGTTGAGCCTCAGGCCGATGGCCAAGGTTACTATGATCCGAATACTGGTAGCTGGGTCAATCCAGGCGAACAGCCAGGCGTAAGTTTTGAAAACATTGGCCAAAACGGTCAATCTGAACCGACTGACGTTAGTGGTTATGACAACCATGATGCCAGTGGCAACCCAATCGTAGGCGATTATGATCAAGCGGCAGCGCAAGAAAGAGCAAATCAGGCCGAAGAAGATAAGGCTCGCCAAGAAGCAGCGAATAACAATCCTGCAAACTCTGGTGAAGCCGTGACTCCAGTTGATATCAATGTTGATCCGAACTTCAATAATGGCGGTGACGACGACTTATAATCGTTAATTTAGGGCGTAAAAAGGAGTGAAAAAATATGCCAAAACAAACAAATATAAAATTTAAACGGAGATTGTCGTTGGCGGCAGCGGTCGCAGTCGTTGCGTCGTCGATTATGCCAGTCGCAAACACATTTGCGGCTTGGCCTGATCGTGATACGTATACGAACGATAATCCGCCAAGCCATGTTGTCTTCAACTCGATTTCGGACAACGTCAAGCTCGGTAACGAGATGGAGTTTGTGCGGATTCGCGAGTATACAGGCGATGACTCGGAAACGGGTTATTCGGCTGTAATCGATGGCGATGCCAATGGCAAGTTCAAGATTGAGCCAGGTAAGACATACCAGGTTTATATCTACTACCACAACAACGCCGCGTCCAATTTGAACGTGTCGAATATCAACGACAAGAACGGCAAGGGTGTCGCTAGCGCAGAATATGATGCTGATAGCGCGCGTATTCGTACAACGGATATTACTGCTGACGGTGTAGCGTATAATGCACGCGTCCGCTCTTGGTTCCCGAGCCAGGTAACGAACGATACGACTCAGAATTATGAGATCGGTGCTTCGTTGTCTGCCGATAATATGTCCATCACGAAAGATGGTAAAGAGTTGTCGGATAAGGCCGTAAAGGATACTCTGTATCTTACGACCGACTCTGAAACGAACGTGCGTTTGAGCTACGTAAAGGGTTCGGCGATGATTTACAACACGTCGAAGTTCTTTGATCGTGAATACTTTGCAAAGATTATCTTTGCCTGGTACTTCAATACGAACGCAGAGAAGTTGAGCGCAAACTATTGCTTGAATAGTGTCGATGACTTGCGCAACAAGAATTATGCCGAGCAGCCTTGCGAAAGCGCTACGAAGGATAATTACGCAGAGGTTATCGAGCGTGTTCGCACCAATCTCAATACGCAGATTGATAAAGAATACAACCGCTACCAGAACGAAATCGTTCCTGGCGCTTGGGATGAAAAGACCGACGCTAATGGCAAGACGATTACGAACAAATACGGCGTTATCGTAAAAGATGGTAAAACTGTCGATGCTGACGGTAATATCATCGATGATACCGAAGGTGTTCGCAATGTCTTGAACGACGAATGGTTGTTCGCTAGCGAAGACAGTAAAGCTCAGCTACTCGGCTTTAGTAGCACGTCTTATGTTGAAAAACAGGACGGCACTAAGGTATACGGTCTAAATGGCATTGTACCTGGTTGTGCTGAATACTCTGGCCACATCACCTACCTTCTTCGCGCTGAAGCGATGAATTCTACTGTCAGTAAGAGCGCGTCTCTTGATGGTGAGCATTTCTACGAGAAGGGCGTTGATGCAAAGCCTGGCGATACGATTACCTATAAAGTAGAATGGACGAACACTGGCTCTGAACCAGTCGAAGCTTACTTTAAGGATGTATTGCCTGAAGGCGTGACCTTTGTTCCTGGTAGCTTTAAGTACTGCTTGCAAAGCGATGCAGACTGTACTGTAGAGAACTACGACAAATGGACTCAGCTAAAAGATGATACTTTAGCTAATGGTGTAGATCTTGGTAAATATGATGTTACTAAGGGTGTGCGCATTATGTACAAATCTACCGTTGATGTAAAAGATGCAGAAGGTGTTGAGATTTGTACCGATCGCAAGATTGTAAATACTATCTTGGTTGAATACAAATCAATCAACCCAGATGGCACTATTTCTGAAAATAGCCAGCACAATGATGCTAGCACAACGGTAAATGTAACCGCTGATTGTACTCCGACTGAGCCGGGTAAACCGACTGAGCCAGATACGCCAACCGAAACTGAATTGCCAAAGACTGGTCCTGGCGAAATCGCGCTAGCTCTAGTTGCTGCAGTTTGTGTAACGGTCGGTGCGGTCTACTGGTATCGCAGCCAACGCGAATTGACTGACGCTCAGGGCGTCGGTAAGAGCGACAAATAATTGAGTTGATAACTAGTTCTTTGATTGTACCTTGCAAATAAAAAGCTTCTCCTAGTTTGGGTATCCTAGGAGGAGTTTTTTGTTGGGAGGATAATGCTTGCAAAAGAGGTGATTTTTTGGTAAAATAGTGCAAGTAATAAAGGAATTTTATGAAAAAAGCAGTCGTAAAGATCGGCGGCAAGCAGTATATTGTCGCTGAGAAAGAGACCCTCCTGGTGGACCTCCTCCCGGAAGGAACTAAAGATCTCGCTTTGGATGCTTTACTCGTAATTGATGGCGACAAGACTACGGTCGGTGAGCCAACGGTTAAGGGAGTGAAAGTCAAGGCGAAGGTTGTAGAAGCAAAGGTCGCCGGCGAGAAGCTCCGCGTAATTCGCTACAAAGCAAAGAAGCGCGTTCATACCGAGACTGGTCATCGCCAGAAATATAGCTCAATCGAAATCGTGAGCATTGCTTAATAAAAATAACCCTGCGGGGTTATTTTTTTATTGTGTTGAATACAAAATTTGTGGTAGTTTTTGTCGCTCGTGCTTATTTTTGTTTTGTGCTATTATTAATGTAATGAGTGTATTTATAGGTGTAATAGTGGGGGTGTTCATGTTGATGTTGCTCGTTGTAGCGCATGAATTTGGACATTTTTTGATGGCGCGCAAGAATGGCGTCGAGGTAGAAGAATTTGGTATCGGCTTTCCGCCGCGTGCGATTGCATGGCGCAAAGTGAACGGTAAGTGGAAGCGAATCCCAAAAAAAGAATGGGAAAAGATGCCGGGCAAAGGTTTGATTATTTCGTTAAACTGGTTGCCGATTGGTGGTTTTTGCCAAATGAAGGGCGAGAGTGCTGCCGATACGCGTAAAGGCACTTTTGGTAAGGCACGCTTTTTGAGCAAGACGAAGATTTTGTTTGGCGGTGTAGTCGCGAACTGGTTGATTGCGGCGGTCGTGCTGTCGTGTTTGGCTTTTGTTGGTATGCCGCACTTTATTGATAATCAGTATTATCTAGAGAGCGATACGCAGATTGTGGCGACTGATCCGGTTACGATTGCCGGAATTATCGATGGCAGTCCAGCGGCGCTTGCTGGTTTGCGAGAAGACGATGTTGTGATTAAGGCGCGTAGTTTTGATTGCGAGGATGGCTGCGAGCGTGCCGATATGGAAGGCATTGATATTAATATTCGCAAGGATTTGTTGGATTTCTTGGCGCGACACAAGGGCGAGAAGGTAATTTTGACGCTTTTGCGCAACGAAAACTATGTCACTTCCGAAATTGCTTTGAGTGATGGCGAAGAATATACGCTTGGCGCGCAGATTAGCGGTTCGGAATTGTATGTTAGCGGCTGGAGCGCACCATGGGTAGGTATTGTAACTACTGCGCAATTAACTGGCGAGACATTTAAGGGTCTCGGTCAGCTGATTTATAACTTGTTTAGCGGTGTAGTTGAGGTGTTTAGCCCGAATGCTACTACGCATGATGATGGTGCAGAGAAGTTGGCGGAAGCGCGCGATTCTGTGAGTGGTCCGGTTGGAATTGTAGGGGTATTGTTCCCAGCATTTACATCAAGCGGCGCAAGGAATTTGTTCTTCTTGGTTGCAGTCATCTCGATCTCGCTAGCCTGTATGAATGTGTTGCCGATTCCGGCATTGGACGGTGGTCGCTGGTTGCTGATTTTAATCTATAAGTTGCGCGACAAAAAATTGACAAAAGAGACCGAAGAAAAGATTGTCAGTCGCTCGTTCATGGTATTACTAGGCTTGGCCGCAGTCGTGACGGTGATAGATATTATTAGATTAATTGTGAGATAGCTATGGCTGAAGCAGAGAAGAAAAAGGTGGCGGAGAAGGCTACTGAAACGAAAGCCGTAGCGAAGAAGGGGAAGGCTCCGACTAAGAAAGAAGTCGCCGCAGAGCCAATTGTAGCGCGCAAGCGGGCTTTATGGGATAAGGGCTGGAAATTGGCTCTATGGGGCATTTTGATGGCCGTATGGGTCACCGTAGTGCTCGTAGCAGTACAATACGCGTTGTCCTATGGCATTTATTGGATGAATAGATGGGGCTGGATTAGTACTGGTTTGATTCAGCGCCCGGGTTTCTTGATGGGCTATGAGGCGGTTGTATATGCTGCTAGCTTGGCTTTGGCGATCTTGTTGCCATGGAAGGTGTTAAAGTATAAAGTTTCACGCAACGAGCTAGGCTTGTATGGCTTGCCGACTTGGACTGATATTTTGCTAGGTCCGATTGGCTTGATTTTGGCGTTGATTCTCGGGGCGATCGTGGTGTTTATTGCCGAGAAGTTGATGCCGTGGGTCGACTGGGAACAAGAACAGGATGTCGGCTTTAATATCTTGGCAAACTCGACTGAGTATCTAGTTGCGTTCTTTGCGCTAGTAGTAGTGGCGCCGTTTTGTGAAGAGGTATTATTTCGTGGTTGGCTGTATGGCAAATTGCGCGGTCGCATGTCGGCATTACCGGCAATTATCATTACGTCGATTACTTTTGGTGTAGTTCATGGCCAGTGGAACGTGGGCGTAACAGTGTTTGCGATGAGTATAATCATGTGCCTTGCGCGCGAGCTGACGGGTACAATCTACTGTGGCATGATCATCCATATACTAAAGAATGCCTTGGCGTTCTATATGTTATACGTGGCGAATCCGCTTCAGATGTAACGAGAAACGCGGCGTGGTACAATAAGTGTATTATGCCGGAGTTGCCAGAAGTTGAGACGATTAAACGTGGGCTTGAGCGATTGACTTTGAACAAGAGAATTGCTCGGGTCCATGTTTTGTGCGAAAAATCTTGGCGCGGTTATGATGCGGAGCGCGTAATCGGACAAACAATTACAAAGTTCGATCGGCGCGGCAAGGCGCTTTTAATCTGTTTATCGAATGGTTTGTGGATGATGGTGCATTTGCGTATGACTGGGCAAATGATTTATGCGGGCGCGGAAAAATTTGCGGCCGGGCATCCGGACGGTAATTTTACGGCTGAAATGCCAAGTAAACATACGCGGATTTATTTTGATTTTGATGACGGAACGCATTTGTATTTCAACGATCAGCGAAAATTTGGCTTCATTAAATTGTTAGATGAATTAGGTTTGCAGGAAGACGAATTTTTGCGCAAATTGGCGCCAGAGCCATGGGATATGTCGAAGGATGAATTTTGGGCGCGCCTGCAAAAGCATCAAAAGTCACCACTAAAGGCAGTATTATTGGATCAACATGTGATTGCGGGCGTAGGTAATATTTATGCCGATGAAGCGTGTTTTGTGGCGAAAATTTATCCTGGCGCGCGCGTAAGCGAGGTGTCGCGCGAGACGGCCGACGCTCTGCTTGATGGGATTTGCGCGGTAATGCAAGCTTCGATAGATAGCGGCGGCTCGACAATGAAGGATTATGTGCGCGCGGATGGCACCAAAGGCAGTTATCTAGAGAAGTTTGCGCAGGTGTTTCGGCGCGATGGTGATAAGTGCCGCGTGTGTGGTTCGAAGATTCTAAAGACGCGCGTGGCGGGGCGCGGAACGCATTATTGTCCGGAGTGCCAGGGATGATTCGGATTTTTTACGGCAACGATCGCGTAAAAGCACGCCAGATGGCGGAGCGCTTGCTGGGAAGCGATTACGAAGTGATTGAAGCGGAGAACCTGACTCGCAATGATATGGAGTCGATTTTTAAGGGTGTGTCTCTGTTTGGCACGGATCGCAAGATCTTAATTAAGGGTTTGTCCGAGAATAAGGAATGCTGGGAGGTGCTCTCGAATTATATTGAGACGACACATCTGGTGGTACTACTAGAAAATTCGTTCGATAAGCGAACGGCGAATAACAAGGCGCTGGCGGCGTCGAAATTGGTCGAGTTGAAGGAGTTTAAACTGCCGGAGCAGTTGGATCGTTTTGCGGCTTTTGCACCGTTTGATGCGGCGTTCAAGGGTGATGCGAAGCGGGCGATTGCAGAGTGTGACAAGTTGCAGAGAGCCGGCACGGAGGCTTTTCCGATTATCGGCACGATGGGGGCGCAGGCGCTAAAGCTGTTAAATAATGGCAAGAATACAAAAGCGGTGGCGGCGGCGAAAATTCTGGCGCAGGCAGATATCGACATAAAAAGCACCGGTTTGGAGCCGTGGGATTTGGTGCGAGTAGCGCTAATAAAGATTGCTGCGCTGAAATAAAAATGCCCCTCATCTCGAGGGGGCATTTTTTATTGTTGATTCTCGCGCTTGAGATAGTTGAGCGTATCGACCATAATGTCGTCGATGGTGAGCTCGGTTTGCCAGTCGAGCTCGGCTTTGGCCTTGGCGGGATTGGCGTAGAATTCGTCGAGGTCACCGGCGCGACGCCCGGCGATTTGTTGCGGCAATGGCTTGCCGCTGGCTTTTTCGAAAGCTGCGACCATTTCTTTGACAGAGACGCCTTTACCGCTACCGAGATTATAGATGGAGACGCCCGGCTTTAGAGTTTTGATGGCTGCAACGTGACCCTTTGCGAGATCGACAACGTGAATATAGTCGCGGATGCAGGTACCATCTGGCGTGTTGTAATCATCGCCAAAAATGCTAAGATAAGGGATTTTGCCAGATGCGACATGCATAATAATCGGCATAAGGTTGTTTGGGCGGCCGTTCGGATCGTCGCCGATAAGACCAGATGGATGGGCACCGACTGGGTTGAAATAGCGCAATATGGTAACTTCGAAATCTGGATTTGCGACGGCGAAATCTTTCAGAATTTCTTCAATCATATACTTGGTGCGGCCGTATGGATTTGAAATGCCTGGGCCGGTCTGCATAGTCTCGACATATTCTGGCGATTCCTGGATGCCGTAAACGGTGGCGGAAGACGAGAAAATGATTCGTTTGCAGTTATTGGCACGCATAGCTTCGAGCAAGCTAATAGTACCGCCGATGTTGTTCTTGTAGTATTCGAGTGGAATTTCGACAGATTCGCCAACGGCTTTAAGACCGGCAAAGTGGATCACAAGGTCAAATTGAGTTTCGGCAAAAATCTGGTTGATTTTCTCGGTATCCAAAAGATCGGCTTGGTAGAATTTCGGTTTTTTGCCGGCAATTTGCTCGATGCGGTCAAGCACGGAGGCTTTACTATTGCGAAGATTGTCGACAATTTCGACTTCGTGGCCTTGTTTGATGAGCTCGACGGCCGTATGGGAGCCGATGTAGCCGGTGCCGCCAGTTAATAAAATGCGCATGTATTCAAAATCCTTAATTAAGTAATGCTTATATTATACAAAAATATCTCCGTAAATTTGGCGGAGATATTGTTTGTTGCGTTGATTAGGCTGCGTGAACTTCGACGCGGGTGCGTGGAACGCTCTTGCCAGAGAAGTGATTCTTCTTGGTCTTCACGAAGACGACTTTGCCATCGATGGCGGCGTGAATCGTGAAGTTGCGGCTCATGAACGTGCCAGGACCAGCAATCTTGGTAGCGCCAGTTTGGCGAACAAGAACTTCACCGGTTTTGACGGTTTGGCCACCAAAGCGTTTGACACCAAGGCGTTGGCCAGCATTGTTGTGGATGTTCTTACTGGTACCACCAGCTTTGACATGTGACATACTTTACTTCTTCCTTAATACTATTATTTGACGCGCAACAATTTGGTTCTCTCGATGATACAAGAGATCAGACTGAGTCGCATTTAGATACTTTATAGCATTATACCCAAGTTTATCGATTTCGTCAAGGATATCTACCCCTTTATAGCTGCCGTCGTGGCGGAGCCATGCTGGCGTGGCTAGCGCGAGCTGTGTGCCGCTGGCAATTTGGGGCGCAATATTTTTTAAAAAGGCACGTAGCAGGGTCTCGGCATCTTGCTTGAGCTCTTTAAATTTAATGTTGGCCGGAGCAGCAGAGAGTGGATGGCCGAGATAGATTTCCGAGGCAACAAAATCGACTTTGGCAGCCTGCCATTGGTGGTCTGTAGCATCGCCGAGCTCGATATTGACGGTCGGCGCATTGGATTTTTGGAGACGCGGCGTTTTTTCGGAGAGCCAATCGAGATTCTTTTGGCTATATTTGACCATTTTTTCGGAGAGATCGCTGCCGTAGGCGGAATAACCCATCAGGGTAGCCTCCTGCAGAACGACGCCGGTACCGCAAAATGGGTCGAGCACGGTGCCGGTTTTGGCGCCTTCGGTGGCAAGGTTGATGAGAATTTGAGCTAGTTTTGGCGGCAACATGCCTACGAAAGCATCGCGCGCAGGGCGTTGCTGGTCGCGCTTGGCGTAAGCGGTGATGTTTTGCGTGCCGATGCTAGTGGCGTAGATTTTATCGAATTGCAAAATCTCGATGTGGTTGATTTTTTCGCCGAGCTGATTGTGGTGCGCGGTAGCGGACGAAATAACAGCATCGGAATTTGGAATCAGGCGGACATTACGACCGTGGCGTTTGAGCAGATTCTTTTGCTTGAGGGCGAATTGCCAACTTTTTTTGGCGCTGGCACCTTTTGAATAATCCGAAAAGCCGAGCGTAATTTTACCTTCCGGCAATTCGGCGAGATAATCTTGTACGGAATCCTGAATGACTTCGCCGGCCTTAATGATGCCGCCAAGGCGCGCAAAAGGGAAATTGTCGGTTTCGACAAGCGCAATCTGCCGCGTAAGTGATTTGACGTTTTTGCCGCCAAAAAGCGCTTCGAGTTCAACAAGAGATAGCTTCGGCTCGCGTCCGAGTACGACAAGATATTGCATAGTGAAACAATTATACCATTTTGCAAGCAAAAATACTATTCGGTTGCGAAACGCTTAAGTATGCTACAATAATGCGTGGAAAGCTTATTTTTTTCGGAGATTATTTACTGATGTTCAAGAAAATCGTTAGTATCGTGACGATAGTGCTAGTGATTTTTGTGGCGCACGGTGTTCTTTCGTCGCCGTCTGGTCTAGTTGTAAATGAAAACAATCGTGTGATTGATGGCGATGTGGTGGTTGATTTCTGGGGCGCCGAGACTTTTAGCCGCGATGTTGATGATAATAAGGATGGAATTATTGAGTCGCGCCAGTTGACGTTCTTGGGCGCGACGCTGTTTGCATGGCAGGAAATGAATGTGCCGGTACTGTTTGCTTTGATTCCGGAGCAGATGGCGATGTATTTTGCGGCTGGACAGATTTACTTTGCGTTTTTGAAACAGAAAAAGACATTTAAGGTATCAAAGGCGAAGCTGACACGTATTTCGTTGGAGATCAACTTCGTGAACCATGCTTTGCCAAGTGGCGGCGCGAGCGGTTTGGCGTATCTGATTTGGCGCCTTAAGGATTTACATGTGACGGCGGGGCAGATTAGCTTTATTCATGGTTTGCGCTACGGTATTTGCGCGATTGCGAATACGGTTCAGACCTTTATTGCGGTGATTATCGTGTTGGCGGCTGGCTGTGTGGCACCAGAAAATCAGTGGGCGATCTGGTTGGCAGTTTTGATCGCGGTTGGTATCCAGATTATTATCTTGATTTGCTGGCTGATTGTACGCAAACAGAAGAATGTCGACTGGTTGTCGAACAATGCGACTAGAGCGATTAATCGTGTAATGCGCAAGATTACGCGCGGCAAGAAGCGTAAACTTTTGAACGAAGATTCGGTAACGCGCTTCTTTGGTGATTTGCGCAATGACTACTTGTGGATTCGCCGTAACCGTAGGATTTTGGGCGGACCGATTATCTGGGGTGCGATTTTCTCGTTCCTAGAATTGGCGACCTATTGGGTGGTAGGCATTGCGATGGGGCATCCGGAGATTTTGCCGCAGATTATGATTGCGGAAGGTGTCGCGAGTGTGGTCGGTACGGTAGTGCCAACGCCGGGCGGCTTGGGCGGCTACGAAGGCGCAATGGTAGCGATTATGGCGGCAACGGGTGTGGATTTGTCGGTTTCAATTATTGTAGTAGCGGTGACGCGCGTTTGTGTGTTGCTTGGTACGATTGTGAGCGGCTGGGGCTTCTATCAGCATGCATTGATGAGCCGTAGCGATAAGTTTGACGCAAAGAAAACGGAAGCCAAGAGCGGTGAATAATCAAGAGCTGCAGGTTTATTCGGTCTCGGACTTTCAGGCGGTCTGTAACCAGATCCTAGATACGGCTTTTACGGGGGTAGTTGTCGAAGGTGAGGTGGCTAGCTTTAAGGTTAACCAAGGCAAGTTTATCTTTTTTGATTTGAAAGATAAGACATCGAGTGTTGGCTGTTTTATGATGAAATACGCGCTGCGTTTTCCGTTGGAAGATGGTATGCGCGTGCGAGTGCGGGCAACGCCGAAGTTGACGAACTGGGGCAAATTTTCGCTTACGGTCCAGAGCGTGATGCCGGTAGGCGAGGGTGACCTAAAGAAGAGTTTCGAGCTACTGAAGAAGAAGTTGACCGAAGAGGGTTTGTTTGATGCAGCAAAGAAACGCCCATTGCCGCCAGTCATTCAAAAGATTGGCGTGATTTCTAGCACACAGGCGGCGGGTTATGCGGATTTTTGCAAGATTTTGAATGAGCGCTGGGGTGGTCTAGAAGTACAGGTGGCACATACACAGGTGCAGGGCATGGTGGCGGCAGATCAGATTATGCGCGCGCTGAAATATATGAATGAGCGCGGCGAAGTGGATGTGATTGCAGTGATCCGCGGCGGCGGCTCGGCTGACGACCTGGCAGTCTTTAACGATGAGGCGTTGGTGCGAGCGATTGCGGCTTCGAAGATTCCGGTGATTACCGGTATTGGACACGAAATCGATACGAGTTTGTGCGATATGGCAGCCGACGTGGTAGCTTCGACACCGAGCAATGCGGCGCAAATGCTGACGCGTGATCGTGAAGAAGTAATAGGGCAGATTAATGGAGATGTTCTCCGAGTACGAAATTTGTTCAATTCGAAAGTTGACGATATTTTGCGCGAGAATCGAAGCTTGGTGGCGCGCGCAAAAGATGCGGTTGTTGTAAAAATAACAACGGCTGAGAGTGAAATCTCGAATTTCATGAAAATTCTCGAGCAGTTGGATCCGGAAAAGGTTTTACAGAGAGGATATGCGCTAATTCGAGGCGAGCGAAAAGTGGGTAGCGTTGTAAATATTACAACATCAGATGAGATAATTGATGCAAAGATCGAAAAAATTGTGCAAAGGAGTTAAAAAAGATGGCAAAACAAATCAATGACAAGATTGATGAATTGAAGACTGGCGTCGACTGGTTTTATTCTGACGATTTCAAGCTCGAAGATGCGAGCGAAAAATATCGCGCTTTGACGAATTTGGCTAAAGAAATCGAAAAAGATTTGGTCGAAATGAAAAATGAAATCAATGTAATTGAGGAAGATTTTAGCAAGGACTAATTTTGCGCGTTTGGAATGCTTGTGCTAAAATTTAACTAACTATGGATCAAAATTCGATGAATTCTACAAATCCGGTGGCAGGTGGCGGTTTTGCGCCGGCTGGTCCTACTCCGGTAAACAACGGTTTCGGTGGCGCGCCGACCGGTATGAATAATGCGCCAATGGGAGTTCCGGTGGCGCCGATGGGTGCTCCGACGATGCCTGTGCTAAACCCTTTGCCAGCGAATGCGTTTGGCCAGAAAGCACAAGAGCCTGCGCGTGGCGGTAGCAAGATGGGCTTGATTGGTATGATTTTTGCCTGTGTTGTGGCAGCGGTTGCAGTGGTGTTCGCAGTTTCGAGCTTCTTGAATTATCGTAATCTCGAGAATAACTTCGATGCGAAGGTTGATCAGGAAGTGCATGCGGCAAAGAAAGCGCAGCACGACGAAGATGAGGCTAATTATGCCGAGCGCGAAAAGGAACCGAACAAGACTTTTACTGGTCCGAGCGATTTTGGTAGCTTGAGCTTCCAGTATCCAAAGACCTGGAGCGTTTACATTGATGATGACGGCTCAAAAGGCAACAGCTATTCTGCCTACTTCCGTCCAGATTATGTCGACTCGGTCTCCAATAAGGATGCTCGCTATGCTTTGCGCTTCTCGATTGTTAGCAAACAGAGCGATGCGGTTCAAAAGGACTACAAGACGAAGGTCGATAAGGGTGATTTGACTTCATCGGTCTTCAACCAGGGTACGAATATGACTGGTATGCGTTACGAGGGGCAGGTTGATAAGGATATGTATGGTGAAGTTGTCATTATCAAGATCAACGACAAGACTGCGATTTTGCAGACAGATGCAGAAGTATTTAAGGATGACTTCGATAAGCTAGTGGATAGCTTGACGCGTAACAGCGATTAGCTCAAAAAAGAAAAGGCTACTGCTTTGCGGTAGCTTTTTTGGTGGTGTAGAATTGAGGCATGGAGAGTGAGGTAATCGACGTGAATTCGGGCGCGTTAGTGGTGGCGCATGAGCTGAAAGCCCCGTTGAGTTTGGTACGTCAATTGGCCTTATCTTTAGAACTTGAGTCGGGCAACCCTGATGGCGTGCAGCGTGTGGGCGAGCAGATTGTGGCGACGAGCGAGCGAGCTTTGCGACAGGTAAACGATTTGCTGAAAGTGGCACGTTTGGATGATGCGCTATTTGAACTTGAGCCGGTGAATCCGCGAGCGATTTGCGACGATGTCGTAAACGAATTGTGGCAGCTGTTTAAGTTCAATCGGCGAGAGTTGCGAATCGACTATCGGAATCGGCGCTATTTAGTGGTGGCGAATCGCCAGCTACTACATTCGGTGGTTTACAATTTTTGCTTGAATGCGATGAATTACGGTGGCGAAGAACTGCCGAGCGAAGTTTCAGTGACAGATAGGCGCGATGGCAAGATTCGGGTGGCAGTGCGAGATTACGGCCCAGCGGTGCCGACACGAATTTGGCGTGAGATAAAGCGTGGATTTGTCGAGAAGCCGGTAGAGATTGCAATGCGTCCTGGCTCGAGCGGGATGGGTTTGTATATTGCGTCGCGTTTTGCGCAGTATATGCAGGCGGATTTTGGTCTGATTCGTCATCGCGACGGCACGAGTTTTTATATTGATTTGCCGGTAAGCAGGCAGTTGAGTTTTATCTGATGGCGCGGATTTTTGTAATAGATGACGATCGGGCCTGGGAAGATTATTATCGGCGCGTGCTTAGGGATTTTGAGCTGGATTTCTTTCATGATGGCGTGGCGGCGATTGCGGAGATGGATGAGCGACGACCGGATTTGATTGTGTTGGATATTTTGCTGATTGGGCCAACTGGCTTTGCGGTTTTGAATGAAATGCGAAGTTATTCGGAATTGGCGGATGTGCCGGCGATAATCGTGTCTAGCGTGGAGATTCGTGATGAAATTGCGGCGCAGTACGGCGTAGTGGCGGCGCTGGATAAGAGTACGATGACGCCGCGCGGTTTGCAAAAAGTAGTGGATGGGGCTTTGAAAAATGCAGCGTGATATACGAACGAAGGCAATCGTGTTGCGCCGAACGGATTACGGTGAAGCGGATCGGATTTTGCAGTTGCTGACGCCGGAAGGAAAGATGAGTGTGATTGCGCGTGGGGTGCGCAAGGAGAAATCGCGACTGGCAGGCGGGATTGAGCTGTTCTCGGTATCCGATGTGGTGGTGCATAATGGGCGGGGCGATTTAGGTATTTTGACGAGCGCGAAATTGCTAGAGCATTACGATGCGTTGGTGCGCGATTTGGATTTGATTGAGCAAGGTGGCGCAATGATGCGGGCGGCAAATATGCGGTCGGAGCATGTGGATTCGCCGGAGTTTTTCGATATCTTGCAACAATCGTTGCGCGCGATGCAGAAGCATATCGATGACGATGCGGCGACACGTTGGAAGGATATTCTGCGGGCGTGGTGGGGTATCAATTTGGTGCGCGCTAGTGGCGAGGATATAAATTTACGTTTCGATACGGATGGCGAGAAGCTTGAGGCGACGCAGCGATACTATTGGGATCAAGAAAGCGCGGCGTTTGCGAAGGCGCAGGCTGGTCGGGTGGGCGCGGACCACATCAAAATGCTGCGCGTAATGTACGCTATGCCGGCTGAGGCGGCGCTGAAGGTGCGTGGAGCGGCTGACTTGATAGATGAAGCGATTTTCGTCACAAAATGCGTTGAGCGCGCTACTGAGATGTGAAAAAGAAAAACCGTCGGCAGAGATGTCGGCGGTTTTTGATTGGCGATTAGTTATTTGCCGCATTACGCTTGGCCATGATGGCGCAAGCGATGCTGAGGCCTCCCAGCAAAATCGCAGCAATGATATCGTGACTCATTTTGTACTATTCTCCAATTTTTATTTTGACCTATTGTAATTCTATTATTAGCATAAGTATTTTGGCCGTGCAAGTCCTTTGCGCGATTTTGAGAAATGCGATTAACAGAGTATAATAGGTTATTATGGCAGGAAAAATGGAAGATATTGTTAGTCTATGTAAGCGCCGCGGCTTTATTTGGCAAGGTTCCGACGTTTATGGCGGTATGGCTGGCACCTGGGATTTTGGTCCGCTCGGTGTCGCGTTAAAGCGCCGCATTATGGGTACTTGGTGGAATTACTGGGTTGAAAGCCGTGACGATATGTATGGTGTTGATGCGGCGATTATTATGAACCCAAAGACATGGGAAGCTTCTGGGCACACGGCGACTTTTGCTGACCCATTAGTAGAATGTAATGAATGCCATGGCCGTTTTCGCGCTGACAAGTTGGTTGATGGCGCGAATGAAAGCATCTCGACCGAAGAATTTAAGGCTCAGAACGTCAAATGCCCGACTTGTGGCAAGGTGAACTGGAGCGATATTCGCAAGTTTAATATGATGTTCCAGACTCATGTTGGTCCGGTCGACGATGATAGTTCGATTGCATATTTGCGCCCAGAAACTGCCCAGGGTATCTTTACGAACTACAAGAATGTTGTTGATACGATTTATCCTGATCTTCCATTTGGTCTTGCGCAGCAGGGTAAGGCTTTTCGTAATGAGATTTCGCCGCGCGATTTTGTTTTGCGTGATCGCGAATGCGAGCAGATGGAGATTGAGTACTTTGTCAATCCGGCCGATTGGAAAGAAAGCTTTGATTCTTTGCATGATGCCTATCATGAGTTCTTGACCGAAGAAATGGGTTTGGATGCGAATTTGATTCATGATTTCGAGGTGGCACCAGAAGATCGCGCACACTACTCGAAGCATACGATTGATATCATGTTTGACTATCCGAATGGCCAGGAAGAGTTGATGGGCTTGGCTTATCGTACAGACTTCGATTTGATGAATATTCAGAAAGCTAGCAACAAGAGCATGGAATATATTCCAAAGGGCGGCGGCGATCGTTTTGTGCCGCACGTGATTGAGCCTTCGATTGGCGTCGAGCGTCTCTTGTTGGCGGTTTTGAGCTGCGCATACAAGGAAGAAGAGAAAGATGGCAAAAAGCGCACGATTTTGGCTTTGCCAGAGCATTTGGCGCCATATCGCTTCTGCGTATCGCCATTGCTCAAGAATAAGCCAGAGTTGGTGGCGAAGGCGCGCGAGGTTTACGATTTATTGCGCAAGAAGTACGGCAATGTGACCTGGGACGATTCTGGCAATATCGGTAAACGTTATTTGAAGCAGGACGAAATCGGCACACCGAAGTGCGTAGTGGTCGATTTTGATTCGCTCGAAGACGATTCGGTGACAATTCGCGATCGCGACACGACCGAACAGGTACGCGTAAAAATTGCAGAATTGTAAAAAGAATCCGCTCGAAAGGGCGGATTTTTGACGAAAAAGAAAGAAAGCCCGCGCGGAGGCACGGGCATAAATACAGCCATTAATCGCCAATGGCACGTTTTTTCGCAAGAGCGTGTACCGTGTCAATATCCGTTTGCATGTCGCAGATGTCGTCATAGTTTCTGTGGCTGATCTGATAGATAAGGTATCCGGAAATCCGATTCAGCTCACGAATCATGCTGTCCATAATAAGGAAGTCGGTCTGTGTGGCCACCTTAGCAGCAGGGCAAAGGGCGCGCAGTGCTTCATGCGTAAAGACGATAACCTTTTTGATTGCATTGTATTCGACGCGGGAAGTCGGGAGGCTGATACTGAGGTCGAAGCACGCGATCGTCAAATTATAGAGCTTATAGACAAGCTCGATAATTCCAGGGAAAAGGAGCTTATCAATGAAATATTCATGCGTCTGAAGATAGGTGAGGAGTTCGGTTTCAGTGCAGAACTCAAGCACCAGGTTGTCGTCTTCGCTGGCGCATAATTCCATAGCAAGATTGATGCTTCGTTCGAACGCATCATAGTCACGCAGGGCTTTTCTTGTTTCGAGCAGACGAGCACGCATGGTAGTATTACCGCGGTAGGCCGTCATGACCTGATCGACGTGCTGAATCGTTTTCTGAACGATCGACTGGTCGAAATCAAAGTCCTTGATGATCTGTCTGACCTGATTAGGCGTCTTCCGAGTGACTCTTTCGTTAGAGTCTATCAGCGGAAAGTGATGTGCTATCAGGACGAGGGGTTGCAGGGTAGCCGCAGCAACGAAGATGTCTTCAAGAATGCTGCTTTCACGCGGAGCCTGCTTGACGTTCAGCGGGTTGTTGAAGTAATTGGTCATGAGTATACCTCCTTATCAAGGGATGGTAGGATTGGCTTAGCGATCACAACTAAAAAGGGCGTCGTGCGGGTTGCGAATCGCGACGAACTCTTGAATTATATCATAATTTAAATCCGCTGTCAAAAGAAACCCCGCTACTGGCGGTAGCGGGGTGGGGCGGAGTTTGCTGATATTACCAAGGGATGTCATCGAGCGGGCTGGCGGATGCCAGCGGTGCTTTGATGACGGCGACGGCCTGAGCGATGGTGCCATTCATCAGTGTGTCGTGAACATCGTAGAGGCGTTCGCTGATTCCCAGCAATGCTGCGGCGTTTTCTTTGGAATCGGCGCAGAATGCCGGGATCTGATTGGCGTTATCCCACACTCTGGCGCACTCATTCACGAATTCGAGGATCGTGAAGATATCGTCGATCTCCGTAATGGAGTCACTGATTATGCTGCCTTCGATGTCTTCGAGAATCGCCGTTGTGATGAAGTAACATGAGCGCCAGAACTGGTCCGGTGCAATGATGAAGTTTCCGTTCGGCTTGATGTCGTAGGTCTCGTGATAATCCTGGATGTCGAAGCCCCAGTAATTGCGGGTCTTTTCGGCGCCACTGCAGATTTTTGCAAGCTTGTTCAGCTTGTCAACCATGTAGGGCAGATTGCCGATCTCGTCAATGTCGGCATAACCATCGGCGGAAACGATGCCGCTGAGGCAGGCCATGACGGTCGCTGCGTTGCGGTAGTCGTTGTTGGCATTGCGATACCTGAGTTTGTTCTTGTCGCCATAGAGCGCAAGCAGTGCCACCATCGGGTGGATGATGCTGAGCGCCTGACGATACTGCGGCTCGAGATTGATACGGATTTTGTTCATCTGTTTTTCCTCCTTTAATCGTGGAAAGATAGGATAGGTAGGTGTTCGGATTAGGAGATATCGGTTTGCAAAACTCCTAAAGTGCGCTCGTGACTGAGTAGTCACAGGTGGATGCTATATATTATAGCATAAATAATACTAAAAGTCAATGAAATACCCCGCTACTGGCGGTAGCGGGGTGGGGTGGAATTTTAGTTTTCTGTCTTCCTGATGTACTCGGCGGCGGCTGTGAGGCCCTGTTTGAACGCGATTCTGAAGTTTTGCGCTCGGCCGACAGCCTCGATAAGCGTTGTCGAGAGTTCCTCGGAGTCCTTTTCGCTGAGCCAGATGTCGGCGCATTCTTCGAGGTAGTCGACAACAGTCGCGAGGTCATTGGCGTCGGTTTCGACCGTGATGGCGTGGGTTTCTGTGATGTCCTCGATGATGATAGTGATAGGTATAAGGCACAGCTTCCACAGATGATCGGGCGTGATCTCGTTGTCGAGAGGTTTGACTTCGCTGGTTTCTTTTCCCAGGTTTGCAATGAGAATGTGCAGAGTTTTGCAGGCCTGGTTGAGATAGATATCGAGCAGTTCAGCGGTCATGGTTATTTTTGCAGTCGTCATTTCAAGTTCCTCCTTTTAGGTCGGTGGCAGGATTGGTGGATTAGGAGATAACAGCAAAACTCCTAATGTGCTCTTGCGGTTTGGTAATCGCAAGCAGATATTGTTATTATAGCATAAACATTATAAAAAGTCAATAGAATACCCCGCTACTGGCGGTAGCGGGGCGGGGGTGTGGAGTCTTACCAAGGGATGTCGTTGGCGGGTGCGGACTGTGCCGGTGCAGCAGGAGTCAGGATGAATGGAAGTGCGCGCACGGTGGCGGTAGCGCCGTTTCTTTTGACGGATTCAAAGATGATCGAAAGCTTTGCGTAGGTCTTCTCCATGAGCCGAGCTCCGTCAGAGTTAACAGTGGGCGCTTCGTCGTTGTCGTTGTTGGCGATGTCCCATGCCTTAGCAGCTTCATTGACGAGCTCGAGAATCGCGAAGATGTCATCGAGATCATTCGGGGTGAAGTTGCCGCTCTCGAGGTCGAGCCAGAGCATGCTGGTAATGTAATAGCATGTCTCCCAGTAGCCGTCGATTGTAGCGAACGAGCAGAGGCTGTCCGGCTTGATGTCGTAGGTTGGATGGTAATCGTTTGCATCGCAGCCGAAAAGGGCATTGATCTTTTTGATGCCGCCGTACTGGCGTGCGATGTTGCGGATGCGGGACGAGAACATGGCCACTGTGTCGATATTGTCTGTCTGGGCGGCCTCAGTGGCGCGTTTGACTGCGTCGACAATGCGAGCAAACGGATTGCCGCATTCGAGGCGGCCCGGCACTTTTGCGTCGCCGTAGAGGGCGAGCAGTGCCACGGTCGGATGAACAATAGAGAGAGCCTGACGATACATGGTTTCAAGATTGGTTTTCATAGCAATTCCTCCGTTTTGGATGTAAGATTGCACTATGGAAAACCACCAAATGACATTTGGTAGACTCCTAAAGTGCATTGCTGACTTCTGGTCAGACAACACTATAATTATAGCATAAAACGCTCAAAAAGTCAATAAACAGTAGCGGATTGCTAGGATTTCTTTTTGTTTTTACCGTTTTCTTGGTTTGGATTTGGCTCTTTTTTGGCGGAAAAGTTCGGAATAATATTGTTTAGCTGACCAAGGAGCTTGGTGCGAGCGTGGCGACTAAAGACCTTGTCGAGCCAGCCTGGGTTCGGTTTTTGGCTCTTTGTGGTGAGAATCTCAACAATATCGCCATCTTGGAGCTTGGTGTTGAGCGCGACCATCTTGCCATTAACGATGGCGCCAGTACATGTGGCGCCGATCTCGCTGTGAAGGCGATAGGCGAAGTCGAGCGGCATAGAACCTTTTGGCAGGTCGATGATATCGCCTTTTGGCGTGTAGACGAAGATTTTGTCGGCAAAAAGATTGAGTTTGAGCTTTTCGGTGTCGACTTTTTCGCCACTGGCAAGCTTGGCGGAGGTTTCTTGTAGCTCCTTAATCCAGAGAAGATGTGGCGGGAGCTTGCTAACCCTACCAGAAGTGTAGGCTTCAGTGAGCTTTTGCTCGTTGTAAAAGAAGGTGGCGGCAAGACCGCGCTCGGCGTATTCGTGCATTTCGCGGGTGCGAATCTGGAACTCAACAACATACTTATCTGGCGTAATGACAGTCGTGTGGATGGATTGGTAGCCGTTAGACTTTGGCATCGCGATGTAGTCCTTGATACGGCCTTCCATTGGCTTGAAAAGGGAATGAATAATGCCGAGTACTAGATAACAGGTAGTAATGTCTTTGACGATGAAACGAAGCGCGATAAGGTCGTAGATGCGGTTGATGTTTTGGTCGTACTTGGCGAGCTTTTTGTGTAGCGAGTAGATAGATTTGACGCGGCCGTCGCATTCGTAGTCGATTTTTTCGTGCTTGAGAGCATCTTCGACGGCGAGGCGGGCGTTTTTGAGTTTTTTGTCGGCCTGCTTAAGGCGCTCTTTGGTAAGATTTTCAAGGAATTCAAAACGGAGCGGATCGAGATAGCGGAAGCTAGTTTCCTCAATTTCGACGCGGACGTGGCCCATCTGGAGACGGTCGGCGAGCGGAGCAAAGACTTCGAGCGACTCGCGGGCGATTTTCTTCTGTTTTTCTGGCGGAAGAGCACTCAGTGTGCGAAGATTGTGCAGGCGGTCAGCGAGTTTGATGATGAGAACGCGGACATCTTGACCGGTTGCAATCAGGAGTTTGAGTAGGTTATCGCCGGTCTCTGGTAGGTATTCGTCGAGATCTTTCATGCCGCTGCGGGCTTTGCCGAGTTTGGTGACGCCGTTTACAAGGAAGGCGACATCTTTGCCGAATAAATCTTCGATCTCTTTGAGAGTAAGTTCGGTGTCTTCGACCGTATCATGGAGAACGCCAGCAATAATAGTGTCTTCATCCATGTTCCATTCTTCAAGAATATCTTTGACCGCAAGAGGATGAATAATATAAGGCTCGCCGGTCTTGCGTAGTTGACCTTCGTGAGCTTTGGTAGCTACCTCGATAGCTTGTTTGAGACGAGGTGAAGGTTTGCTCATAAAAATATTATAGCATAAGGTGGGTGCAAGGGGGGGCGGTATTGGCATTTTTGAGTTATGCGGGGCGGAATAACAGAGTGACTATTTCCCAACGGCACTCTACGGGGCGCCACTTTTTGTTTTGCAAGAAAAAGCCCGCGACGAGGCGGGCTTGGGTTTATTTTCGAGACGAATCTGCTGCGGATTCGGCCGCTATGATGCCGGCGGCCATGATGAAAGATAGCTTGTTTAGCGTGGCGACGTAGTCCGAAATGAGGCTTTTGATAATAATAGTCCCATCGGCGAGCATTTTCTGGTCTTGCATTAACGCCTCCTGCTGACGCTTGAGGTTGCGGATGCTCTTGAAGATGTTCTGCGCCCTAGGAGTATCAAGGAAAGAATTATTGGTGTCCTGGACGGAGGTGTAAACTGATTTTTGGATTTGATCGATGCTGGTGGTGACTTGCTCGCGCCATTCTTGATACGCGACGATTTCGCGGTTGAGATAAAAAATGTAGCGCGGATTATGTTCGTAGGCGTCAAGGTGGCGCGCATAGAGCTCTTCGGCTCTGATAACCAAAGGGTTGCTTTCGCGCATTTTGAGAATCTGACCCATTGTTTCGACGTTTTTCTCACTGAGAGCTATGATCTCCTTGACTAGGCGCTGGTAGTACCAACTGAGGGCAGTCAAGCCGATAGCCAGAATCAGCGTGGCGATAGGGGCGAGATAAAAAAGATAATCGGGCATAGCAATCTCCTTTCGGACTAGCGGTTGATAGCGACATAGAAAATACCGTTTTTGGTTTCGAATTCGAGGTAAAAACGGTCGTTTTCGTCTTTTGCGATACCAATCGCCTGAATAGTACCGAAACCATCGTTCGTGGGCGGCTGGTCGGCGGTAAAATTGAGTGGAATGCCGTACATAGTGCAGCGATAGTTTTTATCCAGGCCTGTGCGGCGCTCGGGATATCTCTTGTGCTGGACGCCGCGAATAAAATCGCGGGTGATGTCTGATATGCTGGCGATGCTCAGAGGGTCTTTGCTGCTGAGAGAGAAAGTTCTGATGATTTTAGCATCGGCCGAAGAGATAGGATTGACGTTTTTCTCCATAAAAAGCTCCTTTCTGGAATCTCGAAATGTGAATGTGCGATTTTGCGTGGGGACGCAATTTATATATTATAACATAAAACCGCTAGTTGCGCTAGCGGTTGAAGTTTTTTGATTGGGGCTCGATTTAGCGAGTGCCGATAGAGATATTGTTGGTGTCGATAATGTAGGTGCCTTTGCCGTTCTTGATGGCATCGATGAGTTTTTCGCGCAAGATTGCGTCAGAAAGGGCGGCGGACTTGATGTTGTTGGTTTCGGCTTCGATCTTGGCTTGTTCCTGCTCGGCTTTGGCGGTCTCGACGCGCGTACGGGCGGTCTGGGCGGCATCGAAAGCAGCTTTTACTTCGTTGGAATAACGGATTTCTTGTAGATAGATATCCTCGATGTCGACGCCGAGCTTTTCCCAGTTTTGGCTGAGTTTTTCGAGCAAAGCAGCTTTGACGGCTTCGCGGTTGCTGTAAACCTGAAGGGTTTCGTAGCCGCTTAGGACGGAACGGGTTTCGGCGCGAACGTCTTGTGCGAGCGTGGCATTAACGAACTCGGACTGAGTTTTGTATTCGTTGTAGATATTGCCGACAGCTTCGCCGCGGATGGAGTAGCGGACGACGAGGTCAATATTGCCGGTAACGCCGCTAGCGTCCTGGAAGGTAATCTGCGCGCCAGTCACATTGCCGCCAGCGTGGTCGGAAGTGTTGCCGCTTTCGCCGACGTAGCTCAAAGTATTGTTGCGGATGTCGTATTCGACGCGGTGCGCCCAAGGAGCCTTGAGATGAAGGCCGGTGTCATAGTTGATGCCTTCGACGCTACCGGTAAAGGAAACGAGTACGGAGGCTTGACCTGGATCCTGCGTGTAAATCATGGAAGCGAGACAGGTAACAAGAGTAAGTATGAATAGGGCAACCGTTGCGCCGGCACAGATAGGCGTAGGGTTGACCGCTCCTTTGCTGTAGTTGCGCTTTTTGAAATAGATAAACGCAATCAGACTAGCGATGGTTAAAACTAATAAGAATATGCTAAAAGCAAACATTGCTCACCTTTCGTTAAATTATTGATTAAATTTTAGCATTTTTTCAGGGGAGGAAAAAGCCCCGTCGCGTAGCGGCGGGGTCTTTGATGGTGGAGGATTAGATGTATGGATACTCGATTCCGGCAAGCTTTCGTTGCTCGATAATGGCGTTGATACAAAGATCCTGCGAGATAGTTTCGTGCAGCTTGCGTGTGTCGGGATCGGTATAGGTTTCCGGCATCAGAGCGCGGAAGCTCTCGTAGTCACGCAGTGTTGCCGCGAGTTGCTCGTCGCTGAGAATTTTGTGCTTGCGGCAGAAGTTGTCGCTGGCGTGCTTGTGTCGATTTGTGATTGAGTACGACTCGATGTTGATGCCGTTGCCGGCTTTTAAAATGACAGAAATGGCCGAAAGTACCAAATCAAGGCAACTCAGTTCGATCATCTCAAGTGGAAGCACGGAAGTGGCGCCCAGCGGCGAAAAGTAGCGGAAGCCGTTTTGAGTCGGTTGACTTGGGAAGGCGGCGTCGGTTGGAAGCAGGATGATTTTGTCGTCACGGAAAGCCTCGAGCATCGCCCGCGCGTAGCATGCCTGGTACTTGCGCATGAGCTCGTAGGTGAAGTCGGTAGGATCGGTCGTGATGTTTGTGACCAGCTGTCTCCAGATACCATCTTCCTGGTCGAGATCGTAGCTCATGAAGGCAGCTTCGTAGTCCTGCTGGGTGAAAGTGATAGTCTTGGGAGCAACGTCGACGAGCGCGGCGCAGAGAAGCTCTTTGACCGTCGGCACGATGCTTGTCAGGATGTCTTCGAAACTGAAATACGGTAAAAGGTTTTTTGCGCAAAAACTCACAATGCTGAACATGTTAACCTTCTTCAATGCAATTCCTCCTTCTTTTGAAAGAACGTAAGATAAAAAATCGCTCAAGTGAGCGAAGCCTACCCTTATATTATAGCATATTTGGCGCGTTTTTGCAATGCGTGAAAATGGACGGCGATTACGCTAAAATATGAATAAATGAAGCGTGAGAAGAAAATTGTTCGTGTTGGCATTGTCGGAATTGTAGCGAACGTGATTTTGGTAGGAATGAAAATTCTAGTAGGGCTGGTGAGCGGCTCGGTTGCAATTATTGTGGATGCTTTGAATAACTTGAGCGATTCGCTTTCGTCGGTTGCGACGATTGTTTGTACGAGATTTGCGAATAAGGCGCCAGACAAAAGGCATCCGTATGGACATGGGCGAATGGAGTATTTTTCGGCATTAGTTGTGGCGGGTATGATTTTGGCGGCCGGCGCCTTGGCGATTCGTGAGTCGGTAACAAAAATTATTCACCCGAACGAGGTGAATTATTCGGCGGCGACTATGTGCGTGGTGGTGATGGCGATTTTCGTGAAGCTTGGCCTGTGGTTTTATACGAGCAAGCGCGGCAAACAATTGCAGTCGCAGAGCTTGGTGGCGTCTGGGCGCGATGCACTAAACGATGTTCTGTTGTCCGTGGCGACTCTTGTGGCGGCAATTATTCATATTTTGTTTGGAGTTGGTTTGGAAGGCTGGTTCGGCTTGGGCTTGGCGATTTTTATTATCAAGGCCGGTATCGAAATGGCGCGCGAGCCACTGGACGATATGTTGGGTGAGCGGGCGGATGCGCGATTGACGGGGCGTTTACGAAAGTTTATCGAAGAATATCGCGAAGTGCTCGGCGTTTATGATTTGGAGTTGCATAACTATGGACCGCGCAAGACGGTTGGTTCGGTGCATATTCAGGTGCGCGACAACATGACGGCGGCGGAGATTCATGCGCTGACGCGAAAGATTAGTTTCGGCGTGTTCGATAAGTTTGATATTTTTCTGACGATTGGAATTTATGCTGCGAACGGACGGAGCGAGTATAAAGATTTGCGCAAGGCGATTGATGAGATTGTCGAGAGACGGGGCGATATTAGCAGTACGCACGGATTCTTTGTGGATGAGAAAAATGTCTACTTTGATATCGTGGCGGATTTCGCCTGCGCGAAGCCAGAGCAGATGCGCAAAGAAGTCGAGCGCGAGCTAGGCAGACAATTTAAAGAGTATAACTTCAATATTATTTTGGATGCCGATATCAGCGACTAGAGAGTGGCGATAAAATCGGCGACGGTGCGATGCTGTTTTTCTGGCGGGAAAGTGGCGAGCAGCTGCGGGTGTGCGTCGCGCATAATGTGGCCGTTGAAATGTTCGAGCATTTCGAGATCGTTTAGATCGTCGCCAATAGAAATGGCGTCGTCTTTGGAGAGATTGAGCAACTGCAGGAGTTGCATGATGGCGGATTCTTTGCCAGCTTTAACGCTAACTACATTCATAAAGGCGGTGAAAGACGGGTCAACCCATGGCAGCGACGAATTGATCGCGTGGCGTTCGTGATGAATTTTGAGCTGATTGGGAAGAGCGGCGTGAAGCCGAGCGGTGAGCGTGTCGATTTGGGAAGCGTCTTTGAGCCAGAGGCGGATTTTGCCAAGGTTGGGAGTCGGCTGGGCGGTTTCGTCGAAGGCTGAGTAGTAGACTGTGCGAATATCGCTGGCTGGAATGCTTTGCTGGGCGACTTGCATGATTTTGGCGACTTGAAGGTCGTCGAGGGTGTTTTGAATGATGGCTTTTTGATCTTGGCCAAAAACGAAACTGCCATTGTCGGAAATAAAGTAATCTGTGAAGTCGGTGTAGTTTGGCTGGTGGCGTTTGATGCTGGCGAGACTACGGCCGCTGGCGATGACGAATTTGTTCGTTTGGTTGCGCCACTTTTTGATGGCGGCAATATTGTTGTTCAGCTCGGAAAAATCGGTATCAGAATGACGCCAAAGTGTGCCGTCAAAGTCACAGAAGATAATCATGCCTATATTTTAGCACGAGAAAAACAGGGCGCTTTTTTGATATAATCGTAAGCAGAAAAGAGAAGGCGACCACGCGGTGAGTGGTTACGAGATTGTTTTATAGGAAGTTAAATAATTTAATAAAGGACAATTGTGGGACAAATTCGTCTTTCCGAAGAATTACAAAAACAGCTTAAAGAGGGTTCTGCTAACGACGAAACCAAGAAGCTTTTTCAAAATTTCGGAAAGCACCAAGACGAGAGGGCTAATTTTTCGAAAAAGAAAAAACCGAATAAAACGGTAGTTCGTAATACTATAAGCGATAATTGGCTAAAATACGGCGAGAATATTCTAAAAATCGCTCGGGAGAGCGCGATGAAAGCCTATGAATATACCGTTTCTTTGCGCTCGCAAAAATTGATTAGTCGCTTAGAAATATTGAATGGACTAAAAAGCGATATAAGGACAAGACGCGTCTTTGTTCCGTCTAACGCGATGCAGCTACGTGTTCAAATCGAAGATGAACATAGAGCAATGCTCGATAAGATATATAAAAATTCGTATACAGCTACCGATAATATTGCTAAGTCATTGCGAGCTGGTCAGATAGGACAATTCATAGCCGAAGATGAAGTTGATGCGGCAATAAGCGATTTTCTGATTCTTTCGCTGGTTAAACTCGATATTAAAAATGCAGATACATTTTTTGCGGATATTTTAGCGTATAAGGTGCGTTCTCTGGATGAATGTAGAAGGTTTGCGAATAAAATTGAAAAATATAGAAAGACTGCGATAGATAGACTATGCGCAAGAAAGAATTTTTCGGCCGCCAAAGAACTTGCCGCGTTTAGTTATAAGTCGAATTTGATTATCTTAAGTAGGGATGGCGAAGAATTAGATAGAGTTACTGAAACCGAGAAAGAACATCTTGAACGTGAGCGCATTAGACTGATTGAGGAAGAGCGGAGAAAGCAAGAGGCGGCTGAAAGGGCTGCGCGCGAGATGGAAGAACGCGCTCGGGTTGAAAAAATGCGAATTAAACGCGAACAAGCCGAAAGAAAACGACGCGACGAAGAGCGAAAACGCGTTTTGGAAGCGGAAAGAGATAGGATTCTTCGTCAGAGATATGACAATCTACTGAGGTTATTTCATGTAACTAGCATCGATAATCTAGAGTCGATTTTAGCTAATGGTATATATAGTAGAGTACGCGCAGAGAGGGAATTATTATCTTTTAGGGATATAGCAGCTGAAGGCGCATTGATGAATCATAGATATATTAATGTTTATGGTGTAGAACTAGACCAATATGCGCGATGTTTTTTTAATCCGCTTCCGCCCATGTATCATATGAAGGCAAAAGAAGAGGAGAGGCTTTGCGTTCTCGAGCTATGGATTCCCTTTGAAAAAGTTTCTAGATATAATAGGTATTTCCATAACTTAAAGATAATAAATGATGCTGATTGCTCGTTTTATTACCCGAGGTATTATAAGCAGAGCATAGCTTCAAGCAAACAGGATTTGAGTAGTATCGAGGTTCATAATCTTAATGATATCTCATGGGATAGTTCTTATGAGGCATTTGAGCGTGATCCGAATCTCTGTAAGGCCAAGCGCGGGGCTGAAGTTTTGATATATGGTATGATATCTAACGTGTATATTGTAGATGTCTATACGAATGAAGATATAGAGCTTTCTAGCAAAAAGATTAGTGAACTTCAGAAATATTATAATTCCGGTAAACCAAGTATTGTTAAAGGGGAACTATGATAAAAGTTATTAAAGGAAATATATTCAATTCGGCTGCCGATTGCGTTGTAAGTACGGTTAACTGTGTGGGGTTTATGGGCAAAGGCATAGCATTGGAAATGAGTATTCGTTATCCAGAAATGGAGCAAGATTATAAAAAGTTATGTGCATTAAAAGAGATAAAAATTGGTGAATTATGGATGTATGATCCTTCTGATTCTAGAAAGAAAGTACTGAATTTCCCAACCAAATATGACTATAAGTATCCCTCGAAAATTGAGTATATTGAACAGGGTCTAAAATATTTTATAAGCCATTATAAAGAGTACGATATTGAATCGATTGCTTTTTCTGTCTTGGGTGCAACAAACGGAAAAATTCCTCTCGAGCAATCATTATTATTAATGAGGCGATATTTGGACACTATTAAAGATCTACGCATCGAGGTTTACATAAATGACAGAGATAGTCTGGTAAGGGATAGTATTTTTAATGAATTCTTGAATTACTTAGCCATGCATGAAACAAGCAAAAACAAAAGGATTTACGATTTGATTGTCGCTAATCCTAGTATAATTACTTTTACTGATATTATTGATACTAAAATTTCAGAAGAGCAACCAGATGGTACGTACAGGCATTTATCGATAGCGACCAAAAAGTATATACAAGAAATAGTAATGCAAATGAATTCGAGCCATAATCAGGATGGTGCTCAGTTTAGTTTTTTGGTTTAGAGATTAGGCTAGATAATTTATCTATATTACGACACAGTGCTCTATATACGAATTTTATGTAGGGGTCGCTTGCTTTAGATAATTTATTATTTGATTGAATATTTTGAATGTTGCATATGTAATATTCTTCATGCTCCCAACTTAGGTGCGGTAATATAGAGTCATTGATTACTACAGCTAGTATATAGCGCCAATTTGGACCATATTGCAATTCATCGACTTTATAGATAGCTTTGTCGCTAATATCAATATTGCATTCTTCTGATACTTCACGAATTAAAGCAGTTCGTGCGCTTTCATTTTTTTCTATTATGCCGCCAGGCAAATCTGTTTCATGCGCGAATCGGGGATGCGTTGCGCTTCGAACTAAAAATAGTATATCTCCATATGGATTCATCAAGATTGTTTTGATGACGGTTTTCATATATTTAGTATAACAGTAGTAGATCTTATG
>CAMMYO010000011.1 GCA_946527885.1 uncultured Candidatus Saccharibacteria bacterium
TTTGTTTTAATCCGCTGTTTATTTTTGTTTCTAGTCTCCACACTTTCCACATTTTCAGTGGAACCCCGTGAAGCGTACCAGCTTGTCTTTATTTAATCAAAATTAAACATTAGCGTCAATGGTAAAACTGTTGTATTTTTTACTAATTCGCCACAAAAGTATCGTTTGCAGTAATATTGAATTTTTCTGAACCAAGGATGAGTTGCGAGCCAGACACAGAGAAAGAACCAGATGAAGTCGAATTGCCTTCCAACATCGTAATCGTATAGCTCTGATCGGTATTCAGAGTGATTTTTGCGCTCTTACCATTCTTGAGCTTGACCGTATGAGAGCCGTAATTTACTTTATAATTGCCTACAACAATTCCCGCTTTCTTCTTTTCGTTTTCTTCTTCGGTTTTCTTTTTCAGAGCATCTTCTTCGGCCTGCTTGCGCTCCTCTTCTTCGGCCTGCTCTTTCGCATCGAGGCGTTCGGAAATTTCTTTCTTCACGTTTTTCTTGATTTGATCAGTTACGAAGTCATAATTTCCACGCTGGACGAGCGGTTTCAGACTCTTTTTCGGCGTCTTCAAATCAATGTTTTCTGGAGAGAATTCCGGATTAATCTCGATATAACTTTCATGAAAATCAGCCAAAGATATCTCTGTGGTCGCACTAATAAAGCTCACGGTTTGACGGCCCGAAATAATATCAGAAATACTCGCGTAACGCCCATATTCCATGTCACTACCGTTAAACAAATACCATAACGGGGCGGCATTTTCATTGCTTGTGTCGAACAAGATTTCCACGCGAGCATTATTATAACCATCGCTCGCCTGCGCCTTATTTGCGCCATCCAGATAAATAATTTGCGTTTTGTTCGAAATACTAGTCGAATAATTCATGACTAATTCCGGAGTACCGTCGCCCTCAAAATCAATCGCTTCAATAGTAGGATAACTACTCTCTTTTAGATCGTCACGCGATGCGAGATATTCCGCATAGATATCGCCCCATTCCGAACCGGTAGACTCAATATCCTTTTCCTGCTTTGATGGGTCTTTTTCCGTAGGTTTCGAGCTATTTGCAGCCTGCGGTTCTTCTTCTGCGGAATCTTTATGGGTTAACACGCCGAATAGAAGTCCACCACCTATCGACAAAAGCGCGGCGACCGCAATAATAATGATATGTTTCGAAGACGGACCGCTGATCTTCTTCGATTTTTTCGCACCAGAAATAGACTTTTTAGTCTCTCCACTCTCTCTCTTCATAAGCTTATTTTAGCATGAGCAGCGCTAAATACACTAAAATTCTGCGTCTAGATCACCATCGTAATCTTTGCCAAGTGCCAAAATCGCATTGCGCTCGCCAAGCTGATATTTGTCATGATGAGCACGATGCTTAGCTTCTTTCGTCTCGAGCGTGATTACTGGTAGCGCCTCAGTGTCTTCTTCGCTAGGCTCGGCAGTCTGCTCTTTTTCGCTATCGATAATTGAGCGCAGTTCGCGAAGCACTTCGGTCAAGCCTTTATGCGCAGATGACGAAATTGTCATAACGCGCGCATCTGGGTTCTTTGCCAGAATCGCCGCCGTCTGCATTTCAATGATTTCCGCATCGACACCCTCGACTTTCGTTAATACGACAACTTCCGGCCGAGTAGCAAGCTCAGCAGAATACTTCTCGAGTTCTTTACGAATATCCTCATACGCTTTGCCAGCATCATCATTATAAACATCAACGAGATGCAATAGAACCTTCGTGCGTTCAACGTGTCGCAAGAAGCGATCGCCGAGACCTTTGCCTTCAGAGGCGCCTTCGATCAAGCCCGGAATATCTGCAATCAAGACAGACTTGTCATCGACACGCGCAACGCCTAAATTCGGCGTAAGCGTCGTAAACGGGTAGTCAGCAATTTCCGGAGTCGCGTTACTAACAACCGACAAGAAAGTCGATTTGCCAGCATTCGGAAAACCAATCAAGCCAACATCGGCAAGCAACTTAAGTTCCAGCTCTGCATCGTAAACTTCACCAGGATTGCCCAATTCTGCAATGCGCGGAGTCTGGCGGGTCGAGGAACGGAAATGCCAGTTACCATAGCCGCCATCGCCACCATGCGCAACAATTGCGCGCTGACCATCGTAGGTCAAATCTGCAACAATTTCGCCATCGCGTTTGACGACCGTACCAATCGGAACCTTCACTTCAAGATCTTTGCCGGACTTGCCGCTAGATTTCTGGCCAGAGCCAGCCTTGCCGTCCTCAGCAATAAGTTTTGGTTGAAAGCGAAAATCAATCAAAGTATCGGAATCTTTGCTGGCAACAAAAACCACGTCACCACCTTTTCCGCCATCGCCACCGTCTGGGCCACCTTTCGGAATGTAAATTTCGTGGCGGAAGGAAATTGCGCCGTTACCACCTTTACCGGCTTTTATATAGACTTTCGCTGTATCAACAAACATATGATAATTATATCATATTTTGGGTATTTTGCCAGTTTGGAGCTTATTTTTTGCCGTAGATATAGTTGTAATTGAGAGCAGCACTCCAGTCGATATTCGACTGATAGACGTGGTTAAACTTACCGTTTGGACCGGCATAGTTCATTTCCTGAATCGTAATATACTGCCCCTCGACAACGCCGACTACAACACCGACGTGACCATAATAGCCGCTAGTCGATTGGATTACCGCGCCATAAGCAGGCGTGCGACCGGTATAATAGCGGCCACCGAGCGTAGAAACCCAAGCGCGAGCGTTACCAAGTGTACCGGTTGGAAGCCAGTAATTTTCGCCCATATTATTACGGCGCCAATACCAAGCAAACCAAGTACAGTTACCAAAGGCGCCAGGGTTATGCTGCCAACGAGTCGAATTATAAACGCCAGACCAATAGCCATAGCTACCAATCTCGACCAAACCGTGACGAATGCCAGAATCTACTGCATATCTATACGTACGACCACCGCCGCCAGTCGTTCTTCTCGGAGTAGAAGCAACCACCGGAGCAACGTACTCTGGGCGCTCTTTTTCCGGAAGCTCACCATTTGGCAAAATAATCTGCGAGTCAACCGACAAACTTGATGTCTCAAGGTCATTGTAGGAAATAATTTGGTCTTTGTCGGACTTGTACTTCTCGGCAAGCGATTCAACCGTATCGCCGTCTTTCACCTTGTAAATGATACCGTCAACACTAGGGATCTGCATGGCGTTGCCGACCGTCACAGTCTCATCTTTCATGCCGTTACTCCAGCGCAAATGATCCTTCGAGACGCCGAATTTGTTCGCGATAGACTCTAACGTATCGCCATCGGCGACCGTGTACGTCTGAATACCGCGGCTCTGGTCGCTGGTATCAATAATCGTCTGTTTTTCCGGCAAAGTATTATAGTCAGCATTCGTAGTACCAGTCGTTTCATATAGACTACTGACCGTGACATAGTTTTCGCTAATCGTTTGCGCCGACGGTAAGGCAATTGTATTCGAAATATTGGCCGCCGTGTAAGATTCGGAAACCTGATCGGCCGTCACCGTAAAGCTAGCTTCATCAAAATTCGCCGCAATCGGCTTTTTGACCGTCTCGGTATCCTTGTTTGAGCCAAAATAAATCAAGCAAAACACCGCCGCAAACGCGACCACATAAGGAAAGACTGCTTTGAATAGTAATTGAAATCTTTTCATAAATGAGATAACACTACACGAACCCACCGCGAATTATTCGACGTATCGTGCGCGGCCTAATCGCAGAAATCTGCGAGATAAGCGTTTACATTATAGCACAATCTATGCTTTTCTACAAATAACCACAGAGAACCTTGCAGTATTTGCGAGCGTTCTCATTGTGCTCCGCCTCGGTGTGAGCGTAGTACATTTTTTGATCGTCGCCAGTCAAGAAATAGAGATCATCGGTCTGGGTCGGCGCCGCGACCGAGCGCAAAGCGCCCACGCCAGGGCTCGAAATCGGCGTTGGCGGCAAACCCTTGCATTTACGCGAATTCCACGGACAATCGATTGTCGTCAAAAACGACATATCAGTCTTATCCCGATTTGGCGTAATTTGATCCGCTGCGTAGCCAATAATCGCATCCGATCCTAGCGGAATGCCTTTACTTAGACGTAGCAAGAACACTTGCGCAACGTGCGGCATGTCGCCTGGAATTGTGCCAGATTCGCGCTGAACAACCGATGCCAAAATGATGCCTTCATGAAGAGTTAGACCCTGCGCCTTGAACTTCGCTTCGAGTTGCTCTGCCTCGACAACTTTTTGCAATTCGTCAAAAGTGCGCGTCAAGATTTCGCTAACCGTCGCCGTCTTGTAGAACTCGTAGGTCTCGCCATAAATATAGCCTTCTAGGCTCGAATCGTCTGGCTTTGAAGCCAAAACCGGATGGTCGTACTTTTTCGCAAAAGCCTCATCGATTTCCTCGTCAGAATAGCCCTGCTCCTTAATGCGCGCCTTTGCATCGGCGACCGTACCGCCAGGTAGGAACATAATGCGAAAAGTCGGAGTCTTGGCGCCAGCGTTAAAAATTTTAGCAAGGTCAGCCACCGACATCTGATTATTGAGGCTATAGGTGCCAGATTGAATAATATAAGATTTGCCATTCTCATCCTTACCCTCAAGCATCATGAAAATACGATATGCGAGCGCGGATTTGATAATTTTATTCTCTTCGAGCTTTTGCGCAACTTGCGCGACACTACTATTGTCAGCAACGACAAAATCCTCATATTTACAGTCGTCGCCCGCACAATGCGTGGAATCGATCGCAGAAATCGAGCTCTTGTACCAAATCACGAAACCAGAGGCAGCAATAATCGCCAGCAGAAGCAGGACGAGCAAAGCATAGGCTAGTACGCGCAAAGCGCCACGTTTTTTTCGCATTTTATTCTCCTTTTAGTTCTTGTTCAATTTGAGCAAAGTTGGCCGACTCGAGAAAGTCTTGCAGGATTAGCGCGGCCGCTTCCGCGTCGACTTTACCCTCTGCGCGATCGCGACGACTCAGCTCATGCTTTTTGCCGCCCAGGAGCGTCTCGGCCTGAACTGATGTTAGCGATTCGTCCTGATATTTAATCAGAGGTGCTTTCTGGTTATGCTTGACAAAGTATTCTTTTAGTGCTATAATAAAGGTATATACCCACTCGGTTTGAGCGGTAATTTCTCCTTTGCTGTTGCGCGGCTGACCAACGACTAGCACTTCGGCCTTTTCGAGCCGACATTGCTTTGCGATTTCCGCAAATTCATTGCCATCGACCGGCACCATGCCGCGCGGAATAGCGATGCGCACACTAGTGTCCGCAAACGCTACTCCCACCCGCTTTGTTCCTACGTCCAGAGCGAGAATGCGCATTATTCAACCGTCAATTCAATCGTTACTTTGTTCTCGTCGGTCGGGATCGAAGTTACCCACGGATAAGAGGTATCGACATCTACGTCATCGACTCCATTTATCGATCCGAGCTTAGTGCGAACCTTGCCGATTTTTTCGCCGTACGATAGATCTGCAATCATTTGCTCGTCAACCTTCGGACCAATCTTGACGCGAGATTTGAGCTTGGCAGTCTGCGTGTCAGATTTGTAGCCGTCGATATAGGCGTTATTATCTTCTGCCTCTTTGCTCACGCCAGTTGAATAGATTTTCTGAGTTGCATCACCGGAGATTTTCTGCGTCAGTTTGGCCGTAATAAAGCGATCGAGATCATCGCGATTGAGAGCTAGAATACTATACTCGACCTCTTTGATAATCTTCGGCTTAACGCCATCTCCAACTTCTTCGCCGATAGTCGGAGAGGTCGTAATCTTTGGGTCGCCAGCCGCAAAGCTACCATCAATCAGAACATAGTCGGCCGAGAAGCTGTTTTTTAGCTCGCTCTTGACGTCGACATCATTCGCGACCGCCAAAGTTTCATCGGCGCGGCGAACATCATCTTCAGAAACCTGTTTCGAAATCTTACTGGCGCCACCAGATATAGCCGAGGCCGAGATGGAATAGTTGCCCGGAACATTTACAGACGAAGTCCAGCCAGTCGTAGTCCTCTCTTCAATATTATAACTATCGCCATTTTCGACAGCTTCAATCGAGATCTTGTCGGACGAAACCGGCTCTTTCAGCACGCAGCTAAAACCAGAAAGGAGATCAGCGCTACAAGTCACTTTATCAGACTGCTTTCCGCCGAGCGTCAGATTAATTGAGCCGCCCTTCGTAACGACATATTCTTTGCCGTTATGCGTAAAGCGCGAGCCGTCAGGAATCGAGAAATTCGAGTTTTCCATTGTTACTCTTTCGCCGGCTGGGCGCGTAATCTGAATCGTGCCGGTTGCCTTTGTGCCGTTATCGACTTCGCCGGTCGCTTCAAAATCAGCAGAGGCCTGCTTTTTCAAAGTCTTGCGCTCAGCATAAAAGACGCCATTGTCTGGATCGGACGCATTTTCGTCCGTCACGAGCTTGATACCCTCAGAGAAATTCGATGGCGTCGCCTTGACATGCACGGAAATCGAAGCCGCTGGAGCAATCACGGTAGCCCAATATGAGAAGCCGATGGCGCCGGCAAGCAAAATGAGCCCTAACACGATAAACTTCGTGTATTTTTGCATGCTCGGAACCTTGATGGCTTTCTCGCCTGATTTTTCTTCCTTTTTCTTGGCTGGCGTTTTGGCTGCCGAGTCGTCAACGCCTTCTTTGTGGCGCGGCGCCTTCATGACCGCTTCAGTCGCGACATCTTCGGCGCTTTTTGCGTCGGCATTCTCGGCCGCCTCGTCAATCACTTCGGTCTTGCGCTCTTTTTTCGGTTTTTCGGCTTCTTCTTCGACTTCGGTCGTGACTTCGTCCTGCTCTTCTTCGACTAGTTCAGGATTCTTTTTGTCGCCTAGCTCGGCCGCTTCGAGGCCTTCTGGGAGTTTCGGCTTGCTTTGAAGATTTTTTGCGACAGGCATTTTGACGGTCGCGGCGAGCTTCGTCAACGATTCGTCTGCAGTCACAAGAACAATTGCCTTGTCTTCTTTTGCGGCAGTTTTTGCAATTAATTTAAAATTCACAACACTGCGCAAAACACCCGCTTTTTTCGGCGGAACTAAGGCAACGATTTTACTCTCGCATTTTTTAATATTCGCGAGAATATCCGTAATATCATCGTTGGGCTCAATATAGATGACATCTTTTTTATTCATAAGCCAATTATATAAAAAAGCCGTTTTTATCGCAAACCACAAAGACGCTTGTGTTAAAATTGTAGTTAATGGGTTTATTTAGTAGAAAAAACGATACACCAAGCGCGCCGATTATTACCGGAAACACGCAAATTCAGCAGCCAAATGTGGCGGAGCAAAATCTTAACGAGCTCGTCGTACAATCCGTCCACGAAGGCGTCGTTATCATTGGTAGCGACGGCAATATTCGCCTAGTTAATCCCGCGGCCGTTAATATGTTTGGCCGAAACGAAGAAGAAATCATCGGTTTCAACTATGAAACCACAATTCGCTTGCTCGATAAAAACGGAAACCAAGTCAGCGACGAGCATAACCCGATTGGTTATTCTCTAAAAAGTGGCGAGTATGGCGAAACGCGCGAATTTGATTTAGTCACGCTCGACAGCAATAAAGTTACGCCGGTATCGATTATTATTGTGCCGACCAGCGAGGAGCAACGCAATCTTGTGGTGACTTTTCGCGATATTACTCAAGAGCTCAAAGAAGAACAGGAACGCAACGATTTTATTTCGACCGCCAGCCACGAAATGCGCACGCCAGTCGCAAGCATAGAGGGATATCTTGGTTTAGCTATGAATCCTTCCACTGCAACAATTGATGAGCGCGCGATGGATTATCTTACTAAGGCGCACGAGGCTTCACAGCATCTCGGTCATCTTTTCCAAGACTTGCTAGACACAACCAAACTTGATGACGGTCAAGCCAAGACACGTATGGAGCCAGTGGAGCTAGTAGAGCTCGTCAAGCAACTCGCAGATGGTCAAATCCCAAACATTACTGCAAAAGGACTAGGTTATCAATTCGGTACCGGCAATATCGAACAGACGCTTGGCGGCGCACGCCAAATCGGTCAGCTGATTTATGCCAGCGTCGACAAAAGTTTACTTCATGAAATTATCGATAATTTAATCGAAAACGCAATTAAATACACGCAGGAGGGTTGGGTTACTGTCAGCGTAAAAGCTGACGATAGAAATGCGCAAATAATCGTCAAAGATACTGGTATTGGTATGCCACGCGAAGAGCTGGGTCATATTTTCCAGAAATTTTACCGTATAGACAATCGAGACACGCGCGAAATTGGCGGCACTGGCCTCGGTCTGTACTTAGTCAAGCAAAAAGTCGAGGCAATGAATGGCCGGATTTGGGCGGAGAGCGAAGTTGGAAAAGGTTCGAGTTTTATTGTTTCATTCCCGCGGATTTCGCAGGATGTCTACAAGAAACAACGCTTCGTGCTCGACAACCAGGCGTCGCAAAACTTCCAAAATCCAAATGCGGCCTAGACGCTAGAATTTTAAGCATAAGTTTTATATAATAGAGGTAGTATGCCAAAAATAATGTTAGTCGAAGACGATAAGTCTTTGAGAGAAATATATAGCATCAGGTTGGTGGCAGAAGGCTACAATATCGTTTCTGCCGGCGATGGCGAGGAAGGTCTCGCAATGGCCGTCAAGGAAAAACCAGATCTTATCATCGCAGATGTGATGATGCCAAAGATTTCTGGTTTCGATATGTTAGATATCTTGCGCTCCACTCCTGAAACAGCCAATATTAAAGTAATTATGATGACCGCGCTTTCGAGCGAGGATCAACGCGAACGCGGCGAAAATCTCGGCGCGGATCGATACTTGGTCAAGTCGCAAGTCGGAATCGAAGACGTAATCAATACGGTCCACGAAGTCCTAGGCGACAAATCGAACGCAAACGCGCAAGCAAACTTGGACATTGCGAACACGATTGCGCAAACAAGTGACGCGAGCGCGAACCAGAATCCAGCACCGGCCCCGGCTGCTCCTGCACCGGCTCAAGCGCCAGCGCCAGCTCCTGCACCGGCCGAAGCGCCAGAACCAGCAGCCCCGACACCTGCTCCAGCACCAGCTCCGGCTCCAGCGCCAGCTCCTGCACCGGCACCGGCTCAAGCGCCAACAATTCAGCAATTCACACCAGAGCAATTACAAGGTTATGTTGAGCAAGGCAGAATAACGGCCGAGCAAGCACAAGCAATCTTGCAACAGCAAGCTCTAGCTGCTCAACAAAATCAGGGTGGAAATACAGTAAATTTTAATCAAGCTCCGGTCACCACGCCGGCTGCTGTGCAAGAAACCCAACCTGTTCAAGCGCAGCAGGTTGCCGGAGCTTCACAGCCAAGCCAGCCGGCAGCTAACTATAACTTACCATTGCCACCAAACGCCACTGCGCAAAGCGTTGCTTTACCAGGCACGGCAGCGCTACCAATGCCACCAGCTTATTTACAGGCACCAGCGCCACAGCCAGTGGCAACTCCAGTAGCTCAAGCTAATCCAGCAATGCCAGCAAGCATTCAAACAATGAATTCTGGCACTGGATATCTTGATTCTCAGCAAATTTTAGGCAACGTTAATCCGCACGAAGTAGAGCGCGCCGCATCAACAAACTCCGCCCTGCGCGACGTCGAACGCATCGATCCAGATCCGGATTTGAGCGAGCGACTGAGACTCGAGCAAGAATTTCTCGCGCGTCAACTTAGCGGTGGCGGCGAACGCGTAATTCAGCCCATTCACGATCCACGCAGCGACGATAATCGCAAAGTGATGGAGGCAAAGATGGCTGCCCTTCTCGGGGATGAAGCAACCGAAAGGACACCAGTCAATAGTCGTTCAAAGGTAGAAACGCGCGTCCTTAATGTCCCAACCGCAGCACAGGCAGCCGTGAATACACCAGAGACGGTTTCGGCCATTCCAGACGCCGCAAAACAAGAAATCTTGGCCCGTGCACTAGCAAATGCTGAAGCGGCCGAAAAGGCAAAAACCGCAGCCGCTCAAGCTCCTGCCGATGGCGGCCTAGAAATGGATGATTACCATGGTCTCGATGCGCAAGTAGCGCAATCTACACTTAGTACCAAAGAAGCTACTAACGATAGTGATTCCGTAAAAGCATTAGCTGCCGAGGAAGCAAGCGAAGTAGCAGCCGCTCGTGCCGAGATTGAGGCGAAAAACCAAGCGATCGAAACCGCTAAAGCTGCTGCCGCCGAAGCAGAAGCCGCACCAGAACCAGTCGAGCCAATTCGCCCTGGTTATCTTACCGATTTGGCCGAGCGCCTAAACGAAGACCACGCGCCAGTCGACGAGAACGAAGATTCGATGGCTGCGCGTATGGCTCAAGAGTTAGTCGATGATGAAGCCACACTCGTAGCAAAGGAACTTCGCGAGAATGGCGGCGCAAATCGTGAGCCAGCCTACGATAATGAAGGAAATGAAATCCCACAAGGCTTCCTCGATGACGATGAGCTCGAAAATGCATTGCCAGACTTCTTGAAAGACGATATTGAAGATCTCGGTCCAAACATTAGCGAAAATGCCGACGAAGAGATAATCGAAGGTGGAAATACCGACGAAAATAAGTCCGGCGCAGAAGCAGAATTATAGCTATGAAAATATACATCCAACGGGTGTATATTTTTTATTGATTTGACATATGCTATAATTATGTTGATATGGAAGAAATCCGCCTAAACAAATACTTAGCTACTAATCTTGGCATTTCGCGACGCGAAGCCGACGATTTGATTGCTGGCCAGAAAGTTACAGTCGATCAGCAAGTCGCACAGCTCGGCGCTCGCATAAAGCCCGGCTCCGACGTGCGCATCGACGGGAAGGCTGTTTCGCACACCGATTTTATCTATCTAATGCTAAATAAGCCAGTCGACTACGTCTGTAGCCGTAAACGCCAAGGCGAAACGCCGACGATCTATGAATTATTGCCAGCAGAATACCAATCCCTAAAGAGCGTGGGGCGTCTAGACAAGAATTCTTCCGGTCTTATTCTACTAACGAATGACGGCGACTTCGCCTACCGGATGACACATCCGAAGTTTATTAAAACAAAGCTCTATGAAGTCGAAATCGATCGCGACTTGGCGCCGCTTCATCAGCAGATGATTGCCGATTTTGGCGTTAATCTGCCAGATGGTCGCAGTCAACTCGGCCTAATGCGTCTTTCGGACGACAATCGTCGCGAATGGCAGGTCCAGATGAGCGAAGGTCGCAACCGCCAGATTCGCCGCACGTTCGATGCTTTGGGCTACAAAGTCGTCGCTCTGCACCGCACGAATTTTGGCCCCTATACGCTAGGCGAGCTCGAAACCGGCAAATATATCACGGTCGACAAAAAATAGCACCACGCGGGTGCTATTTTTCTAATTGCGTAAGAATTTTGCTAATTTCGCCTTGAGTGAAACGTCGTCACCGGTGCCGATTAGCGTATCGATACCGACGCGCAAAAGCCCCATCGCCGTCACAAAGGTATGGTCGAGCTCGCGGTCAGTCTCATTATCGATGCCAGCAATTTCGTCTGGGTCGATCAAGCTCACGATTGGACGGCGCGAGAACGGCAAACCTTTGTACCAGTCGCTCGTCGCGAGAGCCTCCGGAATCTCGGAGAGACTTGCGCCGCCGCCACACAAAAGCACCTGCCCCGGCATGGTTTCAACTTGGTCAAACTCTTCAAGTGCCAATTCGACGCCCGATTGCCAAACGTCAAGGTTGCGAGCGATTGCGTCATCGAATTTTTTACGAATAGCCGGTTTCATATTTGGATTGTCGGCAAGCAATTTGAGCTTTTCCGCTTCTTCGAAGCTCAAGCCCAAACGCTCGGAAATCTGATGTGTAAAGCTGCGACCGCCGATAGAGAACATCTTTGTACCCTCAACGCCGCCATCATCAACCACGGCGATATCAGTCGTACCGCCACCAACATCAATCACGATGCCGGAGAAATTCGACTCCACGTCATCGCCCAGACAAGCGCGACAAACCGCAAATGGCTCAACGGCGACCGTTACGAGATCGAGCTGAAGCTCATCACATACGCGCTCGATAGCGGAAATATGCACGAGCGGTGCAAAGGCATTGTAAATCTGAACTTCAACTTCCTTACCTTTGAAGCCGATCGGGTTTGAGACCTTATAGCCGTCAATGCGCAACGACACGAGCGCCGAGTTGATTAACTTTACCTCAACATCGGGATTGTCTGTCTCCAAGGCGACCGCCTTGCGCGCATTTTCGCCCGCACGTTGCTGAACGCGACGAATAATCTTATCCATTTCTTCGTCAGTAATGGCTTCCTGAGAATTTGCGCGACGATACTTTACGCTCGTCGTTTCGCCTTTGATAAGCTCGCCAGCAATGCCGATTACGACGTCGCACGCGCGAACGCCAGCCATTTCTTCGGCCTTTATTAAGGCTTCTTCGCAAGTCTTTGCGACGCCCTGAATATCCGCAATCGCGCCGGCATACATATTGTTTGGCGCCTCGTGCGCTTTGCCGACGCCAACAATTTTTAGCGTACCCCTGCTCTTTTTCGCAATCAGAGCCTTAACATATTCAGTACCAATATCAAGCGCAAGCAGGTAGTCGTCTGGGTTTTTCTGCTTTGCGCGCGGCTTATTGTCGCTGTTCTTTGAACGAGAAAAAATGCTCATAGTTATCCTTATTATAGCACGTTATCAAGACTATCGAACTCGAGGGCTAGTTCTTGCGCGGACGCCAACCCGCAGCTTGCGCTTCGGCTTCAGAGCAGAACCAACGCTCGCCTTTACTCTCGTCGATTTTCGTCACCTTGTAGCTTTGCGAGCCCGGCATATGGTAAATCTTTTCTTTCTTATTAATATTTCCTTTAATATTGCAATCGCCGTTTTCGCCATATACATGGCCGCTCGATTTGGTAGATGACGATACAGATGGCGAATTTGTAGACGACGAGGAATTGTTATTCTGGGTGGCCGGCGCAGACGTTGATTTGGTTTCTTGCTTTACCGGAGCTTGCTGCTGAGCAGTAGGCTGAGACGAACATGCGCCCCACATACCATTGCGCGAACTCTTTGCGCTAGACTGAGCCTGTCGATATTGCGACTGATTATCATATGCTACGTCATAGGTATACTCTTCGGCGTAGCCTTTGGAAATCATTTCGAGCCCCATATCGCGCCCGTCAAGATATACGTAGCGCAATAAACGCCCGTATTTGTCGCGATCATTCGTTTTTGAATCGGTGCGCACTTCAACTGTTTTTCCATTGAGCGCAGATTTTAGATAGCTCGAAGCTTCCGCGCCGTAGCATTCTGCCGTGCCGCCATAATCAGAGACTTCCGGAGTATCGATGCCAATAAAACGAACTTTCTCGTCTTTTCCGTTGTAATCGATATGAATAGTGTCACCATCAACCACACTAATCACTCTATAGATATTCGAGGCTTTAGTATTGCTCGTTTTGGCGCTACTAGAACTTTGTTCTTCGGTTTTCTTGGGCTCATTCTTTTGAGTCTCAGGAGTAGTTTTCGAATCTTCGCCGTTTTCAGCGGTGGCTTCTTCTTGGTTTTCAGATTCAGCTTTCTCGCCCTCAATCTCTAAAGTTTCCGCCTCGTCACTTTTGGCGATTTGTTTAGCTTCGTCACTAAAGGAGCTCCTATAGGACGACGACATATTCGAACTTGATGGCGAGTCGCCGATGGGAGAGAACACGAAAGCACCCGCAATAAAACCGATGATAATCCCCGGAATCAGCTTACTTTTCTTTGCCTTCGGCTTTGCTGACGGCACTTGATTTGCTTCCATTTCCTACTCCACTTTACTGCTTATATTATAGCGCAATCGTTTTCGTAGCGACACTCTCGCCGAAGCGTTCATCGTGCTCAACAAAGATAAGTGTCGGACAGAATTCGCACAGGAGCCGCTCGATTTGCATGCGCGAAAAGATATCGATATAATTGAGCGGCTCATCCCAAATATAGAGGTTGGCAGATTCGGACAGGCTTTTCGCGATCAGGATTTTCTTTTTCTGGCCTTCGCTCATGCGTTCGAGTGGCAGCGCAAAACTCGCATATTCAAAATCGAGTTTACGTAATAGCGATTGAAATAGAATCGCATTGAGCTGGTTTTGCGAAATAAAATCATCGAGCGAGCCACGCAAATTAGACGTATCTTGACGAAGATAAGAAATCTTTAGGCTTTGCGGCATGCGCAATTCACCAGAATAACCGCCCTGCTCGCCTAGCAAGATGCGTAGCAATGTCGTCTTGCCGCTACCGTTGCCGCCCTTGATGCGCAAGCGGTCGCCGTCTTCAACGTAAAAGTTTAGGTTGCGCAAAATTAGCTGATCGCCGTAACTGAACGACAAATCCGAGACATCAACCAATCGACCGCTACGGTTTTTGAGCGGTCTGAGACTAAGACTCGCCGGATTCTCAATGTCATTCAGCAGCGATTTTTTATCATCGATAGCGCGCAGCTTGTTACGCTCGGCGATCACGGCACCTTTCATCATTTTGGCGGAACGAGCACCGATATAGCCGCGATCAAAGAAGCCGCGCTCGGTCGGATGATATTTAGATGCTTCGACACGATTCGCCCAGTCGGCTTTCTGCTTGGCTTGACGATCGAGTTTCGCGATTTGCTTCTTTAGCTTCGCGTTCTCGGCGCGCTCAAAATCATCTCGTTTTTGTTTGTTCACAAACCAGGATGAAAAATTGCCAGCTTCAAGACTAATCTTTGCGCGATTCAATGCCAAGACATGATCTACGCATCGGTCAAGAAAATCACGGTCATGCGACACCAGAATGAAGCCGCCTTTGCACTGAAGATACCGCGCGACCTGCTGGCGCGCCTCTGCATCGAGATGATTAGTCGGCTCATCGATGAGTAGAAAATCATTCTCGCGCGCAAACAACATAGCGAGCTGCGCTTTAGTTTGCTCTCCCTTGCTAAGCGAGCCAAATGACTGGTCGAGCCGATCAGGCGACAAACCCAGCTGCTCCGCCTCAATTTCTAGGCGCCACTCATCGAACGGCGCATCAAAAAGCTGGCGCGAAGTAAGGTTCGAATCTGTAATTTTGCGTGGAAAATACGCGAAATTGACCGGGCTTTCGATTTTTCCTTCATACTCAAGCTCGCCCAATAGTAGGCGCAATAAAGTTGTTTTACCTTTACCATTGCGGCCAATCAGGCCAAGATGCCAGCTCGTGTCGATATTTAGCGAAAAATCTTCAAAAACCGGCACCACACCGCCATGGTGCGAAAAAGTTAAATGATTAATTGATATTACAGGCATATTGTCTCCAAGTTTTAACTAAGTTTGGAGCGCAAATGCAAAAGAAAATTGCGAATATTATGCACTAAAAACTTAGGATCTGTTATTGTTCGTTATTTAGTGCAATCGTTCGCATGGGTGTTTTTCTCCGATAAATATATATTTCTATTATAGCATAAGCGGCGTAGAAAGTCAAGAAAAACTCCCTTGCGGGAGCTTTCTGAATCTATTCGAGAATTGCCTTGATGCGGCGAACGCCAGCGGAACTTGCTTCTTCCTTTTGGATCTTGAAGTGACCAAGCACGCCCGTGTGTTCAACGTGCGGGCCGCCGCAAACTTCACGTGAGGTCGGCTTGTCCCAGTCGCCAATCGTATAGACCGTGAGCTTTTCTGGATACTTTTCCCAGAAGCTACCGTGCGCCTTGAGTGTATCCTTGGCATAAGCCTTGTCATACTCGTCGTGGACGACCGGCAAATCCGCCTGAATCCATTCATTGACCTGATCTTCGAGTTTCTGAAGCTCGTCTTTCTCGAGCTTGTGATCGCAGGCAAAATCGAGACGCATGCGCTCGGCAGTAATGTTCGAGCCGCGTTGGAAGCTATCCTTGTCGATGAGCTTCTGAATCGCCGCAAGCAAGAGATGGGTCGCAGTGTGATACTTGGTCGACATTTCGCCATGATCCTCGAGGCCGCCCTTAAACATACCCTTGCTGGCAGTCTTGGAGCGATTACGCTGTTCTTCGAGAGCCGCGTCAAACTCGGCGCGCCAGTTTTCGCTCAACTTGATATCTTGACGATAAGCTTCCTCGACTGAAAGCTCCATTGGAAAACCATAGGTGTCTTGCAACATAAAGAGCTCTTTGCCGGTGAGACCGTCTTTCTTGAGCTTGGCGAGCTCTTTCATACCACGATTGAGCGTGCGGCGGAAAGCCTGCTCTTCTTTGGTTAGAACCGCGAGCACTTCGTCGCGATGAGTCAAAATGCTATCCGGCAAGTCGACATAATTTTCTGCAATCACCGGCAAGATCTCCTCAAGGAAGTTCTGCTCGATGCCAAGGTTGAGCGCCTTTAGAATCGCACGGCGGATAATACGACGAAGCGCATAGCCATGCTGCTTGTTACTCGGCGCAAGACCCTGAGCAGTCAGAAGATAAGCACCGCGAAGATGATCCGCAATAATACGCATCTCGGAAGTATTGCTTTCATAGCTCTTGCCAGAAATCTTAACTAGTTTATCGATAATTGGCTTTAGAAGCGAAATCTGGAAGATATCGAAAGAATCGATACTAGCGGCCGTAACGCGCTCAAGACCAGAACCGAAGTCGACATTCTTCTGCTCGAGCTCTTCGAAAGTGCCGTCTTCTTTGCGGCGATACTGCATGAAGACCTGGTTGCCGATTTCCATAAAGCGAGCACCATCGGAAGCTGGATGGCTTTGACCATATTTCTCGACATCCTGCTTGTCTTCGCCAAAGTCATAGAAAACCTCAGAGTCTGGACCGCATGGGTCGCCAATTGGCGTAGTTTCGATGCCGCCGCCACGAGACCACCAGTTCTCCTTGTCGTTATAGAAGAAGATGCGCTCGCCTGGCTTGATACCGCGCTGGTCGCCATTTTCAGCAGTGTCGATTTCGGCAATCTTTGCATCAATGCCAGCCTCTTTAAAGACCTTCTGCCAGATTTTCGCCGCTTCGTCATCGCGCGGGATGCCATATTTTTCGGAGCCAATGAAACAGGTGACGTAGATTTTTTCTGGATTCAAACCAATTTCCTGCGTCAAGAAAGTGAAGAAGTTGCGAATCTGCTCTTCTTTGAAGTAATCGCCGAGCGACCAGTTGCCAAGCATTTCGAACACGGTCGAATGGCGCGGGTCGCCAATATCGTCGATATCTTGCAAGCGAAGGCATGGCTGCGAGTTAGTCAAACGCGTACCATCTTCATGCGGCTTGCCGAGCAAAAACGGCATCAGCGGCTGCATACCAGAGCCCGTAAAAAGCGTGGTCGGATCATTTTCCAACACCAAGGCGGCCGGCGCAATCTGCACATGGCCTTTACTTTTCATAAAATCTAGATATTTTTGACGGACTTCACTTGCTTTCATAGCGAATATTTTAACATAATTTTACGGATATGGCGAACCTTAAACCCACAAAAATCCCCGCCGGAGCGGGGATTAACGTTAGTCGTCCAGACAGTATTCAGCAAACGAGATTGACCTAGCGACACAGCTACGAGAACAAAGGCCAAGAAGCATGTTGTCGGGCGGATTCGATACGGTATCTTCTGCAAGAACACCAGGATAGAGTTCACGGTTTTCATGCGAGTTCGAGGTGAGCAGGATGCGGGTCGGAGTTACCTTCATAGTATCGTCGCTCGTGAACCAGACACCGCTGCCTTCGCCGAGCCCGGCGAGTCGATAACCAGCATCTCCGGCCAATTCGCACATCCAGTCAAAATCACGATGAATTTTCATGCTCCGGTCAAGATACAGTCCATTGTCGACGCGCGTGGCAATTCCGTCGAGCAGCTCGCGATAGACTTTATCAATTTCATCGCGGCGTTCATAGATACGCCAGAGCTCAGCGTCGAGTTCCTTGGGCGAGATAATGTGACTCGCAGAGCAAGAAATACGTGCGCCCCACCAAGCCGCCGCAATGCGGGCCGGCAGACTGAATTTATTTACCGCAGGCAGATACGCGGCATGCTCATAGTTCGAAATCGACAGCCAAGCCGCCAATTCCTCGCGGAAATTCAAGTCCGGATATGTCTTCTCGAAAATAATGAGCGCGCTGGGCACAGCCTTGAGCAGCTCGGTACGATGCTCGCAGAGTTTAGTTGCGTTTACGCCAACAACCTTGACACCGCGGATGATTTCCGCGATTGTCTGCACAAAATACAGAGCGAACGAATGCAAGTCATCGCAATCATCCGCCCGCTCGAAAACCTCATCAAACAGCATTCCCACATACAGGCCGCCCTTGAGTTGGGTCGAATCGAGCTTAGTCCCACTTGAAAAAGCAAGAATCATAAAGATCCCTCCTGATAAGATCTCGAGCTAAAAAGCTTTAGCTCGGATTCCAACCTTCGTAAACCGAAAGCTAAAATCCGAGCTAAATGGACGATTTAAAGAGCAATTATTGCTCTGTTATACCATATTTTTGAGAGTTTATCAAATTTAGGTGATAGCTAATTTTTCTTTTTGATAACCAAGTATTTAATCAGGACGACAACCACCAACATAAACACACCGGCAAAAGGCAAGATTAGCCAGAGCGGTGAAATTTTTTTGAAACCAATCAAAAACATCATCGCCAAACCCATAATCATAATAAGCGCCGAGGCGATTTTTATGATAATTTCGTCGCGTTTAGAGATATTAATTCCTGGGCGAGCAGAATTGTCGCGATGTTTCGCCTGCTTCATGGAAGATTCGTCAATGCTCATGCTTATATTATGGCGAAGAAAAACCAAGCGCGCAAGCTAAGCAATGATGCCGCCACCCAGACAGATGTCGCCGCGATAGAAGACAATTGATTGGCCAGGAGTGAGCGACTTCTGTGATTCTGCAAAATGTAATTTATTACTATCGTAATCAAAGCTTGCGTCGACTAGTGGAGCGCGATGACGAATGCGCACCTGGAGACCTTGGCCGTCATCTTCGCCACGAATAATCACGTCCTTCAACTGAATCGTATCGGCCCAAAGATTGAGCGAATTGAGATTGCGCGAAACATAAACAATATTTCGATCCATATCTTTTTTGACGACGTAGTACGGAAGACCGGCTTTTAGATTGAGGCCGTGACGCTGGCCAAGCGTATAGAAGATCGCGCCATCGTGCGTACCGAGCCGCTCACCACTCTCAAGTTCTACAATATCGCCAGGCTTCGTTTCGACAAATTCCGCCAAGAAGTCACGCATATTTGCCTCACCAACAAAACAAACACCCATCGACTCCGCCTTATGAGCGACGGCGTAGCCAAGCTGCTCCGCAAGAGTCTTCACATCAGGCTTGAGCATGTCGCCAACTGGAAAAATAGTCTTCGGAATAATTTCGCTCGAAATGCGATACAGAAAATAGGTTTGATCTTTGTTCTCGTCGCGCGCCTTCAACAAATTCTTGCCGTCGGTCTTCGCGTAGTGACCAGTCGCAATCGCTTCAGCGCCCTGCTCGAATGCCGTATCCGCAAAAAGTTTGAATTTTATCTCCTGATTGCACATGATGTCCGGATTCGGAGTATTGCCTTTTTGATATTCTGCCAGCATGTAATCGACGACTTTTTGTTTGTATTCTTGCTCGAAATCAAAGACGCGAAAATCAATACCGAGCTTGACTGCAACACGCTTCGCATCGGCCAAATCCTCCGCCCACGGGCATTTCATGCCAGGCAAATTTTTACTCCAGTTTTTCATATAGACACCGATTACCTCGTGTCCTTGTTGCCGCAATAAATGCGCCGAAACTGCCGAATCGACGCCGCCAGACATACCAAGAAATACTTTCATATTTTATATTTTAATATATTTTTCGCGTTTTGCAACATGGCTAAAATAGCATAATAATTTTGCGCGGAGCGACCCGAATTTATGCTAAAATATTCTTAGACAAAACATAAGCGGAGCACAAAAAGTGTTTTATCCAAATCGACAAGTGCTTGGAAGCCAACTTGCCGAAAAATGTGAAGAGTACAAGGATACCGATTCGATTATTTTTTGCCTGAAGCGAAGTTCGTTGCTGTCATGCATTCAGATGGCCGCACAGTTGCACGCCTACGTATATGTATTGCAGTACGCAGAAGTAGCGGATCCATTTGATATCACGCGCGCGCTTGGTGCAGTTACAGCAAAGGGCGATTTCGTCGTAAATCCAGACATCTCGCAGAGCGAGTATGAGTATATCGAGCAAGACTTTCTTAGCGTAATTGAGGAGAGAAAGCGTGTGGCGTTTTCGGAAATTAACAGCGAGCCAGATCCAAATCCGAATTTCAATCTTGATGCTTTCAATGGGCGTGACATTCTACTATTCGCCGACGTATTAATGACTTCTTTCCAGATTCAAGTTGCACTTAATGTTCTGAAACCATATACGCCGAACAGCATCGTTGGCGCTTGCGGAAACATTACCTCACCGGTCTCCGACAAGTTCAATATCGATGCCGATGGCGTCACTTACATGGATATGCTCTCTAGCACGATTTTCGATGACGACCACTTCTTTGATCAGCCTGACACCTACAGCGACGAGCAAAAAATTGAAATGGCAAACAATATAAGCCTGTTTTGGGCATAAAGGAGAAATATGAACGAGGAAAACCTCAATCCAAATCCAGCACCGGCCGCGCCAGCCGCACCAGCACAGCCTGCGCCTGTTCAGCAGCCGAGCAATGGCGCAAATCTTAACGACAACGAATTGCGCGAAGCAAATGAAGCGATTACTAAGCTTGTCAATTCCTACCACAAAAAAGTCGTCGGCCAGGAAGAGCTTTGTCTCGCTTTGACGGTAGCCCTTCTTACGGGCGGCCACGTTTTGCTCGAATCTGTTCCAGGCCTCGCCAAAACACTTTCCGCTAAGACACTTGCCGCTGCAGCTGGCGGTACGTTTAGCCGCATTCAGTGTACGCCAGATTTGTTGCCGAGCGACATTATCGGCACGCAGATTTACAACGTCAATAAGGGTACTTTCGAAACCAAGATTGGTCCAGTTCATTCGAACTTCGTATTACTCGATGAGATTAACCGCTCGAGCGCAAAGACACAGAGTGCCATGCTTGAAGCGATGCAGGAGCATCAGGTTAGCCTTGGTGGCGTCACCTACAAGATGCCGGAGCCGTTTATTGTGCTCGCGACGCAGAACCCAATCGAGCAGGAAGGTACTTACGAGTTGCCAGAAGCTCAGCTCGATCGCTTCCTATTGAAGATTGTCGTCGATTATCCGAGCCGCGCCGAGGAATTGCAGGTTCTTGACTACGTTCTAAGTGGCGCTACTAGTTCCGATTTGGCCGATAGCGATAAGCTATCGCTCGATACAATCGCAAAGATTCAGGGTTATGTCCGTCGCGTAGCTGTTGATGACGCAATCAAGAATTACATTATCAATATCGTCGCCGCAACCCGCGATCCACGCGAAATTATCGACGAAAGTCTTGCTCGCTACATCGAATACGGCGTCAGTCCACGCGGCGCAATCGCTTTGGTTCAGGTCGCACAAGCACTTGCACTTATCAATGGTCGTGCTTACGTCACGCCGGACGATGTCAAGCAGATGCGTTATGCTGTATTGCGCCACCGCGTAATCCTAAACTTCGAAGCAGCCGCCGACAATGTCCACTCCGAAGCAATTATCGATGCAATTTTCACTAAGATTCAAACGCCATAGGTTTTAATAAATGCCAAGTTATCTCGTAGAAGTTAAGAAACATTTTGACATCGCCGCGCAGCGACGAGCGAGAAGTGTTTTTGCCGGAAATCACGGCTCGGTCTTCAAAGGCCGCAGTATGGATTTTGACGAGCTTCGCGAGTATAACTATGGCGATGACGTGAAGGATATCGACTGGAATTCAACCGCTCGCTCGCGCCAAGTGATGATTCGAAAATACATCGCCATCCGCAAGCACAACATCTTAGTGCTCGGCGATACTGGACGCGAGATGTCTACTCTAGCACCAAGCGGCGAGACGAAAGCTGACGTTGCTGCATATTGCGCTGGCGTAGTTTCATATATCGCGCTAAACGAGCAGGATTTAATCGGCATTTTGTTCGGCGATAGCCAGTACTCATCTCGCTATGGCCTGAAGGAAAATCGCGCGCACGCAGAGCATTTCCTTAACGCATACCACAACGCCGTCAAGCGCAAGTCGCCGCGCGGAGATTTTAATGCCCTGCTCGGTTTTTGCGCAAAAAGCTATCGCGAGCCGGCCTTCGTATTTGCGATTTGTGACACTACTAGCGCAGCAAATCTCGATTACGCCATACTACACAAAGTCACCGCTCGACACGATGTGATTTTTATTATCATCGAAGATATGCCGCTAACTAGTACCAAGACCAAAAAGCGCGAACTATGTGATCTCGAGGATGGCGTAAAGTTGCCATTATTCATACGCCACAACAAGAAGCTTGCGAAAGCCGAAGAGAATTTCCGTGAACAGCAGAAGAAAGATATTGTCGCCAAGCTACGCCAAGCGCGCGTCATGAATTGTTTCGTCGACAGTAAAGCGAACGCGATTCCGCAAATTTTAACAGTTTTAGAGGAGCAAAAACGTGCCCATCGCAAATAACGTCATGCATGGTCCGGCCTACTATAGCTATGGCTGGGCGATTCTTGGTTTAGGTTTTCTACTGGCCGCTTTTTGCGTAGTGCTAGTAATTTTCCGAGTCACCCGCAAGAAGCCAGTTAAAACACTTAGCAACATTCCGATGAAGCCCGTCACGAAGCCATCAATCGGCGAGCTGAAATTGAAATATACCAATCAAATCGCGCGAACGGAGGCGGATTTCAATAGTCACAAGATTAAAGCATCCGAAGCACATCAGCAGATTAGTCTCGCCGCCCGCGCATTCTTTAGCGAAGCGCGCAATTTCAAAGCAAATTTTATGACGCTTCAGGATTTGAAAAAATCTCGCCACAAAGATCTCACTGCAATCATTGACGAATATTATGCTAATGAATTCGATACCTTACAGCGCAACAGCGTGCATGAAGCTGCCGAAAAGGCGCGCAAGCTAATCGAGGAGCAGAAGTAATGTTTCGATATATTATTCTAGTTCTATTGATCCCGATTGTCGCCGTTGGCGTTGCTATTATTGCCGTGTTTCGCAATATGCGCAAAGGCACAAAACGCTCTAACAAGGATGTTGCCTACATCTCTCATAGCGAAGCAATCCGAAAACTGCCCGAATATAAACGCGCACGCAAGGCTTATCATTTACTGGCTGGGGTTTCGATTTTGCTATTAACAGCATGCGTCGTACTGTCAGCTATCATTGCGGCTCGCCCGATTAAAATAAGCGTTCGACGCGATCAGGCAAACAACCGCGACGTGATGTTCTGCTTGGATACTAGCGGCTCGATGAGTGAAGCAATTCCGGGTATTTTAAACGATTTTGCAAGATTAACACGCGAGCTCAACGGCCAGCGTTTGGGAATTACGGTTTTCGACGGCAATGCGGCGCAAATTCTACCACTGTCTAGCGATTACAACTTGATTGCCGATACGCTCGAAGACATCGCATCGAATCCGCAAGAATACAACCAGTCAACTCGCGCAGGCGCCTCGTCTGGATATCGCTCATCTATGATTGGAGAAGGTGTGATCAGCTGCGTGAACAATCTAACATCCGGCGACAAATCCGCGCGATCGCGTTCCGTCATTCTAGCGACCGACAACTACGCCGGTGGTGACATTAGTCTCACGCAGGCCGTAAACTATGCCAAACAATCCAATATTACGTTCTATGGTATCGCGGATAGCTCTTATTATTTCACTTATAGCAAGGCGACCAAGGAATTCGAAGCGGCCATGCTTTCGACCGGCGGCCTATTCTACCAGCCAGCCGATAAAAACATCGATGTTTCAACGATTGCCAACCGCATCATGGAGCAAGAGGCGGCCGTCAATGAAACCACCCCGCGCATCGTTCGCATCGATGGTCCAGAGCTCGCGATTTTCATCTGCCTAATCACTACCATCGCATACTTATTTATGACTTGGAGTCTAAGGATATGATTTTTCACCCAATTTTCCCAGCCATTATTTGCATTATCTTGGCCGCCTTCGTGCTCGGTTTACTCCTGTTCTGCGCCGTCGATAAAAAACATCGCACGGGCAAAAACTTCCGCCGGCTCGGCATTCTCGCCTGTCTCGTTTTGACAATTATGCGCCCTGCCGTTCCAGTCCAGTCGTCAGAAAATGTCCGTAGCAAGATCAATGTATTCTTTATTGCCGACATGACCGGTAGTATGGTAGCCAGAGATGCGCAAGGCAACAAGCGTCGCTATGAACTCATGCAAGAAGATATCCTAAAGATTGCCGAAGCTTTTCAGGGCGCCAACTACAGTATTATTAGTCTTTCACAAAGCCCTCGCGTCAATTCGCCATTATCCGACAATTTCGAAACACTCGAATCTGGCGTACGTTCGCTCGCGCTGTCGCCTACAGCTTATGCATCTTCGTCCGATTTGGCCGACTTGCTAGATTTTAGCGCTGCAAAAATCCAAAAATACAGCCAACGCTATCCAGATTATAAGAACATCGTGTTCTTTATGAGCGACGGCGAGGATATTAATGGTACGACTAGCGTAAACGGCGGCCTTAAAAATAATATTTACGGCGGACGCGTGTATGGCTACGGCAGTAAAAAAGGCATAATGATCGAGAATATCGACACTTACGGCAACATTGGCAATTACTACGTCAGGGATGGCGACGATTTTGGCTCAGATTATCATGTTTCAAAGCTCAACGACGACAATCTGCGCAATATTTCGGACAAGCTCGGGCTTTCTTATACTTACCGCAGCACAGCCTCTATTGATACTAGCTCACTCGAAGAGTTAATCGTCGGCGCAGAGACGGAGATTAAGGACGGCAACGAGCTGAGCTATCATGAGGGCTATTGGATTTGCGCGCTCGTGTTCGCCGCATTGCTAATGTGGGATTCGTGCTACGTGATTACCGAGCTAATGCGTGAAAGGAAATTCGCAAAATGATTAATCTGGATCTCAAAAAATTAAACGTCGAAGACAATCGCAAAGCAAAGCGCAAAAAGCTATTTCAATATGCCGCATTTCCGATTGTTGTATTAGTTTTACTGGCATGCTTCTTTTTGCGCACGACACTCTTCAACTTCCTTTTTGAAAGCACCTACAATGCGGGCATCTACGACGACTCACTCAAAGCGGTCGGCATCGTAAAGTTCCTCAATCTCTTCGATCCATATCTGCCGTATTATGACGAGGGCGTTGCACTAATGCAGCGTGACGAATACGAGGGTGCCGAAACGGCTTTCCGCGAAGCAATCTACAATAATCCGCCAGAACATATGCAGTGCAAAGTCTTCACGAATCTCGCTCTCAGTATCGAGTATCAGGCAAAGAAGTTTAATGCGGAAGAAAACTACACCGAAGCATTGTCCGCGATTACGCGCTCGCTTTCAATCCTGCGCGATAGCGACTGTATTAACTCGGACAATCTCGCCTCCGAAGCAATTTCGCGCCTTGAATCTATGCGCGAAGATATTGTCGCAAAACTTACACCAGCCCCAGAAGACGATAGAACGGTCGAGATCTTCGACCCTAGCGTATACGACGACTTGACCGACAAAGAAGTTAACGATGCGCTCAATAACTTCAACAACACGGACGCGGCGCGCCAATATCTGAACGCTAGAGACCGCGACTTCAAATCATATGGCAAAAATAAAACCCCTTGGTAAAACCAGGGGGTTTATCTTGCTAGGCGCGCTACTTCAGCCGCCACGACTTCGTGGATGATTTTAGCGGCTTCGCTTATATTAGCTTCGTCATTGAGATGCCCCATCGTAATGCGTAGGGAGCCGGCAATTTCTTCATCAGACAAGCCGATAGCGCGCAGTGTCGGCGACTTGATGCCTTTACTGGCCGCACAGGCAGCGCCAGTTGATAAAAATACACCGCGATCTTCTAGTGCAAATATCAAACGCTCGGCATCAAGACCTGGCAAAGTCAGCGGCAAAAAGCTCGGCAGCTGTGTCTTATTCGAACCTAAGAATTTAACACGCGGCAAATCCGACAAATCTTCGCGCAGTTGACATTTTAGTTTATATAGACGCTTGCGTTCGTAGGTAATATGCTCTTGAGCTAGTGAAATCGCGCGCGCAAAAGCCATCGTTGCTGGGACATTTTCCGTACCGCTACGCAAACCCATTTCCTGGCCGCCACCAACACTCTGCGGCGTAAGCCTAACATTGTGCCCAACATAAAGCGCGCCGATACCCTTCGGTCCATAGATTTTTGCTGCATTTAGCGTCAACAAATCGACTCCGAGACGATTCACTTTCACTTCCATCAAGCCAAGCCCCTGCGAAGCGTCACAATGGAAATAGAGCGGCGTTTTTTCTCCCGCAAAAGCGCGCCGCTCGCGTTCAGCAGCGATAATTCTTGCGATATCCGAAATCGGCTGAATCGTGCCCAATTCCGAACACGCCAAGCAGACTGAAACGAATTGCGTACGCGGCGTTAATTTTGCGCTGAAATCCTCGAGCGAAACGCGGCCACTAGAATCAACCGCAATCGTCTGATAATTGCCCGCGCGCTTCGCATTTTCTAGCACCGACTGATGTTCGACGGCGGAAATCAAAACTTCCGCATCTGCCTTGCCGGTTATGAGCGAAAACGCGAGATTGATAGATTCCGTTGCGCCAGACGTCATAACCAAATCGACGCCTTTCGCACCAATACAATGCGCGATTGTATCTTTGGCTGCCTCATATTCTCGGCGCACCGTCACGGCTGGAAGGTAGGCTGCCGATGGATTAAAAAACTTTTCCGTAAAGTACGGAAGCATTTCGCGTAGAGCTTTTTCTGATAGCGGCGTCGCCGCGGCGTGGTCTAGATATATCATCTTTTCTATATTTTACAACATTTTAGACTTTTCGTCTTGGGCGGCAAATGAAGGCGATTGGCAAAATAATGAGCGATTCAATAATCATATAGAGCAGTATTTGCGTATTGACAGCTTCGATATTGACCATAATTAACAGAATCCCGAGCGAAATCAGACGACCAAGCGTCAGAAATACTTCACCGATACATTCGACTTCAATACGAAAGGCGTCGTCACGGATATGCTGCCGCAAAATACTCTGCAAGCGCGGAAAGGCGATTACTTTATTCCAGAAACTCTCAACAATACTTTGCGCCACAAGATACAGCACGATTGCCGCCGTGGCGTTCTCTGGAAAGCACCACGCAACCACCGGAACTAGTACGACCGCCGGAATAGTTGCTACCGCAAAGGCCGTGCGAGAGAGCGTAGAGCGGCATTTCTTTTGGAAAAATAGCAGCAGAATCACCGCAGCGGCAGCCGCCAACGAAGTATAGATGCCCAAGCTAATATCCGAGCCGAGTGCGCGATAAATATTGATCTG
>CAMMYO010000012.1 GCA_946527885.1 uncultured Candidatus Saccharibacteria bacterium
TAAGCTCGTCAATACTCTTCATTAAGACTGGGCGCGGGCGGCCGCCACCAGGCGCCGTTTCGCCCGTTCACTTCCCTTCCTATAATAATTCCGCTGCGCTATGTGGGCATTTTTCACGAAACGCCGCGTCTAGTCGATATTCGTACTGCTTATATTCTTCTTCGGCATGCTCGGGGCTATGGACGTATGAGTGATACTTCGGATTATCTCCGGCCGGGTTTTCGTCGTTTTTGCGACTCGCGAAAAATTCTATCGCCGTCTCCGGATAGCCAAACATGCGGCCGCGCTCGATTTCTGCCAACATGCCAGACTCGCCATCCTCGAACATCTGCTCGCGCAATTTCATAGCGCGCGCAACCGTCGCAGCATCTTTCGCAATATAGTAGCCAAAGCCGAGCGAGTCGGGAATAACCTCACCATAAGAAACCTTGTCGAAAGCCAAACCGAATTGAGTTAATGATTCTTCGACCGCCGCGCAGAGTTCTTCTGCCCTATCAGCCTCAACAAATAATTCAAACTGCGCCGCCTTTTTGACACCCTCATAAATCCCAACAATGTCATACTTACCAATGGCTGGAATATTTTGATCTTTGTCTAGCGCTGCAAAATCTATCATTCGCGATTCCTCTTTTCTCTAGTATAGCTGAAGACAGCCTCAAGAAAAATAAGTCCCAACCGAGGCTTATTTACAGAATTGATTTGAGTGTGCCGAGAAGCTTCTTTGAAGTTTTTGGCGCGTTTTTGTCTTTAATAATAAAGCGATCCAAAATTGCCAAAAGTGGCGGCAAAATCACCAAGATAATAATAGTCGCACAGAAAGTACCGAGCGAAATCGACTGGCAAATCTTGCCCGCAATCGCCGAGGCGAAGTTGCCCACAATTGCCGTCACAATGACCAGGATCGAAGCCGAGGTCAGAATTGCACTAATCGACTTGTTGTAGGTGTTAATCAGCGCGTCCTTAATACTCATCTTGAAGTAGCTGCGATTCTCGACGTAGTACGAGGTAAACAAAATTGCGTAGTCGATAGTCGCGCCCATCAAGATCGCCTGGACAATAATTAACGCGATGAAGTAGATACTAAGACCAGTTAGCGACATGTAGGACATCACGATGTAAACCGCACATTGAATCACTAGCACAAGCAGCATCGAGATGAGGAAGGATTTAAAGGTCCAAATCACCACCGCAAAGATAGAAAGCATCGTCAAAATCGTAATGAAATTCATTTCATCATTGAAGGTCTGCGACATTTCGTAGGCCATCGCCGAGTCACCCACCAAGTAGTAGTCGATTTTATTCTTTGGCCCGAGCTCTTCTTTAATGCTCTTAATGAAGCCAAAAGTTTGCTCGCCTTCAGCCGGCAAATGCGACTCAATTAGCGCGCGATAATGCTTCGGGCCGACCAGCAAGCGCTTCGCATCGTCAATCGTCTTGCGACCATCGATAATCTTTTGCCTGGTTTCGTCGTCGATACGAGTCGCAAAGCGCGAATCCGTCACAACATCATCCGACAGGAAGACGATAAGCTTTTCGAGCGTCAAAGTCCAATTCTCGTCATAATCATAGAGTGAGCCGTGATAGAGATAGGCTAAGAACAGCATATTCTTATCCAGGTTGCCCGCGAGCGGCAGAAGCGCATCGTAAAGCGCATTGTAATTGTACGGCAGGCCCATCGCCGCTGCATGCATGAGCGAATGAATCGTGCGAAGCTGCGACTGCTCATGCCCGCCAAGATGACCAGCATATTCTGGATTCGGCAAGATTTTGTCCACGACGAAATTAATCATCGTCCAGAGTGATAGCTGCGGGTTATTGTTTACGTGGCGATATTCGTAAAGCGCATAAACTAAGCGAAGCTTCTGCGCATCCAGGCCGAAAGCTTGCGCCAGCTCGGCCGACGAATAACCAGTGTTCTGATTATTCATAATATACTGCGCTAGCTTGAGCTTTGCGAGTGTATCAGCATTGAGACTACCAGCAAGGCACTCGTCGTTAGCGTGCGCTAGCAAGAAATTAACTAGCTCGCGCGGAGACAAAGTCGTCGCGGTCGTTTTAGCCTGATAGAGCCTATAGAGACTCTTGAGCTGCGCGAGCCTACCATTCAAATCCAACTTTTCGCGAGAATCCACAATCGCGTTTTTGATTTTGTCGCGATAACTTAGAATCTCCGCTTTTGCTTCGTCATCAAATTCCGCGAAGAGTTCTGGATAGTTCTTTTCAAGATTGTCTAGCCAGTTAATTGCCGAGTCAAATGCGCTATCGACCTTATTGGCGGCGCCTTCAATTTCGCCGTAGCTATACTCGCGATTAATGGCATATTCCACCGCAGCCAACTTGGTAGAAAGTTCCGAGCGGAAGGACTCGAGCTTTGGCTTGACTGCACCTCGTGCATCTTCTGGCAACTTTTCGATTTTGTCATCAAGATACGCATTTAGCTCATCGTAGCGAGCAAGCGCCTCAGATTTACCGGTCGCAACTTTTTGCTTCATGCTTGCAATTTTGACCTTAATCTCCGTCGCCTCGCCCTGCGAAATTTTGAGCTCGCTGAGCGCCGTCTCGTCATTCAAGGCAAAGTTAATCAGCTGCTCAACCGAAGCAGTCTTGGTCGGCGTATCGATCGAATTGTAATTATAGTAAATCAAAATTTGATTAATCTTCTCTTCCGAGATGCCGAATAGTTTCGCGAGTTCAGCCGCCGTCATGCGACGATCCGTAATCGACGAATCGCTAAAAATGCGCAACTTTTCAAGGTCGCTTCTCTGCTGCGCCGTAATCATCGAGGCATAGCGCGGGTTCGTCAAAACTTCGTTCGAAATGAAGCTCGCAAATTGCGAAAGCGTTAGCTTAGTCGAAACGCCATTCTCGGCCAAATACAATACATAGACATCGTCGAGCGAACTAGCGTCAACGCCAAGAATCTCAGCAATCTCCCACTTCGAGCGCGGGCGGTTCACTTTTTCGCTATTCGTAAAGTTCGACAGACGATTAATTTCATTCTTCGTGTCGTCCGAAATGTCGCCCGATAACTTTTCATTCGTAAAGACATCGTTCTGTAAGAAAGAAACAAAGCCATCCAGGGTCACCGTATGTGCACTTACGTCACGGAAATAGTGATAATAAATCGCCTTGAGTAGATAATCCTCGGTATCGATTTTATCATCACTAAGACTATTCACTTTCGGCACAACCTCATTATATTTTTCCGGCTCATTAATCGTGTTGCCATAGCAAAGCACACGCGTGGTTTCTTCCTGAGCGTCGAGCTTTTTGCAAAGATCGGTGACTTGGTCGTCCATTTTACCGTTGTAAACCAAAGCCATCTGGTTGGTTTCTTCAAAAACGTCTTTGACCTTATTGTTGTCCGAGGCGGTAAATTGAATCTGCGTATTGCCCTTCAAAATCAAGGCGGCAACAAAGATTAACAAGAAAGCCGGCACGGCAAACTTGCGGAAGCTGTGCGCAAAAATCGCCAACCAATCCATCTTGAACTTGAGTGTCTTCTTCTGCGTCTTCGTTATAGCTTTGTCGAAAATCAGAAGCAAAGCCGGCAAGGAAGTAAAGATTGAAAGCAAGCTAATAATCACGCCCTTGCTCAAAACAAGACCCATATCGCGACCAATCGTAAAGCTCATGAAGACTAGCACAATCAATCCAACCACGGTCGTGACCGAGCTAGAAGAAATCGCCCCAAAAGAATAACGCATGGCGTGGCGCATGGCCGTACGCTTATCTGGACAATCTTTCTTGGCGCGCTCTTGGCGATAGCGCGTCGAAAGCATGATGGCATAATCCATCGACAAGGCCATCTGCAGAATCGCCGAAATCGAATCCGTGATATGCGAGACACTCGGGAAGATAATATTAGTACCCTTGTTCACGATGACGGCCAACAAAATCACAAACAAGAATAAGAACGGCTCAACCCAAGATTTACTCATGACTAGCAAAATCACCATCGCACAAGCCACCGCCATCAATGAGACTGTTAATCGCAAGACTTCGCCATTGTAGTCGCGAACCTGCCCCGCCTCGGCAATTTTGTAAAGCTCTTTGTATTTGTTATGGATTTCTTTGTAGGCGCGGTTCGCAATCTCGGAGTCGGCCGGCGCATCAACATTAATAATGTAACGCGTAAACTCGCCACGATTATATTTGTCGCCCTCAGCATAGTCGACCGAGCTAATGCCCTCGACTTTTTCGATATCTTCCTTAATCTTAAACTTCTCTTCTTCTGGAACATCCGTCAGCATCATTTCATAGCTGCTGGTTTGGTCGTAATCAAACTCGTCATTCATGATATCGAGCGCCAAGGAAGTCTCAGAATCGGCCGGCATGTAAGAATAGATATTTTTATTGATGGTTACCTTGGTTGAAAGCAATGCGCAAATTACAGTCACCACCAAAAACACCGCGAAAATCGCGTAGCAGTGATTAGTGATAAAATCAGTAATTTTTCGCATGATTAACAGATTATAACGGTTGATTTAAATAATAGAAAGCACAAAGGTTTTAGACTCTGTTCAATTTTAGACAATTCATTGACTTTTTGTATAGTTTATGCTATAATAGAACTATGGTTAAGTCGTCTTATAGTCGCGCCACAAGCAAGAATCGCCATCGCATTCAGAAGGCTTTTGCTGAGCTACTTTCCGAGTATGGCTCCGTCAAAAACATCACCGTGACGGATTTGGCTGAGCGAGCAGACATCACGCGCGGCACTTTTTATAATTACTACAACAACATTTACGAAGTCGGCGCCGAGCTGCAGGGCGAGATCGAATCACGCCTATTCTGCAGCTACGACAAATTGTCCGATTTTGCGTCGATCGAAAAATACATCGATGAGGTCTTCGACTTTTTGCGCGAGCAAGAGCCAATTTATCGCGAGCTACTCGCTAGTAGCGACACACGCGGTTTCTTAAATAAGCTCGAAAACGAGATTATCGAACGCGTGCAGACCGTCATGCATCTGAACAAAATCAACAGCAAGGAAGCCAAAATGGAATTGCTCTTCCTCACGAACGGCACGATGGCGATTTTGCGTAAATACTACCAGGGCGAGATTGACTTGTCGCTCGACCAAATCAAAGAATACCTAAAATCCAAACTCTGCTGGCTATTCGATTGTTATAAGAATCGCTAGCTCGATAGCCTCCTGTGCAAAGGAGGCTATTTTTATTCGTTCGCTTTTAAGCTCTTGACCATATCAATCTTAGCGACGCGACGCGTGAGCCAAGCCGAAACAATCAAGCTAACCAAGAAAGTACCGACGGCCGAGAAAATGCAGGTAGGCAAAGTGATCGCAATCGTAAAATCGTAAGTCTTTTCGATTGCCTCGCGGAAGATATAATCCACCACACCATAGCCGATTGGCAGACCAATCGCGATAGCAACAATCGCAATCCAGAGATTCTGTTGGATGAAAATTTTGCCAATTTTACGATCGGAAAAGCCTAAAACTTTCAAAGTCGAGAACTGGTAATCCTTCTCTGCAAAGCTCAGAATGCCCATGTTGTAGACAATGATTGCGCCGAGCAAAGCCGCAAACACGATTAATACCACCACCATCGTCATCATCGTGTCGAGCATTTGATTCATGCCGTCACGAATCGAATCGATTTGCTGCACGCTCGCAACGCCATCCGGCAAGCTTTCGACCGCGTCGTCCGTATAGATAGAATCCGGCAAATAATCAAAGCCAAGCGACTCGTAGAATTTGCGCGTCATCGTGATATTTTGATTCTGCGGATCGCGATTCAAGCCGATAATTTTAGTCTTGTAGTATTCGTGGTCGCCCATAATATGCCACTCAATTTCGTCGCCGACATTGTAGCCTTCGATTTCCGCGAAACGCTGCGTAATATAGACGCCGTCGTCAGACAAATCCATTTTCTGCCACTTCTTGTCGAGCGTACGCATCGAGTCACCAGCATCGGTCACAAAGATCGACTTTACTCTTAATTCGTCGTCTTTCTTGATTTCGACGGCGAGAGTTTTGGAACTGTCGCGAGAATATTTTCTGTAGAGCTCATCGATTTGTTCTTCAGTCGCATCTTCGGAAAGGTTGAGGCGATTTTCGTAGTGATTGATTTGCGTCAGCTCGATATCTAGATAATTGTTGATCGTATCGCGAATACCGAAGCCGCAAACTAGCAAAATCATACAGCCGACCACACCAACAACACCTGTAGCCGTACGTGCTTTATTGCGAACAATATCGCGAATGTTCCAGCGAGACGAGAACGACATTTTCTTGAAGACGCCAGAGGTCGTAAAGCGCAAACTGCGGCTCTTTACTTTCGGGCGCTCGACGCGCAAAATCTCGGCCGCCGGCTGGCGCACATAACCACGAACCACCAAGTAGCAAGTTGCGCAAGTAATTATGATTGTAAAGGCGTCCATTAGCCACACACTTACATCGAAGCCAGTATGCATGTTGGCAACTTCAAAAAATTCCGCTTCCATATCGAGAAAAACTTGACCGAACGCAAAGAGACCTAGCGCCGTACCGACCGCCGCACCTAAGAGGGCTAGGAATAGCGCATAGGAAATGTAGTGCCAAGCAATGCGGCCGTCGCTAAAGCCGAGCGCCTTCATAACGCCGATTTGTGTGCGATCTTTGCGCACAATACGCGCCATCGTCGTTACGACGCAAAGCAGCGCGATTGCGATGAAGAGGCCCGAAAAGATGCCGACATAGGTTTTACCTTCGTCGATTTCGCCCTGGTAGCTAGCCGCCGAATACAGATCTTTCGTAAAGAGCACCGAAACGACGCCATCAATTTCATCGGTCGTCGCGGTTTTGACAGTATTTCGATTCGCTTCGCCATCAACATCAACCATTATGTTCGAATAGAAACGCATCGCTTCCGGTAACTCGTTCTGGCTTAGGTAAGCGAAGCCATACTTGTCGTGCGCCGGGAAGATTTCAGTCTCGTCTTTAATGTAAGCCAGATGGTCCGGTACATAAATGAGACCAATAATTTTCTCTTTTAGCTCGATACCGTTTTGTTCGAATTCGAGCTCGTCGCCGAGTTTCAAATTGTTCAAGCGCGCAAAGTATTCGTCTAGCCACAGACCAGATTTATTGGCGTCAAAGCCGTCGCCTTCTACAACATGAAACTTCGAAATATTATTCGACTTAATGAAGTTTAGCTGCAAATCGCGCTTTTCGAGATTCTTGACTTCTGTCAGAAACGAAAGTTTACCCTCCGCATCTTTTACATGGTCGAGTTTCTTGATGTCTAAAATCGAATCATCGTCGAGCTTACCAAAAACATCCAAATCCTGCAAATTGTTCGTCTCGTAATATTCATCGGCCGAAGTTTGCATGCCGATCATATACGCTTTAATGCCGGAATACGCCATCATGCCAATCGCGAGCATCAGGAAAATCGTGATGAACTGCGAAAAATTCTTCCGCATATCGCGTAGCATTTTTCGGCGCAACATATTTCGCCCTGCCATTACCAACTCACTTCGTCGATTGCTTTTGGTTTTTTGTTCTGGATATCTTGCTCGATCTGACCATTCTTCAGGTGAATGATATGGTCAGCGATTTCCGCTATTTGCGCATTGTGCGTTACGACGACAACGGCTGTATTCTCGTCAGCTTGGCGGCGCAAAAGTTTCAAAACCTCGACGCCAGTTTTGGAATCGAGCGCACCGGTCGGCTCGTCGCAAAGCAGCAAAGACGGATCTTTCATGACGGCACGCGCAATCGAGACGCGCTGCTGCTCCCCGCCCGAAAGTTCATTCGGAAACTTGCGCGCGTGCTTAGCAAGACCGACGCTCTTGAGAATATCGAGCGCATCCTTGTCGGTATCTACTACATCTTCGACTAGGCGCACATTTTCCTCGGCCGTCAAAGTCGGCATGATGTTGTAAAACTGAAAAATGAAACCAACTTTATCGGCACGATACTTGGTTAGTTGCTTGGCGGAGTATTTCGAAATCTCGTGACCATCTACTGTAACACTACCCGAAGTCGGCGAATCCATGCCGCCCAAAATATTGAGCAAGGTAGACTTGCCGGCGCCAGATGGGCCAAGAATCACAACGAATTCTCCGCGCTTAATGTTGATATTTACTTTGTTGAGAGCTTTATATTCCTGCTCGCCAATCAAATATTCGCGGCTTACATTTTTAAGCTCTACAAAATTATTGCTCATAATTTTTCCTTAGAGTTTTAAAATATAAAATTTAAGCCTTGTAAATTAAAACTAGCATCACGATACGGTCAGATTTGGTTGATGCTATGTCCGTAAGGACGACGTTATTATAGCACTATAACTCGAAAAATGTCTATTCGCGCTGCTTAACCTTCGCGACGACATTTGCAGCAATCACAAAAATTACCGCAAAACCAGCGACAGCAGCCATGTCAATAAGAACCGGCCGCACGTCGCCAAATTCTAGACCCTGCAAACCACCAATCGTATCATTAGCCGCTACGTAATAATAGCTCGGCAAAATATGCGCGAAAGTCAGCACAAAATCTGGCAAATATTCTGCCGGCACGAAACAGCCGCACAAGAAACTAGAGCCAAGCGCTACGATATTCATGACCGCATTCACAGCATTGTTTCCATGCACGAGCTGACTGATTAGATAAGCAATCGTCGTAGCGCAAATGCAGAAAACTAGCGAGTTGGCAGCGTACAAAGCGCCGCGCAAATTCATTAGATCCGGACCACCAACCAAGAAATAGCCGATTATAATATAGAGCGCCCAGACGCCAAAGGAATAGAGACAGCTATTGCGCAGTAGCACGCGATTCATCTTCGACAATTCCACGCTGCCCACAAGATTACGACGGCGGATCTCGCGACGATTGAACGAGCTCATAATTAGACAAATGATTGTAATGACGCAGGCTAAAATTGCATAATTCGCAAAGCTAAAGTAGCGAGTCGCCTTCGAGAATTGCGTCGTGTCGACTTTGGCGAGCGTTTCGACTTGCACTTTTTGGTTCAGCGTCGCATTAATCTTCTCCGCCATTTCATCCGCGCTCAAATCGAGTGTCGCATAGCTTTGTGCGGTAGTTAGGTAGCGATTCAGCATCACCTTGGCCAACTCGGCCGCATAGCCAGACGAAGTACGCGTATGAAGCTCCGGTTTTTTACCGGCCAAAAAGTCCGTATTGTAGCCTTCTGGAATATCGATTGCCATCACGATAGATTCATAGAACAAATCATCTTTGACTGATTCTTCGGCGTAATCCTGCTGCACCTCGGCATTTTTATCGAGGTACTCGAGCAAATTCTGCGTCATGCCCACCTCTTCATCATGATTGAAGACGGCGATTTTCGGCTTTACCGCCTCGAACTGGGTGGTCATAGAACCACTCGACATATTAATCGTGCCGAACGAGACCAAAATAATCGTATAGGTAATAATTGTACCAATATTCTTTAATACGATTTTCCAAAATGCCTTAGATACTGTCATAGCGTTGCCTCCTGAGACCACGAATCGAAAGAATGAGAAAGACGGCAGAAATAATGAGTAGACCGCCAAGATTCATCCAGTAGCGACCGAGATCTTCATAATAATAGAGCGCGTAGTAGCCATCCGTAATCAAGCCAACTGGGCTGATTTTGTTAATGAATGGCATCATGCTATCGAACCAGCCTTTTTGGCCGCCAAACATACCAGCAAACAAGCAGCCGACCATCGTAATAATGATAACAATGATGTTTTTGGCGCCGCTATTAGTCTTGAGCGCAATCGACAAGAACATACCAAGCATGGTTGCTGCCAACGAGCCAGCCGCCGCGTGCGCACAGATTAAACCAAGATTGGCGCCAAATTCAACGCCTAGCACGAAACGCATAAAAGCAATCAAAGCCAACACGCCAACGAGCAAAATTGAATAGCTCGCCAACAAATTACTCGCCACCACGACACTCTTGCGCGTCGGAGCAACTGCAATACGTTTGCCGCGATGCGAATTCTTCGGCAACGCACGATCAATCATTTCAGAACTCAGCATGGCGCCCTGCATACAAGACATCGCAATAAGCGTATAAAACTCAATCACGACCATATTCATGACGCGCGAATCATCCTTCACGTTCGGCTCCGCCTCGGCTACGGTCGCGACGGCATTTTGATAGATTTGCTCAGCATTTAAGTACGCCATTGGCGATTCGGACAGTTTTTGCGTCGCAATATCTTCAATAATCTGCGAGCTTTGCATGATCTGCTCGACCGCCGTCGCAAGCACGGTTTGATTCGAGCCGTTTTTCTTTACCTGAATATGCGGCTCATCGTCGGCGATATAGACAAAGCCTTCGATTTCTTCGTTTTCGAGCAGCTCGCTGGCTCGCTCTTTGCTGACATATTGTGTATTAAACAGGCGTTCGTCGCCCTCGCTTAGAGCCTTGAAAGCCTCCTTAAAAATCTCTGCCTTGTCATAACCTGCATCATTCACGACTGCCACCTCGAAAGGCTCAAAAACGTCATAATCGTGCAGTCGCATGAAAGCGAGATTGAACATAAGCGCCAGAGCGAACGGAAAAATCAGCGTCCAAAACATGAGTGCGCGATTTTTAATCAGTGTCGAGAAGGCGTATTTGAAACTATGCCAAAACATTAGTCGCGAAGCTCCTTGCCGGTCAGCTCAAGGAAGACGTCGTTAAGCGTTGGGCGCTCGGCAAAAATCTTGTTGTATTGAATTTTGTTGTCGTCGAGATACTTAATCATATCGGCGAGATTGTTCTTGCCACGATTGTAGACGAGCTTCAGTACGCCATTTTCGTAACTGACCGCGCTAACGTTTTTGATTTGCTCGAGCGCGCCAATCTGCTTCGGATTCATCTCTGGAATCTCGACCGTCACCTTCTCTTCAATTTTGGCGAGCGATTTTAGCTCGTCATTGGTGCCGCTGGCGATAATTTTACCTTTATCCAAAATGATGACGCGATCGCACAAAATCTCAACTTCTTCCATGTAGTGAGTCGTATAGATAATCGTAGCGCCATCATCGCGCAGCTTTTTGATGCCTTCCAAAATATTATTGCGACTCTGTGGGTCGACTGCGACGGTCGGCTCGTCCAAGAAAATCAACTTTGGCTTGTGCGCAATGCCGCAAGCGATATTCAAGCGGCGCAGAAGACCGCCCGAAAGCTGCTTCGGATACTGGGTTTTGTTTTCTTCAAGACCTACAAGTTTCAACGCATCTTCGACATACTCGGCGCGAGTGTTTTTGTCCTGAATGTAGAGACCACAAAAGTAATCGATATTGCCTTGCACGGTCAACTCATCAAAAACCGCGACATCCTGAAAAACTACGCCGATTTTCGACTTGATATCGTAGGCGTCAGGAGCCATTTCTTTGCCAAAAATTTTAATTTTACCTTCATCGAATTTTAGGAGCGCAAGAATGCAGTTCATGGTCGTAGTTTTGCCAGAGCCGTTCGGACCAAGCAGACCAAGAATCTCGCCTTCCATCACGTCAAAACTCAAGCCGTCAACCGCGCGTTTCGACTTGTAGTTTTTGACCAGGTTCTTTACTTCAATAATCGTCTTCATTAAAAAATATTATATCTTATTTAAGACTACCAATGAAGCGCCATGCTATTTCTCTAGTACAAAGACAAGCCAGTCGTTATTTGTAGTCTTTTCGTTTTCAAAATGAGCGACTTTAAAGCCGACTTTAGCCGCCATTTCGCGGATTTCAGATTCGCGGAAGTACGAATAGTAACGCTCGGCGCCCAAATGATACTCGCCCATCAAATCTTTCCATTCGTTATCCTCATCGTGCACTTCGCGATTGATGACATTAAACATGAAGCGACCGCCTTTTTCGAGCATAGCGTAAACTTTAGCCAAGGCAAGCTCGACATCTTCGCGCGTAAAGTGAACAAAGACGCGCCAACAGAAAATACCATTAAAAGTCTGCCCGAGATCATCTTCAAGCACATTGAATTTTACCGTCTTGAGACCGCGAGCGCGAATCGTATTAATGAAGCCGTCAACCACATCGCTGGCTGTCACGTCATAGCCTAAGCTTTCGAGAAATTTCGCATTCGCGCCATCGGCGGAACCGATTTCGAGTATTCTCGAGCCTGGTTCGAGCGTCGCAAAAGCCTCACGAATGTCACCGTGTAGTTTCGCGCGTTTGCGGGCTGCGCGGCGCGGATCTATCTGATTGTGGACGGTTACATTTTTCAAAAAGATTTCTGCTGTTTCGCTAAAGACTTTCAGCGTGTCGCGGTTTTCTCTACTCATATTTATATGATAGCACGGTCATAAGTGGTAGTATTGTATTTTTTACAACAACACCAGATATAGCGCAAAAATCATAATTGACACGCTATATATAGCGTTTATAATGAAAATATAAGCACTAACATTAAGATACAAAGGGCATCATGAAAAACATTTTATACTTCCAACCAAGCGACGCAAAAAAATTCGAGATTGAGCGATATGCGAAGTCGCTGAATAACTACGGAAATATTCCGACCGATGAAATCGAGCGCGCCTTGAAGCAGTTTGAAACGTACGAAAATTTGCACGTCAGCCGCCTAGTGGAGTTGGGCACCGCACTGATTGCGAAAGACGTCAACGAAGAAGCTGCAAAACAGTATTTTGAGACACATTCTCAGTATTTTGGCAGCAAATTCGAGCGCTTACGCCGCATTACCGGTTACCTTGTTGGCACACTAGATCGCTGGAACGATGGCAAGAAGGCTGAAGAGAAAGCTCGCGTAAAACATTCCGTAAATTCCGCGATTAACGACAAGGAGCGCGCTGCTCGCCTACAAGAACAAGCGGTCGCACATACTGTCGCTTACGCTGCTTAAGACTCCTATTAGATGTGCCACTATTGACTTTTTTGTACTTTCGTGATATAATATACAAAGCCCGCGAGTAGAACGCGGTTTCCGCACTTTTTCATCCGTTTGGAGGAATCGAAATGTACAAGAAAATTATTCTGTCCGCGATAGCGATTGCGCTGTCATCCACCCTGTACGCTTGCGGCGACGAAGCCGCAGCGGCTGAACGCGCTCCGCGCAACACCGAAATCTCGGCCGTAAGCACCGACATCGCGACAACCGAGTATACACGTCCGACTCGCGCTACGCAGAGCACCGGAACGACAGCAGTCGAGACAAGGCGTGCTCATCTGCAAACTACAACCACGACAACTGCGGCATATACGCGCCCGACTCGCAAAACCACCACGACCACCACAACCGAGAGCACCTTCGTCCTGAGTGACGAGCTCGTGGCAGAGAAGATTTACACCTTCTTCACCGACAAGGGCTACACTACTGAACAGGTCTGCGGTATCATCGGAAACGCTGAGATCGAGTCTGGGCTTGAGCCCTCGCGCGGCATTGCCGGCGGCGGCTTCGGACTGTTCCAGTTGCAGGATTGCCCGCAGCGCGATGCTATGTTCGAAGCTTTCGAAGCGAATGGCGTCGGCAAATATGCTACAGCAAGCTACTGGGGTCGCGGCGCAAGCAACTTTGATTCGCGCGCCGATTTCGATGCATTTATGGACGTCTTACTGACTTACACAATGGATCCCAACGACACGGACTGGCAGAACGAACTGTATCTCGCGAACGATCCGGAGATGGCGGCGGAGGTGTTTCTGGTCAACTATGAGCGCGCCATCGGCGGCGATGACCAGATTATCTACTACGAACCCGCGAAAGACCGCTACTATCAGGCAGCCGCAAAGAGACGCGATTCCGCCAGAAAGTGGTACAATTATTTCTCTTCCTGACAGCACAAGCACCCCTTCCGGGGTGCTTTTTCTATGCTATAATATGCTTATGTTAGCGCTAGACTTGTTGCAGTGGTGGTATTTTCAAGGCTGGAGCAGATTCGCCAATAGCTTAATCGCCAAAATCAAAGGCACCTTCGAATTCTTTTCGGTAGGCCTATTGCTGCGCACGCTCTTTACGCCATACAAGCAACTAAGCGCAGAAGACCATAGCGGAAAAACCGACCCCGCCTCAATTGCCGGCGCCGCGTTTGATAACTTATTGTCGCGCTTTATTGGTTTCTTTGTGCGCGTCGGAATTATTATTATTTCCATCATTACGGTTTGTTTTGAAGCGATTTTTGGTTTTATACTTATAGTCCTATGGCCGGCCGTGCCGCTCTTGCCGGTTATTGGACTGCTAGCTAGTATGACAGGTGTCGTGATTGGGATTTTCAACTAATGAATACTTTTCATCATGGATGTATGCGCGCACAGAAGGCGCGGTTCGGAAAAAAGTTCAACGTTTCGTGGTTTTGGGCGATTTTGTTTTTGTCGCTCTTCGCGGCGATTGCGGTTGGCTGCGCCCTATTGATTTTGCATAATGCGTTTTGTTGGTTCTTCTTTGGTCTGAGCGCAATTCCGGCAATGTGGCTGTATTACATGCATTCCGAAATCAGCAAAGTACGCGCCGGTAAAACTGATGATATTAATGATATTTTGTCGCGCGAAATTATGGCGAATTTGCCAAAGAATCCGACCCCGCATGATTTAGCGAATACGGTATTCGAGACGCGTAGCGGGCGCTTTTTGTCGGCTCGCTACGGCATTACGACCGTGATGCTCGATTTTATCGTGAGCAACTTTGAAATGACGACCGAAGATATCTTTGTGAAGGCGCGCGAGGTGCGCGAGGCGACCGACTCGGCGCAGATTTCCGGTAGCGTGCTCGCGGTTGCTATTATTACGCTCGTACCGAAATATGAAGATTTGCTCAAGAAAATGAAGCTCGAGCTCCAGGATCTATATGACGGCGTTTTATGGTTTAATTATCTGAATAATCTGCTCAAAAGTATCAATGCGCCGGCGCATACCGGCGGTCTCGCGCGCGATTTGATGTTTGGCTGGACACCGCTTTTGTCGAGATTTGCCACCAATGTCTCGCAGCAATTCGAGGCGCGCGGCAGTATTAATGCGTCGGTTAAGATTCATCAGGAAGTCGTGGCGAAAATGGTCGACTTCTTCTCGAAGGGTGGTCGCCAGAATGTGGCTTTGATTGGTCCGGACGGTTGCGGGCGCTCTACGGTCGTGAATGATTTCGCAGAAACGATTGTAAATGCCGCGAATAAAATTGATGGCAACTTGAAATATCGCCAGGTCTTCAAGTTGGACTCATCCGCCCTAATCGGCGCGGCGAGCGGACGCGGTGAAATCGAGAATCTCATGACGGCAATCCTAAATGAGGTGCTGGATGCAAAAAATATCATTCTTTGGCTCGAAAACGCGCAGTTATTCTTCGAGGAAGGAGTCGGCTCGGTTGACATTTCGAATCTGCTGACGCCAGTCTTGGAAGGTGGTCGCGTACGCTTGATTTTAACAATGGACCAGCAGCGCTTCTTGGAGATTTCTGCCCGCAATAGCGCGCTCGCAAACGCACTTAATAAGATTATGATTGAGCCGGCTAGCGAACACGAAACAATGCAAATCATGCAAGACCGCGTCGTTGTGTTTGAGGGTCAACATAATGTTTACTATACGATTTGGGCGCTCAAAGAGGCTTATCGCCTATCCGAACGCTATATTCATGATCTCGTGATGCCGGGACGCGCAATCAACTTGCTTGAGGCGGCCGCTTCGCAGGCGAGCAATGGTCGCGTTGACGAAAATTCGGTCCAGCGCGCAATCGAGGCGACTTATGGCGTAAAGTTACAAGCTTCGCAAAATACCGAAGAACGCGAGCGGCTTTTGAATCTTGAGCAGCATATCCACGAGCGCATGATTGGCCAGGACAGCGCCGTGCGCGCAGTTAGCGATGCTCTGCGCCGCTCGGCGGCCGGTGTTCGTAACGAGAATCGCCCAATCGGCACTTTTCTCTTCCTTGGTCCGACCGGCGTAGGTAAAACCGAGCTCGCAAAATCTATCAGCGACGTCTACTTTGGCGGCGAAGGTCAGATTGTGCGTATAGATTTGAACGAGTATGTCGAAGCGAAGGACGTACAGCGTCTAATTGCAGACGGCGCGAGCGACGAAATGAGCCTTACCGCTCAGGTAATGAAGCATCCATTCTCAGTTGTTTTGCTCGACGAAATCGAAAAAGCTCATCCGTTAGTTTTGACGACTTTACTTCAGTTGCTTGACGAGGGTATCTTGCGTGATGTACGTAATCATGAGGTCAGTTTCCGCGACGCGATTATCGTAGCGACAAGTAATGCTGGCGCAAATCAGATCCGCGACTACATTGATCAAGGTTTAACGGCGGCGCAAATCAAGGAGCCGCTAACTAACGAACTAATCAAGAACGGCGACTTCAAGCCGGAGTTTCTAAACCGTTTTGACGAAATTTGTATCTTTGAGCCGCTCTCGAAGGAAGCGCTGACGCAAATCGTGCAACTCATTATCGCCTCGGTCAACAAGACGCTCGAGCCGCGCAAAATTACAGTCTCGGTTGCACCGGATGCGATTCCGATTTTGGTCGACCATGGTTATGATCCGAAACTCGGTGCACGCCCAATGCGCCGCATTGTCCAGAAGACCGTCGAGAATATTATGGCGAAATTAGTTTTGAAAGGCGAAATCGATTCTGGTGCGAACGTCGAGATTACAGCCGACATGATTCAGGAGCAGCTCGGTTAATGATCTGGGTCTCCGCCGTAATTATTGCCCTACTTTTGGCGTTCGTTTTGATTTTTATGTGCACAGTTTTCATCGGCGCGCCTTACGTGCCGAGCTTGAAGCGCGAAATCGAAGAATCAATGACGAATCTCTACAAAGTCTCGGAAAAAGACTGCTTGGTCGATTTAGGCTCGGGCGACGGAGTTGTTTTGAAATGCGCCTGCGAACACGGCGCGAAATTAGCCTACGGTGTCGAAATTAATTCGTTTTTGATTTGGATTAGCCGCTGGCGCCTACGCAAATATGGCGACCGCGCAAAAGTCGTGCTCGGCAATATCTACACAGTCAAATTACCCAAAGAAACGACCGTTGTATATTTATTTGGTGATTCGCGCGACAATAAGCGAATTTTGAGACATATTCGAGCCGAAGCGAAGCGCATTGGTCATCCGATTTATTTGATTTCCAATGCGTTTACGATGCCAGATATGAAAGCCGTCAAAAACCACCGCACGCATTTCTTGTATAAAATCGATAACTAGTTTTCTTCGGTCGGTGTTTCAATCTCGTCGCCAAAAGACGCGACCAGCACAACACGACCGCCGTCGCGACCATGACAAGTCGAGAGCGCTAGCAAGTGCTTATTCGTGTCTAAGTCGCGGCGATTGGTAGACTTTTCCGCGATATGTTCAAGAATTTTCGGATTCCTGCCGTTATTGAGGAATTCGGTATCGTAAAGCATTTGGTCGGTCTTATCGGTCACAACATAAGCAATCACCTCCAAATCATAGACCCGATCCGGTGTAAAGAGCTTGCCGCGCGGATGCGATTGAAAGAAATCATAATCCGCAAAATCCTTGAGACCGCCAAACATCATTTCGTCATTCATATTGTGTCCATAAACAACACTATAGTCGTCCGAAAAATCGCCGCGGTTACGTGCATCGAGATAAATACTGCCAGCAAGCGAATACTCACGTGTATAGTTGCGCGACAAATAATAACTATTATTGTCGGTGTGCGTAATCGGGAAATCTACCTTCGTGCCATCGAGCTGAATCCACCCGACGATCTCATTATTGATCTCATGAAGTGCGTCAAAATTTACGTCGGTCGTAAGATTCGATTCGTCTTTTTGGACATATTCGGCAACCGTGGTAGGAATCTCGGCCTCAGTATAGACCATGAGCGAGTCGTAGATCGCGTAGCCGCAGAACAGCAAAATTAGTACAAAAAAGTAAATAAAAATACGATCGACGACGCTCGCAATAACATCGACAGCCTTTTCGCCGCGCGTTTTGACCGGCTGAGCCTCAGTTACAGTCTCCTGCGACATTAGAGTCCTCGCGTACGAATAATACTAATAACTTTACCGTCAAGATCTTTGATTTTGATCGAACCGAGATTGCGCGAATCGATTTTCTCGTCGCGATTATCGTTAATTACAAATACTTCGTCGTTCGGAACAGTATATGGGTATCGAACGCGATCCTGCCCCGTCAGTTCGCCGCTAAAGTTTTTAACGCTATCAATCGGATAGTTGTTTACGTAAATTAGTCCGTCTTTAATCTCGACACTATCGCCGCCCTTCGCAATGACGCGCGAATATAGACGACTATCGCCATTAAAATAAGTAACCACATCGTCGATTTCAAATTTATTGTCGAGATGATAAAAGAAAGCAAGATCGCCACCATTAATATTCGGCATCATGGCGTTCGTTTTGACGCGAGCGAGGCCGAAAATCTGGAAGAATAAGATATAGATTACCGATTCGACGATAATTATCTTGATTAAAAGCATAAGCAATTTGCGCTTCATGAATAGATTATAACATGGACTATGTATGCAGCGAGCATAAGGTTTTCGAGACGAGAAAAGTGCTCGGTTTTTCAGGCCGAGCACTACAAGAGAATTTCTTTTTTGCTTTTACTGCTTGGATTTCTTGATGAAGATTACACCGAAGATGGAAGCAGTTGCGAGCGCGACGTATGGGATAATATTGAAGAATACACCAGTCAAGCTATCGAGAATGCTATCGTCGCGAGTGTTGGTAAACTCGATTTGGTTCTGGTTGTTACCGCTTGCATCAGAGCCAAGGATGACGATGTCAGTTGCAGTCTTCGAATCGCCCGATGGGCTTTGCGCTGTAGTAACCGTGCCGTTGTTTTCAACCTTGTAGGTGTAGCTAGTTACATAGTCAGTTGCGCCGTTCTCGGTGATTGTAATAGTCATACCCGGAACTAGCTCGTCTGTGCCGTTTGATTGGCCAATGATCGCCGCGGCAGCACCGTTCGTTAAGGTAACAGCATTAGCACAGGCGGTACCGACCGTACAGCTCTTATTGCCGACATGATAGGTCGTAACTCCGCTATTATTTGGATCATTTACGGTAACATTAAACGTAAATGACTCGTCGAGATTTGCAAAAGCGCCTTCGACATTCTTCGTAAGCTCGACATGACTATGTTCAATCATTTTATTAGCGAACTCAAGCGTGGCAACCTTTTGGTTGCTATTATCGACATAATATGGGGTATTTTGATTTGGTTGATTCACGGTTTGGATGATTTCTGCATACGGAGCGCTGTACCAACCAGCCGCATCATCATAACCATTGCGCCTTACAATTACGGATACCGTATAGCTATGATAGTCATCAACCGGGAAGTCTGTTGGGTTGCTTGAACCAATCTCGGTAATTTTAAATTTCTTGATACCGATTGCGCCTTCTTCGAATTGCAAGCCAGCCAGGTCAAAGGTACAGCCGCTAGCGGTCGCCTCCTGATTAGCCGCAACAGAGACATGCGAAAAAGTACAGGTCTGCTGTGTACTGGTAGGCGAGGTGTAGATAGCTGGCGAACCTTGCTCAGAAACCGCTTCGATTTGATACGTAAAGGTGACGCTGTCGATTTCTGAACGATATGACGGGATGTCTGTAATCCTACGCGTGATTGGAACCGTAGAGTTGCTCGCATCGATAGCAGCTCGCTGTGCAGCATTTACTGTTGCGCCGCCAAAAGCTAAGCCCGCGAAAGACGCGACCAAAGCAGCGGCGGAAATATACTTGATTTTTTTCATTTTTATTTTCTCTTGTTTAACCTAATTCGAGTTTAGCATAAGTTTTTTGATTTGGCAAGTCTTTTGCGATACTATCGTCGCTTGAGATGCTTGACGATCAAAATTCCTGCTCCCGCCACGGCCGCCATTACGACAAATGGCGCAACTTGGATAAATACTCCGGTTTTGATGCCTTGTGGGGCGTTGGATTTGTTATCGATGTCGTTTTTATTCTCTTCTGGGTCCGGCTTAACCTCTTTTTCTTCATCATCGGCCGGCAACGGCTCGTATTTTTCCGGCGCAATTTCCTTCAAAGTATACTTTGTTTTAACGCGAATCTGATCTTTTTCGCCATCAGTACCAATTTTGGCCACTTCGTTCGGGTGTAAATATATAACGCAGAGCTCATTTGCCTTACAACTTTCGTCGGAATGAACGGCCTTGCCATCGTATTCATATTTTCCATCTGGGGCGATTACAGTATATTCTTCGCCTTCACGCCCGTAGATGATGATTTCGAAACGGAAAGTATCGGAACCGTCATAGTTTCCGTCGGAAACTTTCGGACTAAATTCAATATGCTTGCGTTCGGAATTATAGGAATCCTTAAAGTCGGCAAGTAGGGGTTTGTTGCCGTCCTGATCTTGATAGTACGGCATGAGCGTCGGAGTAAAGTGGCCGGTTTGATTGCCACGCGCATCAACGTCGCCGCGAACCGCTACATCGATATAGAAAATCTGACTTGAGGTAGGATAATCCTCGGCGTCACTACTTGCAATTTCGCGAATACCGATGTGCCGAATGCCGCCAACGCCAACAAAAGTCGTATCCGAAATCGTAAATGTTTTAGATTGAATAACGAAGTTCTGCCCTTCTACTGGCTGAGCGTCTTCAAACGAAATCTCAAGGCCAGTTGTAAAGTGACTGATCAGGTTACTATTACTAGGATCGAAAAGCTCATAAGTGAATGTATTTGTGACCGGCTCCGTAACGCCTTCGACCGCGCGACGAATCGTAATCGTTTGCGGACTATTAGGATTATCGCCTAGCGTCGGATTATTGACAGCAAAAGCGTTCTGCGCAAGAAGCAGCGCGCAGAAGTTGATAATTAAGAGAAATCTAGCTAGCCTACGCATAATTTTATTTTCGCGCAAGCTTAAAGAAAAGTCTAGCTTTAAGCAATAGCAATGTACCCGTAATAGACTGAGAAGACTACGAGCATCATGATGCCTTCAATGCGACTCAGCTCTTTGCGATGCAGTGCAAAGCACATTAGTAGCGCAGCTGCCAAGACGACAGCAACCATATCAATTTGAGCGACATTCGAAGCATCAACGCCGCCAAATATAATTGCCGGAATGCCCAAAACTACCGCAATATTAAAGATATTGCTACCTATAATATTGCCGACTAGCAAATCCTGTTCACCCTTCTTCGTCGCAACGATTGTCGTAACTAGTTCCGGCAACGACGTGCCAAAGGCAATAATCGTCAACGATATCACGCGCTCGCTGACGCCAATAATTCTCGCGATTGCCGTCGCGGAATCGACAACCATATTGCTACCCACAATTACGCCAACGATGCCAATCGCAATCAGGAAGAATGACTTAATTAGCCCATATTCCGGCTCTTCTTTGCGCTTTTTGTGCTTACGAAATGCAGAGCGCACCAAGTTATATAGAAATACCAAAAAGAATAATACTGTCACAATGCCATCTGCGCGAGAAAAATAGTTTTCCGTTGCACCGGCGAGAGCTTTGTCGAGCATTAAAACAACTAGCAAAATCGAAATCAAGAGACAGATCGGTAATTCCTTGCGAACTGTACGGCGCTTCATGAGAATTGGACGAATGGTCGCCGCGACCCCCAGAATCAAGAGGATGTTCAAAATGTTGCTGCCTACAACATTTCCGAGCACAATATCGGAGTTTCCGCTCGAAAGCGCCTTGATGCTAACAGCAAGCTCTGGCGCACTTGTGCCAAACGCAACAATCGTAAGGCCAATAATAATTTTTGGCACTTTAAAATTTAGCGCCAAGTTCGACGAGCCATCAACAAAATAATCCGCACCTTTAATTAGGATTGCGAAACCAACAATTAACAATATCAACTGAATCAGAACTAACATATTTTCCTCAAATTCTCACGTGGTACACCCGGCGGGAGTCGAACCCACGACACCTGGTACCGGAAACCAGTGCTCTATCCACTGAGCTACGGGTGCGCCTGCGAGTATTATAGCAAATCCACAACACCTGTAAAATCACGAGCGTCTCCATAAAATGCTTATGCTAGACCTTTTTGATTTTGCTCCTTACAATGGAGGTAGTTCGCTAAGCCCATTTTATGCAACGCACATTACGAGGAGGGAACATAGATGAATATCGTTTTTAATTCCGAGACCGATGCGCTGAGAAATCGCATCATGCTCATCACTGAGCGGCAAAGCCAGAGAGTCGCCACTTCATTGTTGGCGAGCTATTTCCAGCACAGTGACCCCTTGATTAAAGTCATGCTCGAGCTGAGGCCGGAGTGCACGCTCGGACATGCAGCCAGCGAACTGCTGGCGTCGCTTCAAGAATCCAAACCGACCGAGAACCCCTACAATGAGACCGAAGTTCTTCAATTCGTCCGCCGAGCCGCCGAGCTCATCAAGCCGTCCATTCATCGCCGAATCAACAACATGCTTCAGAAGGAGTGCGAGACAATCGCTCGAATCGGAAGAGAAGCTCTCGACTGGACAGAAAAGAATAAGGTCAACATCGATCCGACCGAAATGTTCAGAACTAAAATAGTCGTCGAAAGAGTCGAGAGTATCGCGTGCAAACTCAAAATGACACATGCGACAGTCAATTACGAATCGTATGCCGAGCACATCATGAGCGTTAGCCTCAGCATTGGCAACTCGATGTCCGGGCATGGACTCGATTACGAAACAGCACTCAAGTTCTGGAGCGATATGAACCCGTCCATCACGGACAACGGAACACCCGATGCGCGATCGATTCAGGACATCTACCGCTCTGAAACGAAGCGTCTGAACGAAATCGAGCAGAGGCGCTACGGACTTACGGAGGCAATTGGCTTTATTCGGCAGACAGACGCACGTCTGCATCTGCTTGAACAGCGGCTCTATGCTATCGCGCGCGCCAATGAGAGCGACAGCGCCATCATCTACGCACGAGAAGAAACCGAGGTTGTTGCCAAATATCTCGACGAACTCGGAAAGAGCATTCAGAAAGCAATTGAGAACCATAGTAACGATATCGTGGAGCTCGCGAGAGTAGCGGCGCGTTACGAGCAGGCGCTTGAACACTTCCGCGCAATGTAATCCCATCCAAATAATCCCCCAGTCGTGCTGGGGGATTTTCATATTTTGCATTTTAAAACGAGCAGGCATTACTATTAAGAATTATCATTCTCAATCTTCCTGCTATCAGCGCATTTCGCGCGTATCTTTTCCGACAGAAATAGCCTTACGGCCATTTCTAGTTTCATGATTGGTACATCATAGTGCAAGAAGTTGGAACCATTATTCGAGCTGACCTACTCGAGCGTTTGGGCGCAATAGGAGGCTTCAATATGACATAGCGTCAAATAGCCAATCGAAGTCGCCAATAATAACCAAACAAGGAGAGAAAAATCTATGCTTGAAATCCGCAGAAAATGACTCCTATTAAATCCCGACCGTTTCAGTGGTCGGGATTTTTCGTGCCGCGAAGTTGCCGATTGCGGTCGTTATTCTTCGACCGGCTTCGATTCAGTTTTCTCGCAGCTGCCGCCACGATCCTTGGCATAGGCATCAATTATATCAATGGCGGCATAGGCATTGTCGGCGTCAGTGATGCCTACATTGTTCGCCAAATAGGCATCGCCGCCAGCCTCCTTGATGTCGCCGGTCGATTCGTAGTAGTTGAACTCGTAGCCATATTCTTTATCATGAATCGTACATTGAATCGAAACATTCATGAGCCGACCCGAGCGCTGCGCGTAGTTATGTTTAATAATAAGGCGCGCGGCGACCAGTACGATCGGCACGATTATCATGAAAGCAATCGCAAATTTGAGCAACTTCAGGATAATCCCTGCGAGCTTCTCGGTATTCGAGGTTTTCGCAATTAAGACATCCTTGATGTCGTTGCCGGTCAGCTCATCTAGGCTGACCTTGAAGATTTCCGATAGAGCCTTCGCCTGCTTGAGATCTGGCGCGGTTTCACCTAGCTCCCATTTTGAGATGGTCTGCCTAGCCACACCGACTTCTTCCGCGAGCCGCTCTTGCGAGAGGCCGCACTTTTTACGAAATTTTGTTATGCTTTTTCCGAATTCCATATATTATCCTTTCTTTTGAGTAAAATCATAGGATATGCGACTGCCTTCTTCTACCAATTTTAACTGGAAAAAGCGCCCGTTTTAGTAACATTTTGCATTTTTTGCGCGTTTAAGCCTGGAGGAGTGCCGAGTGTACTGTTTTTTCAACAAAAATAGCCTTTGCGGCCATTTCCAGTTTCAAGATTGGTACACCCGGAGGGATATAAACAATGCGCCGTCGTTCTCGCTTGGCTCGAACCGGGCATTGGCGAACCCTGGGTTCAAATCCCGATTTGCATTCGCAAATCTATTGCTTCGCAATTCCGGGTTTACACCAAAAAACGGAACAGAGTTCCGTCTCTTTGGTTGGTACACCCGGAGGGATTCGAACCCACGACCCCTTGTTCCGAAGACAAGTGCTCTAATCCACTGAGCTACGGGTGCGCCTGCAAGTATTATAACAGATACAGCGATTGGAGAAAATGCAAAGGCGCCAGACTTTACGCTTGCGCTTTCGCGCGATGATGT
>CAMMYO010000013.1 GCA_946527885.1 uncultured Candidatus Saccharibacteria bacterium
CCTTCGTCAAAACAGTCGAATAGTGCGTCATCTGCTCCGGCATCATCGTAATGCTAAACTGATCAAACATATACTTCGGGAATTCCGTATATTCATCATATGTCTGCTCATTGACTTGACGATTAATCGTCATTCTATGATTCTGCACCGACGTACCATTGCGCTTCAAATCAAAATCAATCGTATTTGGACGATATTGATAGCGATCAGTATTATCAATCCAAACCTTCTTGACCTTAATCTTATCTGTCGCAAGTTCGCTCTTGTACGTAAAGATAATCAAATCTTCCTCTTCGGTCTTGCCTACAAAAGTCGTCGTATAATTACTCAGCCCGTCAGCCGTCGCAATCCGGTCGAGCGCAATCGCATAATCGTCCTTATAGTATTCATGCAGGCCCGTATATTCGATCTGCTGCTGATTGCCCGCCGACGTTGTAATAACTTTGCTCGAGTCGACCAAGTTTGTACCGCGCTTTAGTTTTGGTGTCACGGTACTCGGACGAGTGTTAAATTGGTTATTCAAATCCGACCACTGCTTAACAACACGAATCGTCAACGGATGATCAATCGCAACCTTAGTTATGTTCGAACCAATGCCAACAATCTCAGCCAACGCATGTCCGGTCGTCGAATCAATTGCATTCCATTCGCTACGGAACGAATTATATGCAAAGCAATTTCTACCGCCAGTCGTCGGCGCCTTCATCTTTATGATCGTATAGATATAATCCGATTGAGTTAACTCGGCATGTCCGCCATCGGTCGTCAAATATTCAAACGCAATCGACTTTACGTTGCTTTTATTTGTTGTACCCTCAACGTACTCGTGCCACGAACTATCCACGCCTAACGAGCCAGCATTCGCATTGCTCGAATACCATACTTTCACCTTAATATCTTTACCGTTGTAATCTTTTCGGCTCTCTGCATACGATGTATCGACGCCATTAAAGCTACCCTGCCAATGCTCATTGTCGCCATAGGCGGTCTCAATATTGTTATAAGTAATGATATTTGTCGCCCTGTTCATGCCCGTGCGAGCAGCTAATTTATAAGAATAGTCAGCCCCCGCCGTCACATAAGAGTCATTCGTCGTAAACTCAGGCGTCTGATCCGTGTCGACCAGCTCCTTCATCGACTGCTCAGCTGCCTGAGCTAGCAATAACGAAATTATGTCCGAATCGCTCCCGCCTTTTATATTATCGACAGACGCATTACTCTTGACATAATAGTATGTCGACGAAGGATTACTGGCGTAAACCTCGTACGGGACGCTAAAATCGAACTCATATGTCGCAATATTGCTACTAGTAACAGTTACTCTATCGAATTTATTCAATAGCGAAAACGGCTTTTCGGAAAAATCAAAATCAAACAATATTCTGTCCTGTCTATCATCGCCCCATTCATGTTCGACCGTAATGGTAGTATGCTCTTTCAAATACTCAATCGCATCATTCTTAGAGTTAAACAATGGATTGCCATCTAGCCCATAAGTATCATTACCATAAAGATTTGTACTCAAGATGCTATTAACAATATCTTCCTTCGTAGAAACCAATTTAAAACCAGCCGGCAACAACACCTCGCCCTTTACGTTTCGCATAAAATCATCCGAGCTATGGAACGGGAGCGTAATCGTGCGGTCTTTTTCTCCATCCGTAGAGATGTCATATGCACCAAAAGACACCCTCATTTTACCGCCAACAAAACTATCCGTGTTTGCGTCAAAATTTAGTTTCAGGTCGCGAGGGTATTTGTTTATCGAAGTACGCGACGTCTTTGTAATCTCGCCCAAAGAATACGGCTCATAATCAAGCGTCGAAAAACTACGCTGCTGATAATGTCCATACCCCTGAGCAGAGATATCGTAGCTCGCAATCATATTCTTCGCCATATCACTCGCATAATCATCAAGCGTCGCCTCAGTCAAAAGCTCGCCATCCTTACGCATTTCAACGTAATCGAAGTTGTAAATGCGACCATAATCTGGCATGTTGTCTGACTTAATCTTCAGCTCTGTCACATAACCATACCTCAAAGCCTGATTCAAATCTTTCACAACGGCGCGCCAAGCAACCACCTTGCCACTTAACTCGCTTACGCTATCAAAATCCCAATACATCCAACGACTCGAACCGCTACCGCTACTATCACGCCCACAAGCCACGGCCTTGCTTGTTTCCAAGTCCATCTTCCTATACTCGGATTCGCCCCTCAGACGATAGTAAAGCTCCGCTAGCACACTATCACAGTCTATAGTCTCATCATTTATACTTAGTGCTTTAGACGGCAAGCGTATCTTCGAGAAATGGTAATCGCTATCAGGTAAACGCGCAACGCTTCCGGTATTTAAGTTTTCGTAATAGACCAAATCGTCACCGATCACTAAATCATAACTATCAACCGTAATGTTTTTTGTCTCAGCCTTAATGTTATAGAAAATCGACGCACCATCTTCGGTCTTAAAAGTCTGCGCCTTTACTGTTTTCGCCCTATATCCCGATGACCATGGATTAGTCGAATCCGTAAATGTTCCAAAATCAGTAGTTCTTGTCTCTTTACCTACGCCAACTTGGTTTCCGTGATAATCAAAATTAAACTCGTTCAGATTTACGGTTACCGAAGCGGTACTCAACAGACTATTAGCATTATCGGTAAAATACTGACCAATCGAATTAACCGTTGTCGTAACGCTAGTATTGCCAGCATTCAGATAACTACTCCTCGGATATCCTACGAAAATATCCCTACATGTAACCCAAGTTGAATTAGCATCATTATAACAAGGGGTCCTAGTGCTATTCCCGGCTTCCGACACCCAATAAGTATTGCCGTTCTTCGACAAAGGCTGCTTACTAGAATCTAACACCTTAACATCGCTGAATAAATTATCTTCCCAGTGCCAATCCTTTACGGGAATCTTCCTATTCCAAGCAGCATGCCCATAACTGTTCTTCTTACTTGTCTCAGGGTTATAAGGCTCCTCATAATATTCGCGGCTCGTATTACCCCATGGAAAAGCCGAGCCGTAGTAGTAATAATGCACCCACGTATAATTCTCGGCTCCCTCACCAAGACCATCAATTGATTCCACCTTCACTGGCAATATTTTTATGTCGTATTCCTCTTTACTCCAAGTATCCGTAAAGTCGCGATGAAAATTAAACTTCAGGCTATTCGAGCTAACCGTATTGTTGAGAGTTGCCACACCTTCATAATTATAATCAGCGGAATATTGCTCCTTAAAGAATGGCGCCGCTGTAAGTTTATCACTCGAGACATTATAGGCAATTTGAATCGCGCCTTCCACACTAGAAGTCGCAGGCAAGTCCTTAATATTGCTGAATTCGCAGTATCCAGGCTCATCATCCGTCGCATCTCTACAGATGTATTCCCAGTCATAATCGACCACAGACGAAGCATTCATCTTTTTTGCCGCAACCGTACTAGACGCGCTCAACGGAGAGCTAGAATATTGTCCAAAAATATCATCATCGATCATTACTTCGAATTGATTAGAGGTCATGGTGTCGGTTACGAAAGGGACTTTGAATTTAATTTTCAAATCACCAGCCGCATAATCTTTGTCCAGCGATTCAGCCTTGTAATTAATCTGAAAAGTCAGCGTACGAGTAACCTTGCCGCGAGTACCACTATCGATCGTCCAGTTGTCTTCAGTAAGCAACGTCGAACCGCCGCCAACTTCCGAATCGGTAAAGTGCGCCGAAAGCTTCCATATATCAGAACTTACTTCCGCCAAAGCACTCGATTTATTTTTTAGGTTCAAAACTCCTACTATCGAGACGCTCGTCACGCCTGCAACAAGTATCGCGACCAATACGCGACGCAAAAACTTTGACCTCCTAAAAACCCTCATACACTTCTCCTTATACTTGAATTTTAGCATAATTATTATCGTTTTGAACAATATTTTATGCATGTATTGTTGTAAAATACACAACACTAGCCTAGCTATATCTTATACTCGTTGTAAAAATCACAACAAACAAAAAAGGAGCCTCTTTAGCTAGAGACTCCTTGGCAACTATTTATATTGCCAGACCGGCCCGTTCGCCGTATCGAGAATCACAATTCCCTCACGCTCAATCTCGTCACGCAACGAATCCGCCAGCGCATAATCTTTCATCTCTTTCGCCTTTACGCGAGCCGCGATTTTCTCTTTCAGCTCATCCGAAATATCCGGCGTCGATTCTGCAATTCCCAAACCAAACACTTCGTCCAAGAACGCCAAGAAAGCATCATCCGGCGCACCAAGATTCAAAGCCTGATCAAGCACCGCAAATGCACCTGCCGAGTTCATGTTATTGTTCAGGTTCGCCATCATCTCATCGCGAGTCGTTGTAAAATCAACAACATCCTTCTGCCAACGCAAGGCCGCAAAATTGCGGTAATTCAGCAAGCGCTGATGTGCCGCCCCCAAATCCATAAAGCTAAAGTTGCGATTCGCCTGATAATGACCCTGGAAAATCCACATCTTGTAATCATTCATTGAAAAGCCGCGTTCCGCCAAATCGCCAAAGTAAAACACGTTACCTAGCGACTTCGAAATCTTCTCACCTTCTATCGTAATATGATTACAATGCGTCCAATAATTACACATCTTCGTATCGAACGCCGCCTCGCTCTGCGCAATCTCGTTCGTATGATGCACCGGAATATGATCTACGCCGCCAGTATGAATGTCAATCGGCTCGCCCAATTCCTCATGAATAATCGTCGAGCACTCCAAATGCCAACCTGGATAACCCATGCGACCGCGATATTCCCACTTCATCGCATGATCCTCGCCCTCACGAATCCATTTCCAGACCGCAAAATCCGATACGTTGCGCTTTTCAACGCTAAACTCAATGCGCGCGCCAGCCTTCAAATTTTCCAAGTCCAATCGCGCGAAATCCGCATAGTGCGGGAACTTCGAGGTGTCAAAATACAAACCATCCTCGGTATCATACAAGTATCCCTTTTCGTCCAAGATATCCACCATCTTGGTTTGCGCCTCAATATAATCCGTCGCGCGGCACACTTCGTCCGGCTCAATCAAACCAAGCTCGCGAAAATTCTTCATGAAGTCGTCCATGTAGAATTGCGCAACCTCCCAGACCGTCTTGCCTTCACGACGTGCGCCCTTCTCCATCTTGTCTTCACCTTCATCGCCGTCAGACGTCAAATGTCCAACGTCTGTGATATTCATCACGCGCTTCACGCCATAGCCGTTCGCCTTCAAAATGCGCACCAACAAGTCCCAATAAATATAAGCCGTATAGTTGCCAATATGCGCAAAACTATACACCGTCGGTCCACAGGTGTAGATCTTCACTTGTTCAGGATTGATCGGTTTAAATTCCTCAACCTCGTGAGATAACGCATTGTATAGTTTCATAATAACCCCATTATACCATCGTACCCCTGAAGGCGACAGCTCAAAGCGGTAAACTATCAATAATCATCATCAAGCACTTCGATATCGTAGCTGGCCTGCACTTCCTCTAGCTCGCTCGCCAGGACATAAGAAGAACCCGGCAAACCTTGAATCGCGTAATAATCACAGCCATTTTTCAGAGTTCCTCTAAATAATATGTATCTAGGCACCAAATCGTCCTTAAAGTCAATTTGCGCCACCGGCTTCATCTGGTAAAACATCTTCGTGTTCCCCGCTAATTCGAAGTGAACCGGCACTAGCACCTCGCCATTATACATAAAGCGCGTATTGCCTTTTCCGCTTACCTCGAACAACGGCAAATTATCGATATCCTCATCATTTCGTGATGAATCGATCGCGTTAGGTAAGTCTGACCGCATCACCGCTATCACTCCAAGACCTATCGGCGCTAGCGCCAAGGCCCCTATCGCTAACATTATTATGCCCGCAATCAAGCTTCCCTTTTTCTGACTCTTACGCACGGCGCGCACAATCAAAGTAATAATTCCAGCAATCAAAAGCGCCAGTCCGATCAATAGTATCCCGATTACAACAAGTATAAACAAGGCTGGCAAAATCGCAATTAGTGGTAGTAGTACGTGAAACATTATTTATCCTGATATTTTTGACCTTCTGGCGTCTCGCGCGGATGCGAATCAATCATGCGACCTATCCCTAGATAGTTCGCCATTTTTTCACCCATCATTTCCTTACCATGCTGCGCCACAACGCCGTTTACTTTTGTATCATTCTCGCCTGCAATACGCGAATTACGCAAACGCTTACGCGTCTCGCGTTTTTCATCAAGCTGGCGCAAATTCTTCATTTCGGCCTTCGTCTCTTTTTCGTGACCATGGCGCGCCGAAGCATTGCGATAACGATTGTACTTCAACCAATAGAACAAGAAACCTGGCGTAAAGAACAACAAACCAAACAAGAAAGTATCACCATCAGAATCGTCGTTTCCAAACACGAAAATCTTCATATAGAAGAACCACAGCACAATCGACGCAAGCTCGATCAAAACCGAAGTCGTCATCAATTTTGACTTATTAATCGGCACGCTACCCATCGTCTCACCCGTGCGCGCATTCACCGCCACATAGTGCAGCAATTTCTGCCCATTCTTAATTTCGAGATAGCTATACAGCCACACTGGCAAATAGGCCGACTTCCATTTGATGCCGTTACACTTAAATTCTTCCGTATTCCATTTCGCGCCACGGTCGTAAAAGCTCAAAGTCTTCTTGGCGTTGTAGCGAATCACATCACCAGCCTGCGCTGACACTAGCTTTTCCAAATCCTTTACATTCACGTCGCGTTTTTCACTCGTGTAGCCACGCAACATGCGCGGATCCCACGCCGTACAATTTTCTGTATCGAACGGCATAATCGCGTTAATAACATTCTTCGTGTCGCTACGCAAATCTTGCGTCAGTTTGTCCATCGATGCTTCGACCGTCAAATCGTCAATCTCTAGGTCAAACTCGCGCTCAACATTATAAACATCCGCATCATAATAGGTCTTTTTATTCATTGTATATGAGCGCAGCTTTTTCTCCGCCTCGCCCTTCATGTTAGCATGCGCATTCACATCTACGATCATGTATGGGAAATACACACCCTTGATATTCTCGGTCGTAAACTCTTTCTTGAACTGCGGATGCGCAAAGAACTGGCGCGCATTCACAAACTGACGAATGCTCGACTCGGCCTGATTTTTCTGCAACTTGAATGGCAAAACCAAATCCGGCACCGCACCGTTCGGCAGCTTCTGGTTAATCGACAAAATATTGCGACACCAGTGACACTTTGCCGTCTGTGCCTCATCGGCATTAATCACCACATCTGCGCCGCAGGTGCCACACTTCAACGTCAAAATATATTCTTCGCTTGGAATAATATCCGCCGCACCTTCGCCGACTTCCTTATCCTTCAAATCGTGCACGCCACCAAACTGGTTCGCCGCCTTCGAATCGAACTCCGAGCGACAAAACGCACACTTTAGTTTTCCGTTTGCGCCAGGCGCAATATCGGACGCTCCGCAATGCGGGCATCGCATAATTCCATTTCCGTTTTTGTCTACTGCCATCTCCTACTCCTAATAATCGTAACTATAATCAAAACCGTCATCCGATGAGCTCCAGTCTGAGCCCGAGCTCCAGTCTGAGCCCGAGCTCCAGCTCGATCCGGAATCGTAATCATAACTCGAACCAGAACTCCAGCTATAATCGTAACTGCTACTCGACCAATCCGAGCTGCTCGAGCTAGAACCGCTATAACCACTCATCGATGCTGGAGACAATGCCGATATAATCGCACCGAGAATCCACATCGTAATCATAATAATCACGATAATCGTAGCGGACGTATTGCCAGATTTCCTATTGCCAGAATACATAGCACCACTCGGCCTTACATAGCGCGCTGACGGCGCAAATTCACTCTTTGCGTGCGAGTAATTACCGCCCATCGCAAAGCGCCCACGCTCGCTACCTATCATCGCATCGCGCCCTGACGCCAGTGAGCCAATCGCGCGCGAATCATTGCGCGCCATAATTTCCTTACTATACACGCCATCGCGCGTCACAATCAATCTATCAGTTTTCTTAAAACCACTCACTTCGCAACGCGTCTCGTCCTCATGCGTGTGACGCAATACTGGCGTCGTAGATTTCGTCGCAGACGCCATTCCGCCGCCTTTGTCCGCTACGGCCGCCACTATCAGTGCCATCATCCAAACCGGAAACGCCAAAGTCTGATACAGAATCGCCAACGCAACGAGTCCAGTTCCGCCCGTAAACGCGCCAAATATACAAAGTAAAATCGATATACCGTACGTAATACCAAAGGCCTTCAAGACGCTTAATACGGATTTCTTCCCATTCGCTTTTTGTGGCGCAGAAAATACACCAAGCGGAATATCGCCCACAACTTCGCCCGTCCGCGCATTCAATGCGATATAATAAATTCTCTTATCGTTCGTCGTATCTGCTCTACGATAGCTATAAATCCAAACCGGCAAATACGCCGAACGCCACTTTGTGCCTTTGATGCCGAGATGCTCACGCTGCCAGTGAATGCCACGATCAAATTCGCTCATCGCCTCTTTTGCCTTACGGCGCGCAATATCGCCCGACTGCAACGCAACCACTTCCTTCACGGCGCGCAAATTCACATCGCGCTTTTCGCTAGCGTACCCACGCAAAAAACGCGCATCCCACGCCACCGCATTCTCTGTATCGAACGGCAAAATCGCATTAATGACGTTATTCGAATTTACGAAAGTATCCTGATTTAATCGATTTGACGACGATTCGACCGTCAAGTCGTCGACAAATATATCAAACTCACAAGTTAGCTCGTGCGTCTCAACTCGATACGGCGGCGTCGGACGATTGCTAACCGTCTTCTCGCCATCACCATTCGAATTCCAATGCGCATTCACGTCTACAATCAAATACGGGAAATAGACGCCCACTACCTTGTCAGGATTGAAAGCCGACAAAAACTCCTGATTTACATCCGTAAACTGAGATATATAATCATGAATTTTTTGCCCAGCTTCCGCTTTCGTCAACTTGAACGGCAATACCAAATCCGGCACCGCCCCGTTCTTAATCTTATGCTCGATCGTTAAGATATGGCGACACCAGTGGCACTCAGTCGATAAATCTTTCTCGGCACTTACTACCACTTCCGCCCCGCAGGAAGGACACTTAAGCGTCAAAATCACGTCTTCGCCAGGAATAATATCCGAGGCGCCTTCGCCAACCGTCTCGCCCGCCAACGACTCAACCCCACCCAGGGCATTGTCAGCTTTCGGCTCAAAAACAGTTCTACAATATTGACACTTTAGTTTTCCCTGCGCCGCTTCCAAAGATACATCGCTGGAGCCACAATTGGGACAGCGATGTAGATTGGCTTTAGCAGACGCACCTGTTTTTGGCTTTGCCGCCATAACTTATGCGATCTCCTATATATTATTGTGCATTTGGATCGATGCCGGCAGCGCGCATGGCAGCGATGTCGTCATCAGACATATTGCTCGTATCAACAGCTGGAGCTGCTGGCTCTTCTGTTGCTGGAGCAGCTGGAGCCTCTGGGGCTGGAGCTGGAGCAGCTGGAGTCGCTGGATCCGCTGGAGCTGCCGGGGCTTCGCCGCCACCGATTGGCGAAATCAAGCTGCCAGTGCCGCCCATCTGATTAATAGCCATACCGACACCAAACATACCCTGAGCACCACCATTTTCGCCAGCAGCCTTGAAGCCCTGAGCGATTGTGGCCTGAGAGTAAGCAGCACCAACGCGGCCACCATCTTTTGCCATTTCCTGACCAATTGCACCCATAACAGCTGCATCTGCCTTGCCAGCCATATACTTCTTGTTGTACTCGGCAACCAAAGCTTCGGACTCTTCGTCCCAGTCAAGCGAACGTGGCTCAACTGTTACAATCTGCAAGCCGTAGAGCGTACCCCAGTGGTAGTTATTCTCAACAGCAATGTTCATATCCTTAGCGAACTCAACTGTACCGCCCTGGATGTCCTTAATGTTCTTGCCGCCCTGTGAATAGCGCGAAAGAGCTGCGTTCAAAGAACCAATAAAGCCCGAGAAGAGAGAATCTTCGACCGAGCGACCTTCACTATCGATATCCTTCAAAGAGAACACCTTGCGACCAGCCGTGCCAGTCAAGAAGGCTGCGTCGACCAAGTTCTTCATCAAAAGAAGTGGATCAACAACCTTCACCGTAAAGGTACCGTGGCTTGTAACAGCCAAATCAGCACCATACTTGGAATCTTCGTAGCGAATCTTGTTGGTTGTGCCATAGTTCAAACCAGCAATTGGGCGCAAGTTAACATAAAACGCCATCTGCTTATTGCCTGGCTGACCACCAAACTTGAACTGCTGCCAGCTCTGACCAAAGGTCGAAGCAAAGAAACCATCACCAGCAAATATACTCTTGGCTTCTGGGACATTCTGAGTCGTGTAAGTATAGCGACCTGCTTCAGCAATCACTGCCGTAATGCCACCATTCTCAACCAATACCAATGCGGTATTTTCTGGCACCTCAAAATTGCTACCATCACTAATGATATTCGCATCTTCTTGACCATCGTTGTTTGCGCTACCGTCTTTGCGGACAGGAACCGCACGACCGACCAAAGCTTGACCATCAAAACCTTCCGGAACGGTCATATACTCTAGCCACTGATTCGCGAAACCAGCTTTGGCGCTATCGATTGCAGCTTTAATAAAACCCATCGAGTTCTCCTTCTTTAAATGATTTATTTTAGTATAACTTTTTTGGACCCTACCGTCAAAAACTCAAAACTGTTGTAATTTTCACAACGCCAGTCAAGATAATTCAAAACCACAGAGAGAAAACCCTTCTCGCCACATCGACTAAAATCTCGCCAAACCACTAATTTTTATTGACAACTCAAAACGCTCATGCTACAATCGCCTTACAAAAGGTCAAAATAAAAAGGAAAATTTAATATGAAAAAAGCAGGCATTATTGCTGCCGCCGTCTCATGTGTAGCAGCAGGTCTAGTTGCTCAATCAGCATCCGCTGCACCATCAGCGATCTCTTTCAACAACACGGATCTATTTAACGCACTCAAAAACTATTCCACCGTCACGCTCGCCGATGGAACAACTAGCGTTAATTTTTATGACGAAACCACTACTCCATCTTCCAATGATCAGCTCGTGCATAACGTCATTATGAACGACATACCAATTACAAAGATCGAAATGAACTGTGTTGGCGGCGATCCTCTTGCGGATATCACCGATTTCTCAGATCTCGATAGTCTCACCACTCTCGAGACTTTCATCTACTGTAACGAAATTGATTACGATTTCCCTAGCAGCGTCACCGTCATGCAGAAGCACGCTCCATTAGGTCAATTGAGCATCTCAGAAGCCGCAGAAGCTGCTTTCACGAACGCCGAATATGAATTCATTGGCGCTAACAACGACACCACGCCACCAGTCGCTCACCACGCTAATTCTGCTGTCCTCGTTGGTCCAAACACCGAGAGCGTCAAGACTATCAAGTTTGATTGCTCCGAAGGCGACCCTCTTGCCGCTATCTCGGCCAAAGAACTCACGAATACTTTCGAAATGTTCCCATTCATCGAGAAGATTTACGTCTGCGCCGAAGGCTACGAAGATAAGCTTCCAAAGGGCGCCGAAATTATCAATCAAAATGCAGCCAAAGATATTCCAGCCGGCGATTACTTCGTCTCCGAAGAAGACTGGAAGAAAGCCGAAGACAAGGACAAACTCCCTCTATCCGACGCAAAAGGTGAAAAAACCGAATACACTGTTGGCGATATCTTGGCATTAATCGATAAGGCAGACGACGATACAATCGAAATTGTTCGCTTCAAGGGCAATGACGACGGCGTATATGTCGAAATCAAAAAAGGTAAAGATACTATCACTCTTACCGCCGGTAAAGTCAATTTAGACGAAGACAAGAACGCCGAAGAAGAAACCAAAGCAGAAACCGAAGCAGAAGCAGAAGCTGAAGCTGAGGAAGTTGAAAACCCAGCAACTTTGGATAACTTCTCTGCTATCTTGCTAGTCGCTCTCGCATCTAGCGCATTGCTCGGCTTCGGCATCGCTACTAAAGCCCGCCGCTAAAACCTAGCACAACTCAAAAATATCCCCAAGTCCCCTGGGGATATTTTTTGTCACTACCCCACCACACTCTTCGTTTCTTATGCAAAAAGTCAAACCAAAATTGACGATTTGTCTAGAACTAAAAATATTTCCTAATATATAAAATACACTTCTTCTCAACTTCGCAAAATCATTCCCTACTAAACCACATTCTCTCAAAAAGACAAAACGTCAATTTTTCTTTTACATTCTCCATAAGCTGCGAAAAAACGCGCCAAAAGTCCGCCACAATTTCATCCACCAAAAAGCCGCTCCAAATCACGGGGCGGCCGTCCTAAAAACTCAAACTATTTCTGAGCCCAGCGCTTAATTGCAGCTTCAACAACTTCCTTAGCTTCATCAACGCCAAAGAAGCCCTTAACCTTGGTCGTACCAGGCTTCTTGAGATCCTTGTAGTGGTTGAAATGGAACTCAATCTGCTCAATCGTACGCTTTGGCAAATCTTCCAAAGTCTTGATAGCGTCGCCATTGTTGCGATCATCATCAACGACACAGATAATCTTATCGTCAACTTCACCATCATCTTCAAACTTCATGACACCCAAAATGCGTGCGGTCAAATAAATACCAGTCGTGAGCGGCTGATCAGTAATAATCAAAGCATCGAGCTCATCGCCATCCTCATCCAAAGTCTGTGGAATAAAGCCATAGTTGCATGGCTTCGCAAATGCCATCGGCTCAATACGGTCAAGCATAAAGCAAGCCTTCGAGCGATCCCACTCAATCTTGTGATTGCTACCAGTCGGAATCTCAACAACAACGTTCAAAGTACCGTTCTTGTAATCGCCCGGATCCAAAATCATATTAAAATCTGCCATTTACACTCCTTTCTTCTCGTAATTAGCAGTTTTCAACTACTATACCACATTTTTTGTGTTATAATAAGCACAAACAATATCTAACACAAACATAGGAGAAATACAATCAATGGTTAGAATTGCAATCAACGGTTTCGGTCGCATTGGCCGCAACGCTTTTAAAATTGCATTCGATCGTAACGATGTCGAAATCGTCGCAATCAACGACCTTACCGACGCCGCTACTCTCGCGCACCTCTTGAAGTACGATTCCAACTACGGCATCTACTCCAAGGAAGTCAAAAACGAAGGCGACAATCTCGTAGTCGACGGCAAGACCATCCGCGTTTTGGCTGAAAAAGATCCAGCCAACTTGCCATGGCGCGACCTCAACATCGATGTCGTCATTGAATCAACCGGCTTCTTCACCAACCCAGCCGACGCTCGCAAGCATATCGATGCTGGCGCTCGCAAGGTTGTCATTTCCGCCCCAGCTAAGGGTGAAGGCGCCAAAACTATCGTACTTGGCGTCAACGAAGACCAGGTTACCGTCGAAGATCAAATCCTTTCGAACGCTTCCTGTACTACCAACTGTATTGCCCCGGTCATGAAAGTGCTCGAGGACAACATTGGTATCGACAAAGCTATGATGACTACCGTCCACAGCTATACCGCTAGCCAGAAGCTCCAAGACGCTCCAGCCAAGGATCTCCGCGAAGCTCGCTCTGCTGCCGAAAACATCGTTCCTACCACAACCGGCGCCAGCAAGGCCGCTGCTTTGACCATTCCAAGCCTCCAAGGCAAGTTCAATGGTCTCTCCGTTCGCGTTCCAACCCCAGTCGTTTCCCTTTCGGATATCACTGCAGTCACCAAGCGCCCAACCAGCAAGGAAGAAATCAACGAGCTCTTCAAGCGCGCCGCTGCCGACCCGTACTATCAGGGTATTCTTGACGCTACCGAAGAAGAATTGGTCTCTATCGACCTTCGCGGCAACTCGCATTCTTCTATCGTCGACCTCAAGCTTACCGATGTTATTGGCGGCACCCTTATCAAGGTCGTCGCTTGGTATGACAACGAATGGGGCTACAGCAACCGCCTCGTCGAATTAAGTGCCGATTTCGGCAAGATGGGCCAATAAGACCATGACTATCATCCTCGGCGCCGACCATCGCGGCTATGAACTCAAAAATCAGATTATTGCTTGGCTTCAGCAAGAACGCCTTAGCTATTATGATGCCGGCGCCACGAGCTATGACGCCGAGGATGACTACAATGATTACGCTAAAAACGTCGCTCTGAGCATCCAAAACCCAGCCCCAAACATGCCACGCATGGGCATTCTCGTCTGCGGTTCCGCTCAGGGCGTCGCCATGCAAGCTAATCGCTTTCGCGGCGTGCGTGCAGCCATCTGCGACGCGGCCGACCAGGCGGCAGAAACCCGTAGCCACAACGATGCGAATATTCTCTGCCTCCCTGCCGATCGCGTCGACATCGAACGCGCCATTCCAATCATTCAAAGCTTTCTCGAAACTCGGCCACTCGAGGAAGAAAAATATCAACGCCGCAACCAAAAACTAGACGAAGAGTAAACATATGGCAATCACTACAATCGCACCAACCATCTTAAGCACAAACCCAACTGAATATAAAGAAACCATTCAAAAGTACTATCCGTTCGCGAAGCATGTTCATATCGACATCTCTGACGGTAGTCTCACTTCTGCAACCACAATTAGCGAGACTGCTATTTGGTGGCCAAAGGGGTGGCGCGTCGATATTCATATGATGACGCTACATCCATCTCAGCATCTCGACAATCTTATTAAACTCAAGCCGGATCTCGTAATTTTTCACGCAGAAGCCAAAGACAATCTCTTGCCGCTCTTTGAAAAACTCAAAGCAGCCGGCATCAAAGTTGGCGTAGCTATCATCAAAAACGTTTATCCTGGCAGCATTAAAAGCATTCTTACTGCCGCCGATCACGCCATGATTTTCTCTGGCAACCTCGGCAATTATGGCGGCAAAGCCGATCTCTTCCTACTCGAAAAAGTTGCTCTTATCCAAGAAATCCACAAGGGCATCGAAATTGGCTGGGATGGCGGCGCAAATCTCGAGAATACTCACATTATCACGCACGCCGGTGTCAATATCATTAATGTCGGCAGCGCCATCGCAAAGGCTGACGACCCGGCTCAAGCCTTCAACGATCTCAACGACGCAACCGAAAACGAGGAAGCAATCTAATGGCACGCATCGTCGCACTCGGCTCTGCTCTCCAAGACGTCTACCTTATCGATCACGACGATTTCGGCACCAACACGCGCGGTTTCTTCAATCAATTTGAGCTCGGCGCCAAAATCGATATCGACAAGGTCCACTTCAGCACTGGCGGCGGCGCTACCAATGCTGCCACCACCTTCGCTCGTCACGGGCACGAAACTATCTTCATGGGCTGCATCGCCAACGACCCAGCCGGCGAAGCCGTTCTCGCTGCTCTCGACCGCGAAGGCATCGACAGTAGCTACATCACTTACGCCAAAAATATCCACACCGGCTACTCGGTCATTCTCGTCACGCCTTCCGGCGAACGCACCATTTTAACTTGCCGTGGCGCTAGCGCCAAATTCGATATGCTCGACCCAGTCGACCTTGAAAGCATTTATCCGGATTGGCTTTACGTCAGTACTCTACGCGGCGACATGACCACGCTCGACCATTTCTTCACTAAAGCCAAATCGCTCAACGCCAAAATCATGTTCAACCCAGGCAAGCTCGAGCTTGAACATCAGAAAAAACTCATCGGCCTTCTTCCAGACGTCGACGTCCTACTCGTCAACAAAAAAGAAGCCAAGCAAATCGTCGACGGCAGCTCCCTCAACGAACTCGCCGCCCGCCTGCACAATTACTGTCCATACGTTATCGTCACCGATGGCAATCAAGGTGCCATCGCTATCTCTCCAGAAGTCACCTATCGTATCGGCCTCTACGAAGATTGTCCAGTCAAGGACGCTACTGGCGCAGGTGACGCTTTCGGCTCCGGCTTCCTTGCCGCCTTCTCTGCCGGTAGATCATTCAAGGAATCGCTCATCTTCGCTTCTGCCAATTCGACATCCGTCGTTCAATATATCGGCGGAAAATCCGGAATCATTTCAAACAAAGTCAAATTACATAATATGCCCATACAGGAGGTACGCTAATGGACGAAGCAGTCACAAAATGGCTCGAACAAATTGCCGACGAAAAATTAAATGCCGAGGACGTCGAGCGCTCTTTGCGCTACGCTAAAGATCTCGAACGCGGTCTCGCCAAAATCCGCACTTACGCCCAAGGCGTTTCCGTTTTCGGCTCCGCCCGCCTCAAACCAGATAGCAAATACTGCAAGCTCGCCACCAAGCTCGGCTTCCTGCTCGCCCAAAATGGCCACCCGGTCATCACTGGCGGCGGCCCAGGCATTATGGAAGCTGCCAACAAGGGTTGCTATGAGGCTGGCGGCCGCAGTATCGGTCTCAATATTCAACTTGCCCACGAACAACATATCAATCCGTACGTCACCGACGAGATGGAATTCCATTACTTCTTCGCTCGCAAGGTCATGCTCACCATGTCTAGCAAAGTTTACGTCTTCTTCCCTGGCGGCTTTGGCACCATGGATGAATTCTCCGAAATCCTCATCCTCATGCAAGAAGCAAAAATGCCAAAAATGCCAATGTTCCTCATCGGTAAAAGCTTCTGGAAACCGCTCGACAAATACTTCTATGAAAAAATGGAACGCCAGATGAAAACTATCGCCAAAGGCGACCGCAGCATCTATCGCATTACGGACGATATCGAGGAAGTCGTTGAAGCGGCCAACAAAATCGGCCACCCAAGCATCTACGAGAACCTCTATAACAAGAACCACAATAACAAGTTCCCTTCAATCTAAAATCGCCCCTAAAAACTGTTGTGCAATTCACAACAGTTTTTTATTGCATTTATTTTCGCTTATGGTATAATGAAACCACAAAAGGTCAAAATAAACATCAATTAAGAGGGATTTGTATGGCTTCAAAAAAGCTTTTCTCGATAGCTGCTGCTTGCGCTACGGCTATCGCGTCTTTCGGCGCAGCAAATACTTTTGCTGCCGGCTCAATGGACGTAAGTAATTTCAATGATTTAAAGAATTGTATCGCGGGAGAATACAGCTCTTGTCTCATCAATAGCGATTTTAAAGTTACAGAAAAAATTGCAATCAATCGTACTGTATCAATTCAGGGAAACAACTCAAAACACACCCTTACTCGCGACAGCTCTTTCAAGGATGCATTTTTTGATATCTCAGCAGACGCCAATGTAACATTAAAAGACATTATTCTTGACGGCGGCGCAACTGCCTGGACTGCAAATACAGATCCGGACCATCTCGTATTCTTCTTTAACGCAAAATGCTCAGACGCAAATTCGACTGATTGCCGCGCTTATGGTACCTACGCGGTTACGCCTGGCGATAGCGACATCATTGCGAACGCGGCGCTCGTCATAAACAAAGGCAATCTCACGGTCAACTCCTCTACATTCCAAAACAACTACAACGGAAACTCTAGCTCTCAAGCTGGCGCAATTCGCAATATAGAAGCCGGCAAAGTTACTGTTAAGAACAGCGCCTTTAATCACAATAGCGCTTCTCGCGGCGGCGCAATCAGCACTAGCGAAAACGGCACCGTAACGGTCAGCGGCTCGAACTTCACAAATAATAACGCCGGTCTCACCAGCACAACTAGCAACTCGCCGAATGGCGGCGCAATCTATAGTAGTTATGGACCCGTCAGCGTATCCGACAGTATTTTTGACGGAAACACTTCCGAGAACAGCGGTGGCGCTATTTACGCCATTAGCGCTACGCTCTCTCTTACAAATAATCAATTCAGAAACAACAAAACTGCTAATGATGGTAGCGCTATAAAATTAGGACGCGACGTCAATGCAAACACCGTTCCATTGTCCGACCAGAAGACTGCCACTCTTCTAGATAATAATTTCGATAGCAATACTTCGCTCGGCTACTACTGGCAAGACGGCGAAAATTACACGAATGGCGACAAACCAGCCGTGGGTAATTCAGAAGGCGCCTTCTCCTACTACGTGGACGGTTACGAAAAAATCATCGTCAATGGCGGATCGTTCAAGAATAACATAGCCGATATGGGTAGCGGCATTCGCGTCTACGGTTGCTCTGAAGACGAATACGCGCAATATCCTGCTTGCGCAAACGCCAACACAGCGGTCCAAATTAAGAATGTCACCTTCAGCAACAATAAAGAATCCTACTCGCTAGCAATCAACGCTCGCGATAATGTTTCTTTGGAAAACCTCACATTCTCCGATAGTACAAACAGCTTCGCAATCAATACATACGACCTCGCCGATGTATCTATCAAAAATGTTACCGCCACCAACATCGTGTCCGGCAGAACAAATGCCAATGGATATGTCCAGCACGCAAAGAAAGTAACTATCGACAACTACAACCATACTAATAATGACGGCGGCTTTGCAATTGCATCATCCGAAGATGTAGTCATCACAAATTCCGACTTCTCAAATAATGAGAACGAAGGTCTCATAATCTTGAACCGGGCAAATAATCTCAATACGAAAGTCGAAATCACCAATACCAATATCAAAGACAATAGTAGCGATATACGTGGTGGCGGCCTCGTCATCCGCGCAAACTACCCAATCGACGCAACGATTGGCGATAACGTAGTCATCACCGGCAATCACGCAATCGCCGACCCAGAATACGAGAATAGCGGTTACGGCGGCGGCATCTATGTCGAATCTACCGCTAATACAGCCAAGATAACAATCGCAAGCGGCGCAATCGTCAAAGATAATATTGCGGATATTGCAGGCGACGACATCTATTTCACCGCTGCGGAAACTAGCGACGGCATTACTGTAGTAGCTCCGGCTGGCTACCTCGCCGATAACGCAGACACACGCGCCAGCAAGAATTCTGATACCTCTACGGCGAATTTCACAGTTGCAGCAGGCGAAAAATATGCCCTCGCCTTCGCTCCGCGTTCTGAAGAGGAAGAGGAAACAAATACCGATACGACAGACGAAGAAACCAAAGAGACCGAAACCGAAACCAAGACTGAAACCGAAACTAAAACCCCAACGGAAGAATCGGCAGAAGAAGTCGAAAACCCAAACACCTTCGACTTTGCTCCAATCGCAATCATGCTAGCGACCACATCTCTCGCCGGCTTCGCAATTCTCATGAGCAAAAAGGCCTCTCGCCGCTAATTCGACAAACTCATAAATACCCCTTCCCTCAAGGGGTATTTTTATTTTCCGTGTATAATAAAACTATGACATCGCGCATTGATTTTCTGCTCCAAAAGCCAATTGCTCATCGTGGCTTGCATAACGCCGCCAAAAGCATTCCAGAAAATTCTTTCGCCGCTTTCAAGGCTGCTATTATCAAGGGTTATCCCATCGAGTTTGATATCCACCTGTTAAAAGATCAAACCATCGCGGTCTTCCACGATGATAATCTTCAGCGTCTAACCGGCCTCGACGAAACCATCGAGAATCTCACTTGCGAGCAACTACCGAAACTCAGCGATCATTCTAAAATCCCAACTCTCGAACAAGTCCTCCAACTCGTTGCCGGCAAAGTCCCCCTTCTTATCGAATTCAAAACTCATAGCAAAAAGCACGAACTCGAGCAGGTCGCTCTACCTTTTCTCGTTGCATACCACGGCAACTTCGCAATCCAATCATTCAATCCTCATGTTTTGCATTTCTTCAAACAGCACGCCCCGCAAATTCCGCGCGGCCAACTCCTCTCACCAAAGCCACTCAAACAGTCAACCTCTCTTGCCGAATATCTCGCCGGCAAGCATCTCAATAATTTCTATACCCGTCCAGATTTTCTCTCAATAGACCTCCATCGACTCCCAGTTACCACAAACCTACCAGTTCTCGCCTGGACTATCCGTGATCAAGCAGCTGCCGAAACTGCTCATCAGCTCGCAGCCAATATCATTTGCGAAAAAATTATCTAGTGCTGTATTTCTTACAACACTATTATATTGACTTTTGATTACGCTAATGCTATAATTTCCCTATAAAGGGTCAAAATAAAAATATAAAAAGGGAGAATTTTGAATGTCTAAAAAAGCATTTTTTGCAGGCAAGGCACTTATTGCAGCTGCCTGCGCGCTGACTGTCGCTACCGCCGCGCCAGCCGCAAGCACTTTCGCATATTCCGTCGACTACGGTCAGGAATTTGCCAAAACCGAAGGCTACAAAAAGCAAGACGTCTACTACGATGTCACTACTACCAAGGATGGTGGCGCCATCGTGTCTGGCGCTGGTCGCGTTAAAGAAGATTCAAATGCTCAGTACGCAGTACTCGTCAAATATGATGCTGACGGTAACAAAGAGTGGACTAAAATCTTCAATAAAGAAAGCACCACTACTTCTAACGATGCTGCTAGAAAAACCATCGAGCTAGCAAGCGGCAACTTCTTGACCGTTGGTTCTATTAACGGCCAAGAAGGTGTCGTCGAAATCGACAAAGACACTCAAGAAATCGTCGCCACTGGCAACATTTCAGGCATCACGGATATCATCCAATTCAGCGATAATGATTACCTTGGCGTCGCTGACGATGCATACATCCGCATCATTTCTCGCGTTTCATCCGGCACCATGGCCAGCTACACTTCACCAAACGCCACTAACATGGACAACGGTGACAACATCGTAGCTCTTAGGAATGCCGGCGATGGCTTCATCGCTATCGGCCACAAAAACTACAACTCGACTCTCTATATCGGTGACAGGCTCGCCGACTCCCCAGACACCATCCCAGTCGAAGGCGCATTGATTTACGATGCAACCCTCGACAAAGATGGCAATATTATCGCAGTTGGCTCAGAAGATGGCATGCTAAGCGCCTACAAGTACAGCCCAGCTGGCCGCCAACTCCAGAAGACTATCATTGCAGGCAACCTAGCTGGTGGCCTCGCCAATAACACCCGTCTCATTGGCGTCGACATCCTCGACAATGGCGAAATCGCAGCAGCCGGTATTTCTACCTACACAGAAAGCAACGTCGTCGAAGGTATCCATTTTAATGGCGACACCGAAGGCATCAACAAGTTCAAGAATGGCGATGGTGTCGTAGTCCGCTTCGACAAAGACCTCAGCGTTATCAAAGCTACTGCAATCGGCGGCACCAATAACGACACTATTCTCGGCATGTCCGCCAGCGGCAACAGTATTTATGTAGCGGGCAACTCCCAGTCCGACGACTTCGGCGTCGAAAATGTTGCAAAAGATGGCGACGATATACATATTTTCGGCTTCTTCGCTCGCATTTCTCAACTCACTACCGCCAACGTCACCTTCAAGATTGATGGCGAAACTCCAAAGGGCGCTGCCACCCCAGCAAATGGCGACTACGTCTGGACTCAAAAAGGCGATAACAATATCCCAGCCCCAACCACTCCAGCAGGTTACATCTTCAGCGGCTGGTATACCGACAAGGACCTCACCGACGAACTAGGCAAACAGGTTCCAACCGATGACCTCACACTTTACGGTAAGTTCATTGAGACGACCGATTCTTCAAAGAATAAGAATCTCGATTGCACCGGCAACCCAGTCTCCAAGTGCACCAGCGACACTACTGAAACCGTAGACGTCGACAAGACCACTGATCCAATCAAGCCATTCGTCCCAGCTGACTACACTGGCGGCGACTACACTGGCAAATGGGTCAGCGCCGACGAAAAAATCGCTACGGTCAACCAGAATGGTAAAATCACCGGCGTCTCCGAAGGCGAAACCGAAGTTTACTTCATCGTCTCCGACGCCGACGGCAACGAAATCTATCGCTTCGTCCAGCCAGTCAAGGTCGGCGAAGACGCCGCAGTCGAGCCAGAAGACATAGCGAACACCGACGATATCGACAACCCGGCCACGCTCGATAACTTCTCCGCTATCTTGCTCGTAGCCCTCGCCTCCAGCGCCATGCTCGGATTCGGCATCGCTACCAAGGCCAACCGCCGCTAGTCTCTAGTCTACAAATATCCCCAGCCCCCCTGGGGATATTTTTTATCTCCCGCCCCCCTTCTCCGCCCACATTTTTTCATCTTATGCAGTTTGTCAAACTAAAATTGACGTTTTGTCTTTTCCGAAATTTATGTCCTACTTCCCCTCAGACGCACCGCTATCTCGCCTCCAACACGCACCTTGCCGCTCCCAATGCTCGCCCCCCCCAATTTCAACACATTCCTCCAGAAAGACAAATTGTCAATTTTTCCTCTACATTCTCCATACACTACGAAATGCCCGCAACAAAAAGCCACCCCAATCACAAGGGGCGGCTATTTTCTATTTCACAACAACACCGTCGTCGCCAAATATTTCTTTCAATTCACTGATTAACTTCTCGTCACATTCACACCTAAACGGCAAGCGCATCGCCTTTTTATCTGGACCAATCACCAGAATCACTTCTGACGTTCCAGGGAAACGCCCGCAACTCGTCTTCAAGTCAACCAAAGCGCCCTTATTTGACGGATCCAACACGCGAATAAACATTTTCTTCGCCTTAACCGGCGTACCGCCCACACCGGAAGCCGTCGTCGCAAAATGCGTCGAGCTACCACCAGAGCCGCCACCGCCGCGTCGACCGCCGCCATGACCACCAGAGCCAGACCCGGCATTCACATTCTGCGCCGCCGTCTTTCCGCGCGGCTTTTGCGCCACGCCCTTCGTCGGCACCTTCAAACGCGCACCCGTCGACTCATAAGTCTCCAGCTCCTCATCGGTCACGACGTCGATTTCTTCAGCGTTAATCTTCGCCTCATCGGTCATATTGCCGTCACGATCAGTTGCATTCACTTTACCAGTCACCTTTACAACCGTATCAGCCACCAACTTCGCACCCACGTTCTCAAAGGTCCGCGGGAAAACCACCATTTCAATCTCGTTCGACTTATCCTCGATTTTCACAAAAGCCATCTTCGAGCCACTCTTCGTAATCAGCGTACGCACATCCGTAATAATACCGCCCACAATCACCGAAGCGCCGTTTAGTGCCGGCTTAATCTCCGAAATCGGCATCGTCTGCTCTTCAAAATATTTATCATATTTATC
>CAMMYO010000014.1 GCA_946527885.1 uncultured Candidatus Saccharibacteria bacterium
GCCTCGTCGGCTTGCTGCTCAACCATTTCTTCGATATTTTCGGCAATTTTCTGCAAATCAACATTGAGCTGGCCAAGCAAAATCGAAGCGCGCGAATTTGGCTGGCGCACCATCGAATAAATAATATGCTCCGTACCAACCACATCAAGACCGTTCTCGCGTGCGAAATTGAGCGACATGCGTAAAGTCAAAACCGTCGCTTCGGACAAGGACATCATTGCCATCGGCGCGGCCGGCACATCGGCGGCTGGCTTACCTTGAGCGCGTTCGACATCATCAAGATTTACGCCCTCTTCCTGCAGTAATTTGGCGCCAGACGATGTATCTTGCGCAAGAATACCCATCAAGAGATGCTCAGTACCCATGTAACCCTGATTGTAGCGCTTGGAATAAAAATCAGCTTTCTGCAAGGCAAAGCGTGCATTTTCGCTGAGATGATTCATAATTTCACTAAATTCGTCTACCATTTATCTCCATTCTTTGCATTAGCATTGTAGCTGCTGATTGCTATATATAATTGTAGAACAATTAGCACTCGGGTGTCAAGAGTGCTAATTGAGATTATGTTTATTCGCCCAGAATCTCTAGAAATTCCGCTTCATCGATGACTTTTGTGCCATATTTTGCAGCTTTTTCTAGTTTCGATTTGCCCGTATTATGCCCCGCTACGAGGTACGTAGTATTTTTTACAACGCTGCTGTGAAATTCTCCACCCAAAGCGCGAATCTTCTCGGCCGCCGCGTCGCGCCCCATGGAATCCAAAGTTCCAGTCACAACAAAAGCTAGGCCGTTCAGTTTGCCGTTCGAGGTATCGATATATTCAGGTTTTACGCCATTTTCAGCCAACTTGTCTAATAGTGCCAGGTTGTCTTCGTCCGAGAAATAGGCCAGAATCGATTCGGCTACCGTCTTACCGATGCCTGGCATCTCGAGCAATTCATTTTCAGTCGCATCGCGCAGATTTTCAAGCGTCTTGAAATGCGCCGCCAAATCAATCGCGGTCTGGCTACCGATATGACGAATGCCGATTGCCGTAATAAAACGGGCCAAAGGTGGATTTTTGCTAGCTTGAATATTATCGACGAGTTTGTGCGCCGAGATTTCCGCGAAGCGATCAAGTGTTTCAACTTGCGCCGCCGTCAAAGTATACAAATCCGCAATCGAGCCGACCAAACCGGCGTCCACGAGCGTCTCGACATTCTTTTCACCCAGACCTTCGATGTTTAAGGCGGATTTACTGGCGTAATATTCGATAGCGCGCTTCAAAATCTGGTCCGCGCTAGCGTTCTTGACGCGATAAACTACTTCGCCGGCCGGGCGCTCAAACTCTAACTCCGGATACTGCTCTTTTAATGCAGCTAAATAATTGAATTCTTGTGAGTTGTCTGGGCGCAATTCTTTCAACACGCGATTTATTTGCGGAATAATATCGCCAGCCTTGTAGATGACAACCGTGTCGCCAATTCGAACATCAAGGCGCGCAATTTCGTCAGCATTATGTAGCGAAGCGTGTCGCACCGTTGAACCAGCGACCTGCACCGGGTCAAAAACCGCCACCGGTGTCGCCGCGCCAGTACGTCCAATCGAAATTACGATGTCTTTAATAATCGTCGTCGCTTCTTCGGCTGGATATTTATAGGCAACTGCCGCGCGCGGAGTTTTGCCGACGATGCCGAGCGCTTGGTAAACTTTACGGTCATTGACCTTAATCACGGCACCATCCGTACCGAACGGCAAATTTTGACGTGTTTCGTTTAATTCGTGAATGAAATCGAGCGCGCCGCGGATATCTTGATAGACTTTTTGCTGACGCGAAGTGCGAAAGCCGAGCTCATTGAGACGCTCGTAAACCTCAGAATTTTTGCCAAGATTCGGCGAGACCATATCGTAGCCCATAAATTTGAGCGGGCGGCTAGCAGCAATTTTTGGATCGAGCTGGCGGATCGTGCCAGCAGCCAAATTGCGCGGGTTGGCAAACTCCGGCTTCCCTTTTGCGCGCTGAGTAGCATTGAGCTTTTCGAAATCGTCTTTGAAAATGACTACTTCGCCGCGCACTTCCGTGTGCTCCTTTTGTGGAATTGAAAGCGGAACATTCTCAATCGTGCGAACATTCATCGTGACATCTTCGCCAACCTTACCATCGCCACGTGTAACCGCCTGCTTCAGTAGGCCGTCTTCATAAATGAGCGCCATCGCTAAACCATCCATCTTGATATCGACAAAAAGCTCCGGATTCTTGGCGCCTAATTTATCAATGCGATCGAGCCAATCGCGTACTTCTGCTTCGGAAAAGACATCCGCCAGCGAAATCATACGTTCAGCATGAGCAACCTTCTGAAACTTGTCGAGTGCACGCCCCGCTACGCGCTGAGTTGGAGAATCTGGCGTGATTAATTCCGGATATTTCTCTTCGATTTGTGCCAACTCGTGCTTTAGGCTGTCCGCCGCCGCCTCGGACATAATCGATTCGTCTAAGACGTGATAATGATAGCGATAATCATTAATTAAATCGCGCAACTTTGCAACGCGCTCGCGCACTTCTGCAGGAATATTAGTGTCGGTCATCTAGAATCCTTCGGTATAGTAGATAAATGTAAGAAATCGCATAGATGAAAGTAAAGGTGGTCAAGGTCTGAATTACGATTGACGCAAATGGCACATTGGCGAGAATCTCGAAATGTTCCTTTAGTACCAAATCCAGCCACAAAAGCGGTAAACCGATAATGACCCAAATTACCGCAATGTAGATGACCATGAAAATCATGCGCATCCAGAAATGAATTCGGCGGCCTTGAATCAAGTCAGTCGTCGCGTGGATGGCTGACATCGGGTAAATGCCTGGGACCGAAGTCGCAACAAGTGCGAAGATTGAGCCTGGCAGTAAATATGCCGACAGCAATAGCAACAGACCAGCAAATACCCAGAACAGGAATGCATACATTGGCTGTGACAAAAATTCAGTCGTGACCGCGGTCGAATAGACCACGATGAAAATCATGATTGGCACAAGGTGAAGCGCAATCAAAGCTAGCACGACATAGGATGAAATCAGCGGAGTTAGCGCATTATAGACGCCGTCGCGGAATTTCGGCTTGTTGCCGGCGAGTAAGTGACGCAAAAAGTAAATCACTATGAGCCAGGTAATCGAGAATAAGAACACCCAGATAAACTGCTGCACTTCCGTTTTGCTCGACGAGAGACCGCCGGTCGTAATGGTCGAAATAAGCAAAAGACCCGACTTCGCAAAGCGCCCTAGCTCGCCACTTTTCACAGCTTCGTAATCTTGATCAATGCTGTTCTGTAAAGTTTTGTAGGTTTCCTCGTTCATGATGCCGACCAAGAAAATATTCAAAACTACAACACCAATCAAAAGCGGCAAGAATAATTTCCAGTTCTTCAGAATAATCCGCATTGTGCCAGTCGCGTGTGCAACTAGGCCCGGAATGTCTAGGCCGCGCTTGTAATCTTCACGATAAGAGCGCTTGAACGAATGATGTAGACGCAAACGCGCGCGCTTACGATTCCAAATTTTCTCACGCGTGTCATAGTATGATTCGCGGAAGGTTTTGTAAGTTTTACGAGATTTTTTGCGCCTAGTTTTCTTGGAAGTACTCAGATCGTCGTCAATTTTGGACTTTGCGGAATGTTTGCTGGATTTACTTTTTGGCATTTTCTAACCTTTCTATGCGTGATTCAATTGGTGGGTGAGTCGAGAATAAGGAGCTAACAATGGATTTCTTGAGCGGATTCGCAATATAGAGCGCCTCCGTAGCGAAGTTTTGCTGCCGCATCGGCTGAGCGTGCATCTCGAGCTTTCGCAGTGCCGCTACCATCTCGTCCGGATCGCCCAACAAGCTAGCCGAAGAAGCATCTGCAAGATATTCGCGTTGGCGCGAAATACCGAATCGCACCACAGTCGCAAGAACCGGCGACAAAATCAAGACTATCAAAACAAATAGCATACCGACTGGCGAGTTATCCTCTTCGTCGCGATCACTATAGAGCAAAGTGCGTAGACCAAAATCCGCAATCAAACCGGCGACCGAAGTTAGACCAAAAGTAATCGTACTAACCAAAATGTCATAGTTCTTTATATGGGACAATTCGTGACCGAGCACAGCACGCAGCTCTTTGTCGTCCATGATATCAAGCAAGCCGGTCGTGACCGCAATCGAGGCATTTTCTGGGCTACGGCCCGTTGCGAACGCGTTTGGCGCCGGATCGTTAATCACATATAACTTCGGCATTGGGAGTTTTGCAGCATCGATAAGTTTCTCGACGGCCTTGTAATAGCGCTCATATTCGTCACGTTTTGCGCGGCGAGCGCCGGAGCTTAAAATCGCAATCGTGTTTGCTAAGAAATACTCAATTCCTACATAAGCGAGTGTAGAAATCATTGTCCAGATCAGAATCGCCCAGTTGCCGTTTAGTAACGAAAAAATCGTCGCCACAGCAGCGATTAGTGCTATAAAAAGCACCATGATTAAAATAGTATTGCGTTTGTTCTGCGCGATTTGCTTGCGCATGGAAACTGCCATAGATACATTATAGCATCTTATGGAAATTGCAGCCAAACCTATAGTTGCTACAATAACCAAACTTGCCCTTCTTCGTACGTTTCTCGATAATTTCGCCAGTCTCACACTTCGGGCATAATTGATTCTGCTCCGCGTTTAGCTCGGCACAAATCTCAAATAGGAACGGAGACGGATGGCGGCGATCCGCAAGCAGAAAGGTCTGCTCGCGCGCCCGCGTAATCGCGACGTAAAATAGACGCCGTTCTTCTGCGAACGGAAATTGTTCTTCTTTGGAAAGTAGCGCATCGATAATTGGATCATTTTCACGTTGCGCCGGCATCCCTGTCAGACTGGAGTTCATATTTAATACGAACACAATATCGCGTGTTATGCCCTTTGATTTGTGCATTGAGCAGAATTCTAAAGACAAAGATTGTGTCTTATCATTAGGGCATTGTCATACGACTTGCGTACCGTTAATTTTTATATTCGACGCCGAGCCCAGTCTCGCAATATCATGATTGTAACGAGATATAATCTGCAGACGTTTTTGCTTTAATTGTGCAAAACCAAGTTCGCTAATTAGGCTTTCGATCGCGCGCTCAAAAGCCGGCACGTCGCTGTTCCGGACTTTATCATTCGGCTCATTGAAAACGATTTTGATAGGCGTTTGTGTTTTTGCATGATTGCGCACCTTTTTGTGCGCCTGGAGCGGGTTTTTCTGAACAAACTCGCCGCTAATCTTTAGGGTCGGATTCGCAAAACGATGTGTCGATTCAATAAGACTACGTCGCACCGGTCTCTGAAAAACTTTGTCGAAGTTTCGAATTAATGCCAAATTGCTACCCGTAAAGCGATAAATCGATTGCCAGTCATCGCCGACTGCAAATAATTTACAATCGGGATTCTTTTTCAGAATCGCCAATACAAGTTCTTGTCGGTTTCGCGACAAATCTTGCACTTCGTCGAGCAGAATATAGCGATAACCTTTTGCGCAACCTGCTAGCTCATTTACGTTCCGAGTCGCAATATTAATCATGTCGGCAAAATCATAGCCGCGCACATCATCAAGATGCTCTTGATAGGCTAAATAATAGCTCGTATAGATGCGTAGAAATTTCAAACTGCGTTCGCGCAAATATGATTCCTTGGACGTCTCAAATTCATGGCGTATTGTACTTAATTTGAGTTCACTATTCTTATGCAGGGATAAGAATGCATGCAGGAAATCAAAGCAACTCATCAGTTCTTCCGCATTCTGCTCAACGATTAGCGCCGTAATTTCCAGCTCATTGAGACGACGAACCGGCAAGCCAAATGCTTTCAGTTTTTCCGCTAGAAAATCATAAACCGACAAATCACCAAAGCGCCAGGTCGGCAGCTCAATATATTTTGTGCCACATTTTTCGTGCAAATGGCGCCGCCACTTCGCATCACGCAAGTATTCGCGCCCCAAAAAGCTTTTGCCGTTTTTTGAAACTTCCAGGACATCAACAAAAATATTGCCACAAATCGTAAATAGCGGCTTGTATTTTTCGGCCGACGGAAAAGGCGCGCGGAATTCGAACTCTATACCATGAATCGTAAACCAATTACACAATAACTGTTCTATTTTTGACCGCAGCGATTGCTGTCGCTTTTGAGCTTCTTCCTTTCAAAGGAAGCCACCCATCGTAAGGCGATTAAAGTTTACGCGTGCCGCAAAAGAATTTACATCTGGATTTTGCGACACCGCATGATAAAAGAGCACATAATCGTTAAACTCGCGCGCAAAAGCTTTATTTTGCTCGCACAAGGTCAGGATTTTCGCGCGAGCATTATTCCGCCCTTCTTCATCCGACAAGAGAGTTTTGCTGCCCAAATCTTGATCATTGCTATCTTTTAACAATCGATTGCCGAGCGCATGAAAGGTCTGAAAATCCACACCCGGCACGTCGCAACGCTCGCGCAACTCTTCAACCGTCTTTTTCGTAAAAGAAATCGCCAAAATTTGCTCCGGCGGAATCTTGAGCTCGCGATGCAGGTAAGATATTTTCGCGAGTAAACTGAGCGTTTTGCCGCTGCCGGCTGCCGCCAATACGAGCTGCGCATCTTCACAAGCAACAACCGCCTCGATCTGTTGCGGATCGAGCTCGCAGTCGGCGAATTGCATGCCGTGCTTTTTCTTTCAGAAGACAAAACAACCGTTCCGAATCCGCACAATAATATATATTATCTTCGGCAAACAAAATCCAAAGCAATCCATCCAAGCTTTCTCTAGCTCGCGTCGCGACAAAAAGCGTCTTTGCCGCATAGTTTTCACGAATTGTCGGAACTTATTTTTCATGTCCTTAATTATGCCAAAAATTACGAATCCTAAAAGCATAAGTATAATTTTCGCTAAAATGCTTGACTTTATTTGCGAACTATGGTACAATAATAGTATGAGTTATAAATGTTTCACAATTTGCCCGCTTGAAGCCGTCGTCAACTACGGTCGCTTTGCCATGCTTTGGGTTCAAATTGCTGAAACTGTCTAAAATTTGTAATTCTAGATAAGTTTCAAAAGGCTTATCTAGAAAGGCGAATGTTCTAAATATAAACAACAGATGAGACTTTTGGGACTGATCTAGCCGTATAAAAAACGGCTAAGCAATTTTAACATTCTGCAAAATTCAAAAGGAGGAATTCATATGCAGAAAAAATATCGTATCGGCGCTAAAAGCGCGAGAGTCAACCGCGTCCTGGTCATCATCGAAATGGTAATCACTGCCAGCATCATGTCCATGGCCATCATGACGCCATTCTTCAACTCTATCGGCCTGAACCAGCAGCAGATCGCACTCTCCCAGATGGTTTGCACTGCGGTCGCAATGGTCCTGAACATCCCGATGGGCTGGGTAGCTGACCGCTTTAGTCGCAAGTGGGCGAACATTATCGGCGACTTGCTTTGCGCGACTTCCCTGCTGATCTACTCACAGGTCACCACTTTTGGTGGCGTCGTTGCATGCGAGGCGCTGTTCGGACTGGCCTGCGCGCTCTCTCAGGGCGTTGACGGCTCGCTACTGAAACACTTCTCCGATAAGGATGACCCGTCCGGTAAACTTTTCAAGCGTTCGTTTAGCGTCTCTCGTGCCCTGATTGAGGTTTGGGAGATTTTACTGCTCTTGATTGCCGGTCCGATTGGCGCGATCAGCTTCCGCCTTTGTATCGCCCTGTCCGCTATCACTTACATCGCTGGCGCAATTCTGAGTTTCTGCATTCGCGACGACAGCCCGAAACTGGTTCAGACGCACAAAAATCCGCTCCACGATATGGGTTCGGTCGCAAAACGTTGCATGAAGAACCCTGCACTTCGCCTGCGCATTGCTGCATTTGCGGTTAGCCGCGAAGTGACTCATGGTATTATCTGGGTCTTCACGCCGCTCATGATTCTGGTTGGCGTACCGCTCTCTATCGTGACTTTCGGATGGATTCTGAGTAGCATCATGGCCTTCATTGGCGCCAAGCTCGCAGAAAAATACGCAGCCCGCTTGAGTGAATTCAAGGTTTTCGCGATTCCGTTCATTATCTTGCTGGTCGCGGGAAGCATTATGTTCTTTAATCTGAACATTGTAACCATCTGGCTGTACGGATTCTTCGGACTCGTGCGCGGCTGGAGCGGCTCCACCATGATGCCGATGATTAAGGAACACGCAAAAGCAAGCGAGCAGGCTACGATTGAATCGATTGCGCGCGTAATCTCACAGCTGCTCTACATCGTGACAACCTTCTTCATTAACAGCGCGGCCGATATCGAAAAGCACTACTCGATTGGCGTCACGCTGCTTATCTTCATCCCGATGGCAATTCCGATTGCCCTGAAGCTGAAGCGCGAAGCAAAGGGCTCCTAATTTTGCAGAAATCCCTCGGTTTCGACCGGGGGATTTTTCTTTTTGCAAGATAAGATTAAATAATATATAATGAACACATACTGCTGACGGTGCGTTGGCGGAGCAGTTACGCAGAGGTCTGCAAAACCTCGTAGACCGGTGCAACTCCGGTACGCACCTCCATTAAGATTTTGGCCCTGCCCGAGTGGCGGAATTGGTATACGCGGCGGACTTAAAATCCGCTTCCCTTACCGGATTATGAGTTCGAGTCTCATCTCGGGCACCACTAAAAAACGACCCCTTGGGTCGATTTTTTGTATCTCTGAGCCCAATGATATAATTTAGATATGGAAGAATTTTTTGATGTTTTAGATGAGCATGGCGATTTTACTGGCGAGGTTGCAAGTCGCAAAGAATGCCACGAGCGCGGGCTTTGGCATAGGGCGGCTGTTGTTTTTGTAATCAGTACCGATAATCAACGGATTCTACTGCAACAGCGCGGTGCTAATAAGAAGCTTTGGCCGAATCTTTGGGATGTAACGTCTGGCGGCCATGTGCTCACCGGCGAGTTTGGTTATCAGGGTGTAATTCGCGAGACAAAGGAAGAGCTCGGCATCGACATTACGAAGGACGACCTTGAATATATCGGCACGACGATTTCCGAGAACCAGGAGCGAGACATTATTAACCGTCATTTTAACGAGTTCTATATCGTGCATAGTGATGTCGACATCGCAAATATCACACTCCAGGAGGAAGAAGTGCAAGATATCAAATGGTTCGACCGCGAAGAAGTTGCGCGCCGCATCAAAAATAATCTCGAAGATTTGACCGGCAAGGATATCTGTTGGCATTATCTATTAAAATACTTCGAATTTACCGAAAAATAAAAAAGACCCGCGCGAGCGGGCTTTTTGGTACGTTTAGGCATTCTTGATCATGCCGAAGCGGCGATCACGTTTCGTATATTCGACGATAGCGCGGTCAAAATCTGCTTCATGAAAATCCGGGAATTTTGTTTCTGGGAAGTAGAATTCCGCATAAGAGTTCTGCCAAAGCATAAAGTTACTGAGGCGTAGCTCGCCGCTGGTGCGAATCATAAAATCTACATCTGGCAGATCCTGATAAAGATATTTTCCGAACTGCTCTTCCGTTAGGTTCGCAATATCGACGCCATCTGCGGCAAGCTTTTTAACTGCATCGACAATCTCAGCGCGACCACCGTAATTAAGGCAGAAATTCACAATGCCGCCAGTATTATTTTTGGTCTGCTCGACCAGCTCGTCGCGTGCCGCCATAACTTTCTTCGGTAACGGCTCGTCACGACCAGAGAAGATGACCTTGATGTTGTTTTCCATGAAATCGCGCAAGTTTCTCTTGTAGAGCGTAACAAAAATATCCATCAGATGACCGACTTCTTCGGCGCTACGCTTGAAATTCTCCGTCGAAAATACGTAAAAGCTCGCAACTTTAACGCCGCGCTTAAGCATATGCTTCGCGAGAGACTTGAGATTCTCGAAGCCCGCATCGTGCCCCTGCATGCGCGTAAGTCCGCGCTCTTTGGCCCAGCGACCGTTACCGTCGACGATAATACCGACATGGTTCGGGATTTTGAGTTGCGAAAAATCAATATCTGTTTCCATGCCTGCATTATATCAGTTTATTTTACCGTTACATATGTTTGACTTTTTGCGCGACACTTGCTAATATAGATACAGTCCAACTAAGTTGCGGGTGTAGCTCAGTTGTTTAGAGCGCTTCCTTGCCAAGGAAGAGGTCGAGAGTTAGAGTCTCTTCACCCGCACCATCAAAAAATAGCCCAAGCGGGCGATTTTTTATTATACTTTTCTTATGAACAAGCTGCGCTATTCGAGAGTTCGTTGGTATGATGTGGCGATTCGAAATCTATATTTCGAAGCATTCCCGAAGGAGGAGCGCTATCCTTATTGGGCGCTTTTACGGTGCGCTCAGAGTAAGAACGTTGATTATCTGGGCATCTCTAGAGAAGGCGCACTGATAGGTTTGACATATCTAGTCCACTATAAAAACATCATTTACGTATTTTATTTGGCAGTGCGGAATAGCGAGCGAAATCGTGGTTACGGATCCCAAATCTTGCAAGATATTATAGCTAAGAATCCAGATAAGAAGATTCTGCTTTGCATCGAGTTTCCGAATAACACACTCCGCGAGCGGAGGCGTAATTTCTACTTGCGCAATGGAATGCATTCGACGCAACGCATACTCGATAATCAGGGCTACAAGTATGAATTTTTGTGTTCTGACGAGTTTTTTGCGCCTAACGCAAAAACGATTAGCGAAATCTACAAAACTCTCGCCTGGCCGCCATTGGCCGGGAGGTCGATTCGAAAAAGTCTCGAAGTCGATAATATAAGGCTTTCGGACGCTAAGTAAGCAAAAAATCCGGCGCTTGACCGGTTTTTTCTTGCCTTTTAAAAATCGTCACACTTCGCATATGTGACGATTGGAATTATACCCACTCTTGTTTGCGTTCCGGCGATCTCTCAACACTCCGTCCGAACGTTCTAATTTAATTTTACCGCAAGCAGAATATTTGTCAAACTTGATTTTTATATTTTTTATGTTTTAGCTAGATGCGACCTTAACAGGGGTGGATGAGCTAAAATCTATTGACTTTTTCTGGTTTTAGTGTGAAATATTTTACACGATTTGCGGTTTCTGCGATAACCAGATAGAATAGTTTCATCAGGAGGTAATGTGGGCGAGACAAAAGAAAAGAAGAAACGCAGTATTATTAAGCGCATCAAAGAGCGTGCGGAATTGTTCGGCAACAAGGCAAAATATGCCATAGTTGGCGCCGGCTATTGTTTGCGTCGCCCGAAATATTTAATCGCGTTTATTATTAGCACGGTTTTCTTTTTGTATATCCTAACCTTCTTCCGAGACGGCAATAGTAACTGGCTCCTATTATGGTCTGGCCTATCTTCTGGGCGAAAGTTCGAATTAATCGAGCGCGTCTTCCTCGAGATGTTCACGAACTTTGCCAGCTTTTACGGCGTCTTGTTATTCTTCCTATCCTTATTGCAAGGCCTGACCGTAGCACAAATCATCTATACCTGGAGAAATCGCCGCAAAAGCGACGCTCTGAGCGGCGTCGGTCGCGGCGGAGTCGCTTCTCTGCTCGGCTTCGCCGCAATGGGCTGCCCAGGCTGCGGCGTATCATTCCTGACGCCAATCCTAACCGCGATTATTGGCACCGGCGCAAGCTTTGTGGCTGAACGGGTCAGCATTATCCTTGCGATTGTCGCCTTCGCGCTCCTTATCTACGCAAATATCAATCTTGGTTATATTATTTTCATCATCGCCGGAAACGGTAAGCATAAAAAGGAGAAATAATGCAAAAGGCAGCGCGAATCGGAATCATCATTTTAATATTCGGGCTTTTTATTGGTCTAGCAATCTATAATTCACTCAACCCAGCAAAGGGCGACTTTACGCCGTGGAATGCGCAAATGACAGTCGGTGACCAAGAAAGCGCCAAACATCACTTCATAATGTATACCGATATCTTTTGTCCGTACTGCGACAAGTTCTCGAACGCAGTCACTGCAAACTGGGATGATTTTGTCGAAAACTATATTGAGGGGAAGAAAATTTTCTTCGAAATTCGCGTAACGGATATGAATTACACGAGTGGGCACTCAAATAACAGTAAACCGGCCGGCGAAGGCGCCTATTGCGCTGCAAAGCAGGAGCGATTCTGGGAATACTACCATGCCCTGCTCGCGAAACTTTGGGAAGATTATCATTCGCAAGGAATCGGCGTCGATCGATTCTCAGAGCATATTCCAGATTTGGAGATGGATTATTTCTATGACGCCGCAGATAAAGCCGAGCTCGATCATGATACTTTTGTCAGTTGCATGGAGAATCACGAAACCGAGGCGGAGCTCGATGCAAACACGCAGAAGGCTAGCGCTGCAATCAACGGAGGCGTGCCGTACTTCGTATTCGGCAAGTTCGCGACTAGCGGTTTTGTTGGCGAATGGAATACCGAGAAGGATTACCTGAACGTCAAGGATATGCTGGACGCCGGCCTAAGCACACGCTAGTTCAAGACGCCAAAAAAGAGTTCCATAAAGGAACTCTTTTTTGATTGACCTATTTCTTGATGATGTCTGCGACACCCTTCATATCGCTCGGAAGAACAATCACAGTCTTCTGAGATGGGGTAGCAGAAATCTTCTCGAGAGTCTGCAAAGTACGAATTTGCAAACCACCGCTCGTATTAGCAAGCAATTGGGCAGCGTCGGCGACAGCCTGGGCGGCAGATTTTTCACCTTCCGCAGCAATGATTGCAGCGCGGCGTTCGCGCTCTGCTTCAGCCTGCTTTGCCATGGCGCGCTTCATGTCGTTTGGAAGCTCGATATTCTGAAGCTTGACATTCTCGATATCGATACCCCATTTATCGGTTTCCTTATCGACGATTTCCTTGATTTGTGCAGAAATCTCATCGCGCTTGCTCAAGAGTTCGTCGAGCTCGAAGTTACCGGTGATATCGCGCAAGGCAGCCTGAGCGAAGTTCGTCGTTGCATAGACGTAATTCGTCGTTTCGAGCAAAGCCTTGGCCGGCTCTAGCACGCGGAAGTAAACAATTGCGTCAACACCGACAGTAACGTTATCTTTAGTAATAACTTCCTGCTTCGGAACGTCGATTGGCGTGGAACGCACGTCGACTTTGCGCATAGTGTTAATGTACGGCAAGATAAGCGTTAGGCCTGGATTACGAACACTATCGAATTTACCGAGGCGGAATACAACGCCACGTTCGTACTGCTGCACGACCTTGATGCAAGGCAAGATCAAGATACAGAATAGTATCGCTAAAGTAATGATTAGACCCATTTTTCTCCTTTTGTTAATTATCTAGTCGCAGCTTTCCGCTCGCGATTATTGAAAATATTATACCACGAAAATGCCGCCCCGGGCGGGGCGGCGTGGTTGGAGGTATTAGAAGTTGCGCTTTTTTGTCATTCCTGTGGATGCAGGGCTGGGAGTCGGGTTTGCGGGATTTGCGGGTGCCGGGGTCGGGCCTGCGGGGTTCGCGGGTGCCGGAGCAGGTGCGGGGCCAGTCAGTGCTGTGACAATCGCGGAAACAAGAGTCGTAATGTCGCTGGTCGTAGCGGTCTTACCGAGCTTGCAGACAGCAACGACATAATCCTCGGGTTTGCCGTCAGCTTTCTCCGTGAACATGCCGCTCACACCATCGATCAGTTTCTCCTGCTGGAGCTCCGCGATCAGGGCACCCATCGTGGCGTAGTCCAGGCAGAGCACGATGCTCTTATCCTTTTCGTTGCCGATGATCAGGAACTTATCGGTGCCGTTGAAAGTGAACGGCGTTTTGGTGTCGGCCACAGTGCCGGAAGCAACCTTGCCATTCTCGGCAAGTGCGACGGAATTGACGACTGCGGATGCGGAAACAGGCTGGCTCGTGATCAGCGCCTCAAGAGTGCCGACCGTGACGGTTGCGAAATATTTCTTGTACCTCATTGTTTATCCTCCTTAAAGTGCGATGCCTGCCTCTGTGGGCAGAGATTCGATATTTGGGGTTTTCACCCAGGCCGATAGGCGCGCGCAAAAATGTTACGCTCGCTATCTTTAGATATAATAGCACACTATTGTATAAAAGTCAATAATATTTTAAAATTAGACATTATAAGATAGCTAAACAATGATAAAATAGATATAAGTATGGGCAGAATTTTTACATTGGACGCGAGTCGTGATGTAGATTTAGTAGGCGGTCCGGCCTCCTACTTAGCTATTTTAGCGCGCGCAAAAATGCCCATCGTTGACGGCTTCGTGATTCCGGTCGATGCGAAACTCGAAAACGGGCTCAGCAACGAGATTATGCGGCACTTCGAACGCCTAAACTGCGACAGTGTCGTGCTGCGCACTTCTCCAATCTCACACGAGCTCGACGGTGAGATCTTAAGAGACGTCAGAGGCGATGCGCTAATCGACGCCGTTAGATATCTGCAGCGCAACGTGATGCGACGCGGTCGCCGTGCCGGTATTATCGTGCAGAAGCATATCAATGCAGAGATTTCCGGCGTCGCGCACTCGATCAATCCCGTCACAGACCATACGAACGAAATATTAATTGAAGCCTATCTCTGGCTAAACAACACGATACTAGATGGAGTCGCTGAGCCAGACATGATAATGGTTAACAAACGAACTGGCGCCATGATGTACGAGAGCGACGAAGAATCCGAAAGTTGTCTCGGGGCGCGCCAGGTCGAGCAAGTTTATTCCCTGTTGCGTCGCGTCGAGCAGCGAGCCGCTATTCCGATCAGCATGGACTGGGCGCTCAATAATGGCCATATTTACATCCTAAGAATTCGTCCAATTAGTCAAAAAACCAAGGAGAGATATCAAGAATGCCAATAACTACAACCACATTTCTACGCAAAGACAATAAAATTTTGTTGGCAGTAAAGAAGCGCGGTTTTGGAGTGGGCAAAATAATGGGCGTGGGCGGCAAGCAAGAGGCCGACGAGCTAATCGAAGACACCGCAATACGCGAAGTCAAGGAAGAAATCGGCGTTCATATTACCAAAATCGAGCGCATGGCGACGGTCATTTTTGATGATCTTTATTACAAAGACGCGCCGGAGCGGGTGCCGATGTATGTTTTTATTGCGACTGAATGGGAGGGCGAGCCAAGCGAGAGTGACGAGGTAAAGCCGGAGTGGTACGCGCTATCTGATATCCCGTATGAGAAAATGTGGAGCGATGCGCTGGTTTATTTGCCGCGCATTTTAAGAGGCGAAAAGTTTGAAGCGTATTTTCGCTACAATAAAAAGAACGAATGCGTCGAGGAGTGGGTGCGCTCGGTGCCGGAAAAGATTCTTGCTCGGCTAGACGACAAGTCGGTCGGACTGCCGGAGCACGAGCCGATTACTCCGCACAAAAGTCGCGTCACGGCCCGCGCGGTCTTATTGGACGATGATGGCAAAATTGGCTTTACCTGCGTCGGGCAGACATTCTTCATGACTCCGGGCGGTGGCGTCGACGATGGCGAGCTGATTGAAACAACTTTGCGACGCGAGCTAATCGAAGAAGCTGGATACGAAGTAGATATTATTAGTCCGCTCGGGCGCGTTGTCGAAGACCGCCAGTGGGGCAATTTCCATCAAGTTGATTTCTATTACCTATGTCGCACGAAGAAATTTGTCGGCACGGCGCCAACCGAAGGCGAAATCGAGAAAGATATCAAGACGGTTTGGTTTAGAGATTTTGACGAAGCTTTGGCGGCCATCCAAAGCTCGCATAGTGTTTTTGTTGAGGAATACAAGGAGCCGTTTTTCATCATGCGCGACTGCATAGCTTTACGCGAAGCACAGCGCGTTTTGAAGGCGAGAAAACTGGGGCGTGGCGGATTGAGAGCGCACAATGGATAAGCGCGTACCGTTAGCTGAGCGCATGCGCCCGCAAAAGCTCGACGATGTAATCGGGCAAGACGATATTATCGGCAATGGTAAAATTTTAACCGAAATCGTGCGCAAGCAAGAGCCGGTAAACATTATCTTCTGGGGGCCGCCAGGCACCGGCAAGACAACTCTAGCTCGTATTATTGCGCGCGAATTCAAAGCAGAGTTTATTGAAATTTCCGCTGTTACGAATGGCAAGAAAGATGTCGAGCGCGTAATCGAGGTTGCGCGACAGAACTGGAACCTCAAAATGCGCACGGTATTATTCGTGGACGAAATTCATCGCTTTAATAAGGCGCAGCAGGATGCATTTTTGCCGCACGTTGAAAGTGGCCTAATTACCCTGATTGGCGCCACGACCGAAAATCCGAGTTTCGAGGTGATTACTCCTCTACTCTCGCGTAGTCGCGTCGTGGTAGTAAATGCACTCAGCAAGGATGCTATCAAAGAAGTTTTACGCCGCGCAATCAAGGCCGAAAAAGCCGAGAAGCGCATAACCGACGAGGCAATTGATTATTTGGCTGAACTATCTGGCGGCGATGCCCGCTCTGCCCTGGGTGACCTCGAATTAGCGCTGAGCTTGTCGAAAAAAATCGACGTTGATCAGGTGCGCGAGGCGGCCGGCCGTAAAGTGCCGGGCTACGACAAGCAAGGCGACGCACACTACAATAATATTTCTGCTTTTATTAAATCGATGCGCGGCAGCGATGCCGATGCGGCGCTCTACTATCTGGCACGCATGGTGCAGGCCGGCGAAGATCCGAAGTTTATCGCGCGGCGCATGGTGATTTTCGCAAGCGAAGATATTGGCCTGGCTGGCAATGGCGCACTAGGATTAGCACTCAATGCCTTCATGGCGATTGAACGCGTTGGCATGCCAGAAGGAGGAATCATTCTGTCGCATACCGCAGTCGCATTAGCGAAGGCGAAGAAGTCTCGCGTTACTTATGATGGCTGGGTGCGCGCACAAGAACTCGCGAGTCGCACGATGGGCTTGCCGGTACCGATTTGGCTGCGCAACGCCCCAACCAAGCTAATGGCTGATTTAGGCTACGGTAAGGGCCAAAAATGGGAAGCCGGCTTCCATCTCGGCAAAAACTACTTGCCAGACGAAATTAAAGACGAAAAAATCTTATAAAAATATCCCCGAATGTTCGGGGATATTTCTTTAGTCGTCGTAGGTTTTAGCTGTGAAGTGATTTGCACCAGCATTCTTCCACATGGCGGTCGCCCAATAACTCCTCTTTTTCTTATGCTTATGACTATGTTTGCGCTAGAATTCGAGAGTTTTTTCGCGAGATTTTGCGCCGGTTTTAATCACTACCGTGCTTTTGGCAACCTTGAAGTGTTTGGCGACTAACTCAATCAAGGCCTTGTTCGCTTCTCCGTCATGCGCGCGAGCATGCAAAAAGGCGACATAATTGCCGTCTTCTTGCTGCTCGAGACGCGATAGGCTTTTACTACCCGGCTTAACCCGAACTTTAATGGTTGCCATAGATTACTTGGTTCGCATGCAGCCAGCCTTCGAGTGAACCGCCATCAAGATATTCACCATGAATTGGCATGACCTTGATTTTATCGCCGTCCTTGATATGGCTGATAATCGGGTCAGTGATGAGGTATTCCTGATCTTTTGGACCAAAGTCATTTTCGCGGCAATATTTCACAATGCGCTGAAGTAGTTTTGGCGACATGATGTATTTGCTAATATTAATCAAGTTGCTTGGCGCATCTTCGCGCTTTGGTTTTTCGTAAATACCGGTCAAAATGCCATCTTCAACTTTAAGGACGCCGAACTTTTCAACGAGCTCCATTGGAATTTCGGTCGCAAGCATAGCAGAATCTTCCTCGGTTTCTACCAATTCAGCGAGACGTGCCAAATCAGAACTTCCGTCGGCGTTATAACTAAAATCATCGCCCATCAAGACAGCAGTCGGTTCGTTGATGCCAAATTCCTCAATAATCTGAGCGACCGGCTCTGCACTACCATAGCGCTCATCAACATTCTTCTGGCAATAGAAATGAATATTTACGCCTTCGCGCTTCGTATTGGCGAGCTCGACGCGATCTTCTTTGCCGCGCGCAATTAGGTAATTATTGAGCTTTTCATTGTCTTCGTAGTAGGCGCGAACCTGAGAGAAAGGCTTTTCGTCGATCACGATATAAATATCTTCAATACCAGCCTTAACGCAATCTTCTACAACATAATCCACGAGCGGACGATTGCCAATCGGCAACATGGCTTTTTCAATAACCTTGGTCACAGGCAAACGACGCGTTCCCCAACCAGCTACCGGGACAATAGCCTTCTTGATTTTCATTAATAATACTCCGTAAATTTCGTTAATTATATCATTTTTTGATCAGTTTCGCAAAGGCGACCAACTGACAAGCAACCAGAAATAGCAAATATGCAAAACTGAGTAGGCTTATGCTGGACGATAATTGCATTTGACCGGTCATCAAACAATAGCCAGCGATTACGCCGATAGCTAGAAGTATTGCTCGGCCGAAGTTATTTACATTGACCGTTAGGCTCGGCACGACAGTGGTTTCGAACTCATTATTATCTTTCGCAATTCGAATGATTTCCCATAGCGCAACCACGCAAAGACCTACGATGCCAGCGCCAAAATCAGCGACTAGCATAATGCCAAAAATTAGACCAACAGCAGCATTTCTCACTATATCAATTGCGCTCACGCAAGCAAGCGCGGACGAGCTAACTCGCTCACCTTTGTGTCCTTTTTGCTTCTTTGGGTGCATTAATAGCTTTCGAACTGAAGCAATAACTGCTCCTAGCACAGAATAGCATAACAACGCTAGTAGAGTATTAACTAATACGCTTTTACTATCGACGAATTCCAGTAGCGACGGTAAAAAGAGTACTAGGGCTGAAAACAGCCCTAGTATGGCCACTAGCACACCGCCATATTTACGAATTAATTCAGCCAATCCGCTACCCATCTGAAAAAGTCTAGCTCCACAGATAACCACAAAAGCAGTTAGCAGACTGACTATAATTACTGGCAGTATTAACATTTCCCACTCCTATTTAATATCTATAATCGACGGGAGCCATTTTTCGTACGGCTCTTCACCTAGTAGCAATGTAATAGTGGATGCCAAATTGGCGAGACCGCGATCCTCTTTACTTAGCTCGTATAAGTTAGCGTTCTTCGTATCGTCGACAAATACGCACGGCACGCGATTGGTCGTATGAGATGTCTTCGGATTGCCGTTCTCGTCGGCGAGCTCTTCAGCGTTACCGTGGTCAGCCGTCACAATTGTGATACCACCCAATTTATTGACTGCATCAATAATGCGTTTGAGCGAAATATCAATTGCCTCCATTGCATTGATAGTCGGCTCCATTTCTGCGAAATGGCCAACCATATCGCCGCCAGGATAATTAATGCGCAAGAATTTATACTTGCCACTCTCGATAGCAGCAACTATCTTGTCGGTGATTTCGGCAGATTTCATCCACGGGCGCGTATTAAACGGCTCGAGATAGGACGAAACTTCTTCCTCATCCTCGCCTTCCGGCACAGCATAGCTGTTACCGTTGAAGTAGTAGGTAATATGACCAAATTTAACGGTTTCGGAAATTGCGTACTGCTTAATTCCAAAGCTGGCTAGATGCTGAGTTAGAGTATGTTCGAATACTGGCGAACCAACGAGCACATGCTCTGGCACGTGTAAATCTTCGTTATACTCGGTCATGCCCGCGAAATAGATATCTGGGCGATGCCCACGATCGAAATGCGGGAAATCGTCATATGTAAATGCCATAGCCATCTCAACGGCACGATCAGCACGAAAATCAATATAAACACACGCGTCACCGTCATTAATTTTGCCGATGGCTTCACCGTTTTCGGCAACAACGAACGGTGGCATATACTGGTCTTGCAAATCAGGGTTTTCCTTGCGGAATGTTTCGACCGCTTCGGTTGCATTAGCAAACTGACGACCTTCGCCCTGAACTGAGGTGCGCCAGCCCAATTCAACCATATTCCAGTCATTCTCATAGCGATCCGCCGTCATGACCATACGACCGCCACCCGAAGCGATTCTATAGTCAGGGTCGCCTAGCTTGTGAACGAATTCTTCGATGCGTTGAATATACTTCGGCTCGCTCTGCGGCGGAACATCACGTCCATCAATTAAGGCGTGAATGCGAACATGCTTGATGCCGTCCTTCTGAGCCTGCTCCATCATTTTCTCAATATGGGCAATATTTGAGTGTACGTTGCCGTCGCTGAAAATACCCATGAAATGAAGCGTGGAGCTATACTTAGCCGTTTGCTCAACAATACCTCGCCACGTATCAGTATTGAAGATTTTGCCCGTAGCAACAGCGTCTTCGACTGCCGCACTGCGCTGCAAAACGATTTCGCCTGCACCCATAGCGTTATGGCCAACTTCGCTATTACCCATATCACCATCAGGCACGCCAACATATTTACCAGCGGCGCCCAGAGATGCACAAGGATAAGCTTCCATAATTTTATTAAGCGTTTCAAGATGTGCCTGTTTTACTGCGTTGTGTTCGGTATCGTCAGATAAACCAACGCCATCCATTACGACAAGAACAACAGGACCTTCGTAATTTAATTTACTCATACTATCATTGTAACAAAATAGGCTAGTCTGTTTTATGTTGACTTTTTGGCATATTTATTGCATAATGATTGTATATGAAGTTGTATGCTCAGAACGACACGAAAGGTGCGATTTCGACATTGAAAAATGGCGGCATTTTGGGCGTCCCAACCGAAACCGTCTACGGCCTAGCAGTACTCGCAAACAATGAGAAGGCCATCAAAAAACTACTCGACCTCAAGGAGCGTCCAGTTGATAGCGGAAAATATCTGACGATTATGCTTTCGGATGTCGAACAGATGAGAGATTTCGCCAAAGTTACGTATCGCAATATGAATATTGCGCGCCATTATTTTCCAGGCGAGTTAACGATGGTCCTGCCAAAGGCCGAAAGCTTCAAGCACTTCTATTTCGACAACTTTGACAAAATCGGTATCCGAATTCCAGCACACGATTACATGCTTAATCTAATCCGAAAAAGCGGGCCGCTTTTAGTCACCAGCGCCAACCCGCGCGGAGAAGCACCTTGCCGCGATGCTGCAGAACTAAAACAGCGCATGCCAAAAGTTGACGCAGCCGTGCGCGGCGTATGCGGCGGCGGTTTGCCTTCGACGGTTTTGGATTTCTGCAGCAATGAGCCAAAGTCGCTTCGTCAGGGCGGACTCTTAATTGTAAGGTTTTAGCAAACTTCCGCCAAGATGACGGAAGTTTTTTGATTCATTTCTTAGATGACTTTTTGGCTTTTGAGTTTTTCGAAACACTTTTCTTATTATTGGTAGACTTCGAAGGTTTAGTCTTCGCTTGAGCTTTAGGCTTCGATACCGCTTCCTTCTTCTCGGCCTCTGGTTGCTCTTCTAATCCAGATTCAATCTTCTTTGTCGCTGGATTATACTTTGGCATCGGCATACGATTCTGTTCGAGCCAATCAATCGCTTGAATCGTATAGCCAAACTTCGTAAGCTCAGGGTCGCAATATTGCTTTAATACATCCAAAACCTTATCGACTTTCTTTGCATCGCGTCTGCGATACTGAAATATAGTTTGATTCCCCCAAGCATCAATTACTACTACGCAATCGGTCGCAATCATCGTATTGACACTGCGTTGGTCTTTATAAGCCACCAAGATATCATACAAATCAATCGTCTGGCGAATATCTTTACGAGACTGAATAGCGTATGGAGAAATCGAGAGGTAGCGATCTTCATAGCATTTTTCGCTGTCTTCATGAGACTGCAATAATTTAGCTGCTTTCTTAGCGGAGCCGGACCGAAGGAAAAGCGATTCGCGTAGCGGCGAAATAATATAGCGAATCTGCCAAATCGCACCCGCAAAAGACAAAATACTCACGACAAAACCAATCGCAATCGATAGAGCATCGGCCGAATTATGAATTACAGAAATAACTACTGCGAGGCCAAAAATAATAGAGATAGCCAAAAAGCTTAGCGCGCTGCGAATGCGCTTCAGCCGAACTATGCGTATGATTTTTTCTTCAGTCATACTACTATTCTATCACTACCAGACTATTTAGATAAAAGCATAATCAAAAACAGCCGATTACTCGGCTGCTTTTCGCTGTTACGCGCCCACCCTGGGGCACATTGGTTTGTTTTAATCCGCTGTTTATTTTTGTTTCTAGTCTCCACAC
>CAMMYO010000015.1 GCA_946527885.1 uncultured Candidatus Saccharibacteria bacterium
AATCTGGCACTAGTGGCGGAATTCATATTTCCCCGGACGATATCAACATCGAAACACCTTCGGTCGATATGCCGGATTTTGACGAGATTCAGGGTCAAATCGAAGAGAGTTTGCGCAAAGCCGACGAGCTGCGCGGTCGCGACACCGAGATAGATATGGACGATTATCTTTCCTTCGACGCCCCGAGCTATCTAAAGACGAGTCGCGAGGTCAACTACGGTCGCATCTATACCATGGATGATTCCGATGCGGATTCTATTCTTCAGGTTAGCCTTTTCGCGATTGCGGGCGAAACCGATGCTAGCGCCTATGCAAAAAGCCGAATTGGCATCAACAGTGACAAAACCGTTGAAACCTATAAAGCAAACGGCCTTACTTGGTACGGGCTCGAAACGGCCAGCGCCTTTTCCTACAAACGCCTCTATACGCAGGTGGACGGCAAAGTATTTGAATTAGAAATCTACTTTAGTAAAGATAATGCCAACAAGGTTGACGAAATTATTTCTTCGATCGAAGCAGCCTAAAAAATATCCCCCTAGGGGGATATTTTTTATCTGACATTGACGTCGCCGAAATTCGTTTTTATCCTTAGTAAAACTTCTGCGTCGGAATTGCTATGGCGAACATTCTGACTGCCGACATTCACATCAGTCTCAACTCGCACATCGCCTACGTTTTGAATATTAATGTCACCCGCATTCGTGTCGATTTTCGAATCCTGCGTTAGCGACAATTTATTAATATCAATATCGCCAGCATGCGCCTCGATGTTGAGTTTACCGAAACAATCATCGATGTCGATATCACCAGCATCGGTATTAATATCCAAAATCTCAACTCGCTTAATTTCTACGTCGCCGGCATTCGAATTGATTTCAACCTTTTTCATGTCGCCCAATTCGATATCGCCAGCATTCGTATTAATACTCAATGAAGCTTCCGTAAAATCGCCAAGCGTAAAGTCGCCCGCATTGCTTTCGAGATCGAAAATTCCAGCATAATCCTGCGGTAGCGTTAATTCGACGACCGGTACGTGACAGCCATTAAAGAAGCTTCCGCAATTTCTCTCCGGCATATCGATACTTAGGATGCCGTCCGTCAGTTCCGCCGTACCTTCGTTCTTGTCGTCGTAAATCTTCAGATGAGCCTTCGTGGAAGCTTCTGCCGTATCGCGCACGATAAAATCTGCAGCCCTAGCATCGAGTCTAATCTCTTTCAGTCCGTCAAACTCATAGTCTTTTTCGAGAGCTAGATTCGTGCTGTGACCCGAAAAAGATCCGAAGTTAAAATTAAAATCGAACGGCCTTGTCAATGCGACACAGAGTAGACCGATTAATCCCAATGATAATAGGCTTAATAGAACGATGGCAATGATTTTTCCAGTTTTATTCATTCGAATTCTCCTTGCTCAGCGCGATATCGATTACTAATTTCGCAATCTCGTCGAGCACTAGATTAATAATCCAAATCAACCAAGTGATGTGCCAGGCGCCAGTCATAAAGCTGACGAATAGATAGACGGCTAGACAGACCGCGCTAAGCACTGCGCTAACCTGCTTGCCGAGTTTTTCTTCTTTCGTAAGCTCGCGCGGCTCTTTAATCTTGCGATAGGTGAGCGCCGAATAAATAATAATCACCGTCGCAATCGCAAATAGCAGCAGCATAATCGCAACAGACACAACTGGGTTCCAGTGCATAACCGGAATCGCAATCATAATGAAGGCAACTCCAACTACATATAGTAACGAGCCGCCTAATACTCCAAATAGGCGCTTTTTGTCGCGCTCGCGATCTTCGGCGTATTGTTTACGTTGTTCGGTATCTATAAAGAGCTCGCCACTTTCTTCCATGCCGCCATTGTGGAGCAGTTCGTCTGGTGTAACATTATATAACTTACAAAGCGGCAATACTTTGTCTAGGTCTGGGCTAGATTGGCCGGTCTCCCACTTTGATACCGTTTGGCGAGACACTTCAAGCCGATCAGCCACTTCTTCCTGGGACAAGTTCGCTGCTTTGCGCAGTTTCATTAATCTTTCTGATAATGACATATTTATCCTTTTGTTAATGTATGCCTTGATTATAGGCTTTTGCCACGATTTTTAACACCAACCAGACTTTACATTTCTGCCACTTTTTTTAACATTTAGCACTTTTTATCAAAAAATGCCCCGTTTCCGAGGCATTTTTGCGTTTTTCGACTAATTTTCCGGATTTTCGTTGGCTTCGCGACGCATTGGTGGGAATGGGACGCCCTCGCGCGCCGAAACGCCCTCAAAGAGCCAGAAGTTGCGCTCGGAGTTACCCCAACCGCAGGTTGGTGGCATACCGTATTCGAGCATTTCCACGAAATCCATATCAAGCATCTGCGCCTCATCATCGCCGGCGTCGCGCATTGCTTGCTGTTCCTGGAAGCGTGCGAGCTGATCAAGTGGATCGTTCAACTCAGAATAACCATTGCCCATCTCGGTACCAAAGATAACTGGATGGAAACGCTCAGTAACGCGCGGATCGGCTTCATGCTTCTTAGCGAGCGGCGAAAGTTCCACCGGCTCATGAATTAGCCAGAATGGACCAGCCGATTCCTTGCGAATAATCTTCCAGAGATAATCCAACAAGCGACCAACGCCCATCGAATCATCATACTTTACCTTGTTCTCGCGCAAGATTGCCTTGATACGATCTAGATCCGGATTAAATACATCAATATCGAACTTTTCCTTGATAATGTCCGCATAGCTGATACGTGGCCATTTGCAATCAAGATCAACTTTCATGCCATCATGCTCAAACTGGAGCGTACCCCAAGTTTCCTTGCAGACATACTTAATCATCTCTTCATAGAGATCCATGCCGTCTTCGTAATCCTGGTATGCAGCATAGGATTCCATTGCAATATGCTCTGGCAAGTGCTCTTCGTCCATACCTTCATTGCGGAAGCGTACACCAATATCATAAACGCGCTCATAGCCACCGCCAATCAAACGCTTGAGCGGAAGCTCGTGCGAAATGCGCAGATAAAAATCCTGGTCAAGCGCATCCATATGCGTAACGAACGGATTTGCATCAGCGCCACCGGTTGTAACTTCGAGCACTGGAATATTAATCTCGACAAAGCCATGATCATTCAAGAACTGACGCGTTGCGGTCCAGAACTTACTACGGCGAATGAAGCGTTCGCGCACCTCTGGGTTTACCGCCATATCAACATAGCGACGGCGCAAACGTTCCTCTTTATTCGTAAAGCCATCGCGGCCCGGAAGTGGGCGGAGAGCCTTAGTCAAAAGGCGTGGCATATCACAGAAAATCGAAATTTCTTCAGTCTTCGTGCGACCGACTGTACCGGTAGCCTCAAGAAAATCGCCCGTATCAAGTTTCTTGGTAAACTTAGCAGCATCATCCTTCAAGAAAATTTGGATTTTGCCAGAGTCATCTTCGACGACAACAAAAGCGAGCTTGCCGAAGCTGCGGATACTTGCGATGCGACCCGCAACGCACACCTGCTTATCGGCAAACTTATCGTAATTCTCTAAAATGTCCTTAATCTTTGTATCGCGGTTGGAATGCGCCGGGTATGGGTCGATTCCAGCCTCTTTCAGTTCGTTTAATTTGCGAATTCTCTCATCGCGAAAATCTTTTAGAGTTGCCATAATCTATATTATACCATAAAAATGGCGCTCTTCAAAAGCGCCATTTGAATTACCAGGAGCCGCTTCCGCCGCCGCCACCACCGCCGCCGGAGCAACCACCACCTCCGCCGCCTCCGCCGCCGGAAGAACTGCTACTCGACGGGCGCGAACTAATCATGCCCGTATTTGCTGTAACAAAAGTATTGAAGCGATTTGGCGAGAAGTCGTTGCCGCTCGTAGTTGTATACCATTCTGGCGCTTCTGCACCCGTAACCGCCATGAACTTCTTCATCCATTTCGCCGTCATGCCAAACATGAAAGCATATGGCAAAATCGCGTAGGCGTACGGCATTTCCGGCGCCGTCATCGTGCTGAGGCTATCACCGACAGTTAGCTTAAGATTCTTTTTGAAGCCTTCAATTTGCGCATAGTATTCCGAGCCAAGCTCATTCAGCTTCGGCATATATATCGCCGCCACGATACAGATCACCGAGCCAATAACGCCGACAATTATCGCCTTAAAGAAGAACGGATCGGCATATTCTGCACTGCTTGCCACCAAGAAACTAATTGGAATAATAAAGGCCGAACCATGGAAGAGCATAAAGATGGCCAGGAAGATCTTTACCGCGCCTTTTGTTTTTATAATCGAAACCATAAACGGCGTATAGAAGGCAATAACACTAATCAGCAAGATAGTCGCAATACCGAATTCCATATTACTCATCAATCCAGAAATAATCGTGCAAGCAATACAGGCAATTGCCGCGAGAATCGCGATCGCTCTTGGCAAAGCGGTGTTTTTCGTATAATATCGGTGCTTATATTCCGAGCTGTTTGCCTTTTGAATAATCTTGTTAATGACGCGATAGAACTTATTGTATAGCTTCTTTGACTCAATAATCGCCTCGCCGCCATCCGCAATCTCTGTACCGCTTTCCGTATCTACCGCAGAAAAGCCACCTGCCGTGCCAACAATCGTAGCATTCTTAAACAGGCCATCCATAAACATGCGCTCTAGCTCATTCGCGCCATCATATTGCTTGACGCGAACGATATTGAAGTCTTTGCGTTTTTCCGGATTATCGACAATGCGAATATAGCCACGGTCTGCCAAACTAAACAGCATCGCCATGACCGATTCTTGGTCAGCGCTACCTTTTCGAATTAGTGCGATTTCTGGACAACTCAAGCCTTCCGGAGGGTACATTGTGAGCGGCGCTTCAGCGATTTTATCATCGCCAAACAACTTCCAAAGCGACCAGCTCAAAACAATCATCACGACAGGGACTGCAAACAATAACAAAACGTAAGGATTCGATTCATAGATTTCCTGGAAGATAAAGTAGCCATCTGGCAAAATCGCGCGAATCGTCATCGACTCGCCCGGCATCAAAACATCTTTCGTCTCGCCCTTGATCGTATCACCATCGACCGTATATTCTACGCGCGAATCTTCCGTCGTAAAGCGCGCGCCTGACCACATGTATACCTTTTCTGCATCCACAGCCTTTGGCATATTTATCGTAAATGAAACATGCATGATTGCTTCCGTCGTCTGATTGCCAATCAAATTCAAATACAGCTCATCAAGGTCGTCAAACGTATCTTTGCCAAGATTATATGTATAATGTAAAACATAGCGATGGTCGCCGATAACCATCCTGTTCGCGTCGCCAATTTTAATCTTCTTATTCTCGCCTTCATAGCTTACATCGAAGTTTTCACCGTCGACCCGAATATCTCTTAGCGTCGCATTGCGCGTAACTGTATTGTCGTCATAGTAGAAAGTGTTGCGGATTGGAATCGTACGATAGATGCCGTGGCGCGCCTCGAAGAAACATGCGTCGATCGTTTCCGTAACATTTAAATCGCCATTTTCTTGCACATCGATATTGATGTCGTAGTCCTTAAAAACGTGATCGTACTTGCTATAGCTCGACTTTAGTAATTCCGATAGATCCGACTCTGTCGCAGCGAGAGCCATAATGGAATTATTACTAAACAACACGAGCGCCAAGCTCGTCAAAATAACGGCAAGTATTCGTTTTATCATAAGTTTATTGTAACAAAAATTCGGACGAATTTTTGCGTATCTGCATATTTTTCGTCCGAATTATACTAGTCTTTGTCCATGAACGCGCCAGACTGGCGAGACCAAAGGCGACTATAGGCGCCGTGATTCTTGAGCAGCTCGTCATGAGTGCCCTGTTCCACGATTTTACCGTTCTTCAAAACAATGATGCGGTCCAAGCTTGCGATTGTGCTGAGACGGTGTGCAACCACAATGCTCGTACGACCCTTCATGAGACGTTCGAGCGCAGCCTGAATTAGAGCTTCAGACTCAGAGTCAAGCGCAGAGGTCGCCTCGTCAAGTACGAGGATTGGCGCATCCTTGAGAATAGCACGCGCAATCGCAATACGCTGGCGCTGACCACCCGAAAGCTTCACGCCGCGTTCGCCAACCATCGTATCATATCCGTCCGGCATTTCAGCGATGAACTCGTGAGCATTTGCCAACTTAGCAGCACGCAAGATTTCGTTCTTTGTGGCGTCCGGCTTGCCGTACGCGATGTTTTCAGAAATCGTACGATGGAATAGCGCGGTTTCCTGCGGCACGTAAGCAATTTTTTCGCGTAGCGACACCTGTTGGACCTGCGAGACATTCTGACCATCAATCAAGATTTCACCATCCTGGACGTCGGCAAAGCGGAGCAAAAGCTTCGTCAAAGTCGTCTTGCCGGAGCCAGAAACACCAACCAAACCAACGCGTTCGCCCGGCTTGATGTCGAGGCTGAAATTATTGAAGATAGTTTCCTTGGCATCGGCGTGACGGAAGCGAATATCTTTAAATTCGATTGCGCCCTTCCTTACCTTCAAAGGCGCCGCATCTTTCGCATCCACTACGTCGTCTTTCGTGTCGAGAATCTGCGTCATCTCGTAGGCGTCACCGAAGACACGGTTGATATTCTTCATGATGTTGTTTACATCCCAAAGCTCGCTCATGACCGAAGTCGAGTAGTTCACGATCAAAATCAAAGTACTAACCGATAGACCAAAAATTGGTTTGCCGGCAATCATAAATGCAACAATGATCGCAATAATGCCGACGTTCACAAAGTTGAAAGCCATGTCACGCTTCATCGTAGCGCGCATCTGAGCCTGACCGGCGTTCAACGAGGCGCGGTTGAAGTTCGCGAAGCGATGGCGTTCGTGCGACTCGCGACCATATGACTTTACCGACAAAATGTTCGAGACCGAGTCGGCTAACTGACCAGTAACCTTATTGTCGGCTTCCGCCCATTCCTTGCTGAGGTGCGAAATCTTCTTGAACGAAAGTGCCGCAAATAGAATGTAAAGCAAGATGAAAGTCAGCAAGCCAGCCGCGAACAGTGGCGCGCGACCAAAGAGCACGGCAAAGATCGAGACGAGCATCGAAAGTAGGTAAACCACATCGAAGACCATCACGTCAAAGAAGCGCTCGAAGGCACCCACGAACTTGTTGAGCTGAGAAACCAACGAGCCGGAAAAACGGTCGCTATGGAATTTCATCGACTGCGAACAGACTGTGTCGAAACACATCGTCGCAAGGTCATACATTGCGTAAAGTTCCATTTTCCAGCACCAATAGATGCGGAGCCAACCCAAAATACAGCTAGCCAAAAGATGGCAGCCAATCAAGGCGAAGCCTTTTGGAAGTAGCACTGGTATGATTTGCTCTTTTTCGATACCTTGCGAAATGATATCGATCATATCCGCAAAGATGAGCGGAATTAAAGTAGTACGTACGAGAATCACAATCGGCGTCGAAATGACCGTGCCGAGAGTATACCATTTGTACTTTCGCATCACGCGGAAGTAGTAATGTAAGGTGCGCCGCGTTACTTTGCGCCGCTCCTTTTTGTCTATTTTCTTGTCAGACATATTTATATTTTAGCAGTTTATGCGCCCAAGCATAAACGTTTTGCTATCCTTTTCTCTTAGTTTTGTATGATTTTTATTTGGCGCACAAAAAATTCGTACGAATTTTCCAACTGGACGTGAATTTCCGTACGAATTTTCGAGAAAAATATCTTATTTAGGCAATTTCGGCGATTTTGAAAGTTTTTCCATTTGGCAACTTTACTTCGTCACCAACCTTTTTACCAAAAATTGCTTGTCCAATTGGGGATTCGTTGCTAACTTTACCCTCGAGAGGGTTAGCCTCAACGGCGCCAACTAATGTATAAGTACTGGTTTTACCGGCACCGTCCAAGGTGACAGTAGAGCCCATTTCGACCTTTTCCTTCTTGCCGGCCTTAATAATCTTGGCATGAAGCAAAATATCTTCAATTTCGAGAATGCGGCCTTCGACCACTTTCTGCTCGCCGCGAGCGGCGGTATAATCTTCATTTTCACTCAAATCGCCATAGGAACGTGCGAGCGCAATCTTCTCAGCAATCTCAGGGCGACGGGCTTTCAAAGCGGCCAACTCATCCTCAAGATCTTTACGACCTTCAGCGGTAATGTTTACCGTCTTAGACATAAAATCCTCCTCTGCAATGTTTGTGTTTCGCAGGGTTAATAATATTTTCTTATCTAAGATAGTTTATTTTTAAATTCTTCAATTGTCAATAGTTCAGTTTCGCCAGTTGCGCGAGTTTTTAGCTCGAGCTTATTTTCGGCGAGAGTCTTGTCGCTAATCACAACACGATATGGAATACCCATCAAGTCTGCGTCGGCGAATTTTTCACCGTTGCGAGCGTTCTTGCGGTCGTCCAAAATGACGTTTTCAGGATCGGCTTCGTGTAGCTCGTTTGCGATTTTTTCGCCCTGCTCACCTATACCAATCACATAGTATTTATATGGTGCGATTTCTTCTGGCCAGACTAGACCATCCTTGTCGGAAAGTTTCTCAGCGATTACGCCCATGACGCGGCTAGGGCCAATGCCGTAGCTGCCCATGAAGACTTTCTGGCGCTTACCGTCAGCATCGTTATAAGTCAAATCAAGTGCATCGGAGTACTTGAAACCGAGCGTAAAGATATTGCCAACCTCGGCAGCCTTATGCTGCTCAAGCTTCGATTTATCAAGGCCAAGCTCAGCAATAACTTCATCATTGTAGACCTCTTCGTTGATTGCGATGCCTTTTTCGCGGTCGAGATAAATAATATCTTCGCCGACTTCGCAGATTGTCTGGAATTCATCGCTAAATTTGCTAAAGCTACCACCACTAGCAAAGGTACGGAAAGTATCGTTGCCGATGCCGAGGCGATCGAAGATCTTTTTGTAAGTTGCGGCGCATTTTTCGTAGAACTCCTCATGCTCTTCGCGGTTCTTGCTAAAGCTGTAAAGATCCTTCATCATGAATTCGCGCGTACGCATAATACCAGATTTAGCGCGAAGCTCGTTGCGGAATTTGGTCTGGAACTGATAGGCGTAAACCGGCAAATCTTTGTAGCTGGAAATATAGGTCTTCATAAGATGCGTGAAAGCCTCTTCGTGCGTACAGCCCAAGCCGAGCTCGCCACCAGCGTTAAGCTTGGTCTTAAACCAGACATCCATCACGTCGTCATCCCAGCGACCGCTCGCAACCCAGTTGTCTTTTGGCTGCAAGGTCGTCATGCGCATTTCCTGACCGCCAATCGCATTGATTTCTTCGCGAATTACCTGAATAATCTTGTCGAGCGTGCGCATACCCAAGGGTAGAAAGTCATAAACTCCCGCCATTTCTTTGTAGATATAGCCGGCGCGCAACAAAAGTTTAGCACTCTCGCTGACTTCATCGCCTGGCGTAGTTTTAACGGTTTTGACGAAAGATTGACTAAGTTTCATAAAAATAGTATACCATGTTTTTGAGTTAATATTGACTTTTTATAGCGCTTATGCTATAATATTAGTTATGTAGGCCGACAAGACGCTGTCAGCCCGAATCTTGATTGCCCGCGAGTGGGCGTTTTTATTCTACAAACTCATCAATGCTCGTAATGAGGACCTCGCGTGGTTTATTGCCACCCGGTGCGGGCCCAACGACGCCTAACTCTTCTAGGTGATCGATAATTGCACTAGCGCGACCGTAGCCGATACTAAGTTTACGCTGTAGGAGCGAGGTCGAAATCTTGCCATTTTCAATTGCGATTTGCGCAGCCTGGCGTTCAATACTGCCAGCACCAAGACCACCGCCGCCGCCCATAATGTCGGCACCCATGCCCTTGATTTGAACCTGCTGTGAAGTAACTTCATCGTTATAGTCTGGCGGAGCCTGCTGACGAAGGAAGTCGGTCACGTGACTAATCTCGTCATCACTCACATAGGCACCCTGAACGCGCTTTGGCTTACCCATCATTTCAGTCGTCAAGAACAACATATCGCCGGAGCCAAGCAGTTTCTCTGCACCAACCATATCGAGCATAACGCGCGAGTCGACACCGTTATTAACAGCAAAGGCGATGCGACCTGGAATATTTGCCTTGATGAGACCGGTAACGACCTTAACTTCTGGACGCTGAGTTGCAAGTACAAGATGAATGCCCGAAGCACGACCTTTCTGCGCGATACGCACAATCAGCATCTCGAGCTCTTTGCCGGCCATCATCATCAAGTCAGCCATCTCATCTACAATCACAACAATGTATGGCATCTTGCCTTCGCGCTGCGCGTCTTCTTCGCTGGCTTCTTCGCCAGATTTCGCCCGCTCTGCTTCGAGCTTCGCCATCTTGCCATTATAATCAACGATATTCTTCACGCGCTCTTTTGCCATAACCGAATAGCGGCGTTCCATTTCGTTGACTGCCCATTTTAGCGCACTCAAAGCTTCGGAAACTTGCGTAATAACTGGCGCTAGCAAATGCGGAATATCCTGGTAGGCCGCCATTTCAACCTGCTTCGGGTCAACAATAATGAGACGCAAATCGGAAGGCGCATTATGGAACAGAAGCGAAGAAATCAAGGTGTTCGTCATGACAGATTTACCAGAACCGGTTGTACCAGCAATGAGCAAGTGCGGCATCTTAGCAAGATCGCCAACGACCGTTTTACCGGAAATATCCTTACCGAGCGCAAAACCGAGCGGTTTGTCTTGGCAGATTTTATGCCATTCCTGCGACTGCAATAGCTCGTGCAGACCAACCGAAGCAGCTTTGTCATTCGGAATCTCAACACCAACCGTGCGCGTGCCCGGGATTGGAGCCTCAATGCGAATCTTATCCTTTGCAAGGCCGAGCGCCAACTCGCGATCGAGCTGCGCAATCTTTGAAACTTTCACACCAGTCGGCGGGCGCAGGGTATACTGCGTAATGCGCGGACCAACGTTAGCCTCTTCAACATCAACCTCGATACCGAACTGCTCGAGCGTATCCTCGATAATTTGTGCATTTTTATCCGTATCGCCAGGATCGGCCGGGGAGCGCTTCTTGTTCAAGAGATTTAGTGGTGGCATCTTCCAGTTTGGATCACTGACAGCCGTCAAAGCGGTTGGCGCAGCGGCTGGAGCTGGCGTTGGTTTTTCTTCTGGCATTTCGTTTTTGTGCAAAATACCACGACGCTTTGGCTGCTCTTCCTCTTCTCCGGCAGTATTGTCATTAACCTTCAAAGCAAAACCACGGCGCTTTGGTTGCTCATCTTCTTCATTGCCATCTTTGCGCGCATTACGGCGAATAACACGGGCATTTTCAGAATCTTCGTCAGCTTTCGTACGGAAGATATCGCCGATTTTTTGGAACAGGACCGCTGGAGTTGCCGCATACATAAACAAAGCAGTAATCACGATAAGAATGATATAGATAAAGACAGCTAAGCCGACACCTAGATTGCTAACGACGATATTATTCAAGCCGTCGCCAATAATACCACCGACGTTTTCCGCCTCGCCGTATTTCGGTGCACCAAAGAGCCCCGAGAACCAACAAATCATCAGAGCAGAGGCCACCCAAACTGCCGCGTCGACACGATTGTCCGGCGCGCGGAAGATTTTGACCGCAAGGTAAATCAAAATCATCGGCAGTAAATAAGCCGTGAAGCCCATAAACTTCAACAGACCATCGTGAATAATTTTAAGCATTGGCGCATCTTGCTTAAACCAAGTAACGACCAAAACGACCGAAATCGCAATCATTAGAAACGCCATAATTTGGCGCCAAAAACCGCCAGGAAGCTCATGCTTATTCACTGGCTCAGACTTTTTTCTTCTACCTCGCTTTTTTGCCATAATATTACTATACCATAAAAAATAGAGAGACGCTAACGCTTCTCTCTATTAATTGTTTTTAGTCAACATGTTTCATCGAAAGGCTGAGACGACCCTTGTCATCGATAGCCTCGAGGCGGACTTTCACCTCTTGACCCATCGAAAGAACATCGGTCACCTTGTCGATGCGCTTGTCGGAAATCTGCGAGATATGCAACATGCCATCGATACCCGGCAAGATATTTACGAACGCGCCAAAGTCTTTAATGGAAACAACTTTACCAGTGTAAACTTTGCCAACTTCTGGCTCTTCGACGAGCGACTTGATCCAGTTGAGAGCCTTCTCGATCTTCTCAGTATCAGCCGCGGCGATTGTGATGAGGCCAGATTCTTCGATATTAATCTCAGCACCCGTTTCGGTAGTGATCTTATTGATGGTTTCGCCACCTTTACCAATAACCGTACCAATTTTATCTGGATTAATCATGAGCTTCTCGATGCGTGGAGCATATGGGCTGATATGGTCGCGTGGACCGGCCAAGACGCTAAGCATATGATCCATGATAAACATGCGCCCATCGTGTGCTTTATGGATAGCTTCAGCAAGTACGCTTACCGGCAAACCATGGACCTTCATATCCATCTGGAGAGCCGTAATACCTTCGGTTGTACCAGTAACCTTGAAGTCCATATCGCCAGCAAAGTCTTCAGCATCCATAAGATCGGTCAAGACATATGGCTTGTCACCGTCCATCATGAGACCCATCGCAACGCCTGCAACTGGGCGCTTGAGCGGAACACCGGCATCCATGAGCGCCAAGCAGGAGCTACAAGTTGCAGCCATCGAAGTTGAACCATTCTGAGACATGATTTCAGTCACGCTGCGGATAGCATATGGGAATTCTTCTTCACTTGGCAAGACTGGCATCAAGGCGCGCTCGGCAAGATAACCGTGGCCAATTTCGCGACGTCCTGGGCTACCAAGGCGACCAATTTCACCAACCGTGTAGCTTGGTGCGTTGTAATGATGCATGTAGCGGCGAATACCGTCAGTAACTTCCATCGTATCAACGAGCTGACCGTAGCTAAGTGGCGCCAAAGTGACAATATTCATGGCCTGAGTGACGCCGCGCGTAAAGAGGCTAGAGCCATGACAGCGCGGCAAAATGCCAACCTGCGAACTGAGCGGGCGAACTTCGTCGAGTTTGCGACCGTCTGGGCGAACACCGTTCTCGATAATATTCTTGCGAACGTCGCGCTTGACCGCCAATTCGAACGCTTCGCCGTAGTTCGAGCGGAAATGCTCATCGTAGAACTCGACGCGAGTATTCTGCTTTTCTTCGTCGGTCATCTTATCAGTAATGCCGCATTCTTCATCAGTCAATTCCTGAGCAAATTCATCATGCATAGCATACTTGAGCTCGTTAATGAGCTGGCTGCGCTCAATCGTATTGCGAATGCGATACCTGTCGTCAAGTTTGCCTTCCATCCACTTATCAACCTTGGCCTGGACTTCTTCGCTTGGAAGAACGAGGCTATACTCGAGTTCTTTGACGCCGACTTCTTCGCGGAGCTTGTTCTGAAGTTCGATAGCCGGCTGAATCATCTTGAGACCCCATTCGAGACCGCCAATAATTACATCTTCTGGAACTTCATTGGCACCAGCTTCAACCATCGTAATGCCAGAGTCTTTGCCAGCAACCACGAGATCGAGGTCGGAAGCTTCGCGCTCTTCTGGGCTCAAGAAAGCTTTATATTCGCCATTAATGCGGCCGATGCGCAAGCCGGCGATCGGACCGTCAAATGGTACGCCCGCAAGCATGAGCGCGCTCGAAGCTGCAATCATTGCAATTACGTCTGGGCGGAAGCTTGGATCCATCGAAAGGACTGTCGTCACGACCTGAACTTCCTGGCGGTAACCCTTCGGGAAGAGTGGGCGAATCGGACGATCGATCAAGCGACCAATCAAAACGGCATTATCGGAAGGCTTACCTTCGCGCTTGATAAACTTGCTGCTGGAAATCTTGCCAGAAGCATAATACTTTTCTTCGTAATCGATTGAGAGCGGGAAGAAATCTTGCACGACCGGCTTAGTGCCGACCACGACCGAGCCGAGCACGACAGTGTCGCCGTAGGTCACGAGTACTGAAGAGGTTGTACGGAAGCCAACGCGGTTAACTTCCAAACCCAATTTGCGGCCACAAAAATCGGTTTCAATCTTGAAGGTCTTTGCGCCGCTTGGATTGATAATATCCATCTATTCCTTTCCTCAGGAAAATAATAAGTATCCGTGGCGGATTTGACACGAGGTCTCCGCAAAGGGTATCTATCATTTTCCCGATGCTTATATTAACTATATTTTACCATAGATTGCATCGCTCTCGCGGTTTTACAACAAAAAACTCTCCGCTTGAGGGAGAGATTTTTGTTGAACTATTTACGAAGACCGAGCTTTGCAACAGTTGCCTTGTAGGTTTCGAAGTCAGTCTTTTCGAGATACTTAAGCAACTTTTTGCGCTGGCCGACCATCTGAATAAGGCCGCGCTTAGCCATGAAGTCATGCTTGTTTGCCTTGACGTGTTCGGTAACTTCCTTGATACGATCGGTCAAAATCGAGACCTGAACCTCTGGAGAACCAACGTCCTTGTCGCTACGAGCAAGCTTCGCAATCGCCTTAGCTTTGTTATCTTTAGTAATCATATTACGCCTTATTCTACCACAGATTGAGAAGGGTTGCAAGCAGATTACTCGGTTTCCCTCTGAGCAAAGAAGAAATCATCCCCGCGTCATTTATTATTCATGTATTTTACCAGCGCCGAGCGAAGATCCTTAACAGGCAAAACAAATTTATCTTTGATAGTCGCCGGACCAATCGCATTCTTAAAGCCAAGTTTTTTCGCTTCCGCGATTCTACGGTCAGCCGCAACCACGGAACGAATTTCGCCGCCAAGCCCAATCTCGCCAAACACAACCAGCTTTTCATCGAGTTTGCGCCCCGCCGCCGCGCTCGCAATCGCCATACAGATTGCCAAGTCGGCCGCCGAATCATTCAGCCTCATGCCGCCGACCACATTAATAAAGATGTCTTTATCTTGCAGGCTAAGTTTCGTACGGCGTTCAAGTACTGCGATTAAAAGATTTAAGCGATTAAGATCAAAACCGGATGCAGTACGTTTCGGATAGCCAAAATTGGTCGGATTTACGAGCGCCTGAATCTCGACCAAGAGCGGGCGCGTACCCTCGATAGTTGCCAAAATAATACTACCATCCGTATTTTGCCGCTCAGACAACAGAGCCTCGGATGGATTCTTAACTTCCACTAGACCTTCGGTCGCCATTTCAAAAATCGCCACCTCGGTAGTCGAACCAAAACGGTTTTTGACGGCCCGAATTGTTTTAAAACCACCATAGCGATCGCCTTCGAAATTTAGCACAACATCGACGAGATGTTCGAGTACTTTCGGGCCGGCAAGTGTGCCTTCCTTCGTAACGTGGCCAACAATAATCACGGCCGTATTGGTCGACTTCGCTGCACGAATAATCAGATTGCCGCAATTACTAACCTGGCTAACCGTACCTGGCGCAGAGGATATTTCCGCCATACTCAAAGTCTGAATCGAATCGACAATCACGAGGTCATACTCGCCGCCTTCAATTGTTTTCGCAATATCATTCGCCGACGACGAGCTCGCAAAATGCAGAATCTCCGAAGTAGCCCCCAGACGAACGGCGCGCATTTTGACTTGGCCGGCCGATTCCTCACCCGAAACATACAATACCTTATGGCCTTTGCCGGAAACAGTCGCGCAAATCTGCATCAAAATCGTTGACTTGCCCATGCCAGGCTGACCGGCCAACAAAGTCACGCCACCCAGCAAAATGCCGCCACCTAGCACAGCATCAAAATCCGCAAAGCCAGTCGATAAGCGACTCCCGGCATCGGACGGCTCGATCGTGTTTATAGATACCGCGGTCAGTTTTTTGCCCGACAAACCGCCGCGAGCTACCGCACTCTTCGCCTCGGCCTCAACACTAGCCGCCTGCTCAAGCAAGGTATTCCATTCACCGCAGTTCTCGCAGCGCCCTGCCCATTTCGCGTAGCTCGCGCCACAACTCTGACAAACAAATTTTGACCTCGCCTTTACCATAACTATAGTTTAGCACGCAGTCCGCCAACATAAAGCAGGAGCATTATTTGCCTTTTTAGCGCAAGTATGATATAATAGATAAATGGCTTTACGCCAAATATTGTACATTGGAGATGATACAGATGAAGCATGAAAAGCTCATCGACCGAAGACGCCAGCAGGCGATACGCCTCGAGGTGCACGACATCGCGTCAAATCTCGACAGCGCGAATCGCAAGACCGCCATCAAAGCGAAGAAACTCGCTCGAAAACAGATGTGCAAAATCTCTTGCAACATGAACGCTAGTGCCAGAGATTTGGTGACAACCGGCGAATTCTTTGTCGCCGTTGCGCTCGCAGCGCTTCCCCTGCTGGCCATCGTAGGAGGAATAGCGGCTATCGTCGCTCTCCTGATCAAATCGACCGCTCTTAGTCTTGCAGCATTCTTTGCGATCGCGTTTATCGGCGGCAGTGCCACAATGAACTCCTGTTGGAATCTGACCGAAAAAATGATTCCGTGGCTCTACGCACGATTCATTGCGCCGCGCCGCCTGGCGCGACTCGAGAGCGATCTCATCCGTATCGATAAGGTTATTGCGGCAGCATAACCCACAGCCCCGCCAACGCGGGGCTTTTGTATTTTTGACGCTTTTACGAAAAAATTATATAATATTATTATAATTCGCACCTTTACATTCGTTTTTCACGAAAGGGGGATAATTATGAGACACGAAGAAAGAGCATCGCTATTCGATATCCTTGCCACAATATTCGATATCATTCACATTCCGCTCGCGCAGCTTGTCGTTTTCTGCTTTTTTATCGCGCATGTTAACAAAATCCCGTTCTTGCGCTTGCTGTCCTACTGCGTGCTGTTCGACATTATGTTGCTGATTATCTTTTTTTGCATCCTGCAAATTATCGCCGAGCTCAAGCCGAAGTGGATTGATCTAAATGACATGCTCGACGATTATGAGCTACATTTGAGCCATGACATTTTGGACGGCATTGTTAATAATCCGTCGCAAAATAACAAGTTCTCCGAGCTTGATATTATCCGAAACGACGAATCAAGTAATGATCTAATCGCAACAATGATCATTGATCGCAAAAATGGTCAGGTTGTCGAACTGATTTATCCCGTTTACGAAAATAACAAGCGCATTGTTGCGCAGTATGGGCCGTCGCGCGGCCTCCATCCGTCACTGCTCGTAGGCTGCGTTACTGACGGCGAGCCGGAGATTTTAATCGAAGACGATTTAGCTATCTTGTTATCTCAGGCCATCCGTTGCGCAGATGCGCGAAATTTCGGCGAAGAGCGCGAAACGTATCGGACTTATTTGTTCGAGAATTGCTATGGCGCAGTACCATACCGCACTTTTACTAGCAAAAAGCGCGCGGAGGAAACCTATCCGACAAGCCACAATCTTTCAATATTTACGAAAAACGAATAGACAGCATGGGGCGCCTCACAGAGACGCCCCTCTATTTTATGCTTGATTTTTATTATTTTTCTTATTATATTATTGACTTTTTTGTCTCTATATGCTATAATTATATTGTTATAGCTCATTACCAAAGAGAAGGAAGCTAGCGTATCCTGATGCTAGGTCTAAAATTTTTAGGACTAACACCAGGATACGCACATGCAAATGCCCGAGTGCGGACCTGTTCATCCTACCGTTTTCCGAATATGAAAGGAGAAGTATTATGAACAAGATTGAACTGAATTTCCCGTCTTTCGGCACCGTCCGGATTGAGACAACCGACATCAGCGAGAACTGCAATCGCAAGACCGCAAGCATTCAGGTCGATTTCATCCCGAATCTCGCGAACAATTCCATCATCTTCTGCGCCGACCAGAAGGACAGACTCCCGAAGAATGACGCAAAAGACATCATCGCAGCGATTGCAAGAGAAGTCATCGTTACGCTCCACGAGCGCGGTCTGTACAGCTACGGCATCGGCACCGATTACCACTCGGCAGGTTCCCCCAATGAAGGCCATCCGTATATCACCGTGATGGCATGCAGCCAGGACTCATTCCTGAGCGACTGCGCAGACGTCGTGGCAGAGATTGCCGGTGTCGTCTACGCGATGGGAATCGTTCCGAACGGCAACTCTAATGCCAACGCTAACACCAAAGCCGCCGTCAGCGATCCGCTGGCCGACATTCCATGGTAAACAGCGCTCCAAGCACCTTCTCTTTGCCTATTCACCCCGCGGCGTGCCGCGGGGTTTGGCTTTTCTCACAAAAAAGAGCCCCGCGCGGGCTCTTTCTTATTAGGCACCGACAATTTCGTCAATGATGCCGTATTTTTTGGCTTCTTCAGCCGACATCCAGTTGTCGCGATCCATATCTTTGACGACTTGATCGTACTTTTTGCCGGTATTCTTAGCGAACATTTCAGCCAAGAGCTTCTTGAGGTAAATACCTTCCTTGAGGGCGATTTCCTGGTCGGTAATCTTACCTTCCGTGCCAGAGCTTGGCTGATGAATCATGATGCGCGCGTTCGGCAAAGCAAAGCGCTTGCCTTTGGTGCCGCTCGAAAGCAACATGGCGCCCATCGAAGCCTGCAAGCCGATGCCAATCGTTTGCACGTCCGGCTCAATGTAATTCATCGTATCGATGATCGCAAGGCCGTCATAGACTGAGCCGCCAGGCGAGTTGATATAGAGCTTGATATCTTTCTTTGGATCCTCGTAGGCGAGATGTAGCAGCTGTGCAACCACCAAGTTGGCAGTATGCGGATTCACGTCTTCACCAAGGAAGATAACGCGTTCCTTTAAGAGGCGCGAATAGATATCATAGGCGCGTTCGCCGCGGTTGTTTTCCTCGACAACAGTCGGGACGAGATAATCTTTCATTTCTTCTCCTTTCGTTTTATTCTTCGAGCGCTTCTGACGGCGCGGTAATTTGACTATTTAAACTTTGATACAGCCCTGACGAATAATTGACACTCTTATTATATTCTTCAATCAGTTCATTGGTGCTATCGATTTTTTCTTGGATATAATCGTAATCATTTTCGATTTGCGTTTGGCGCGACACTAGCGCATCGCGGTCGCGCGTAAACTCTGCGCTGTTATGGTAGTAGCCGTTATAGGCGCGACTATTGAAGGTATTTATATCTGCATTGAGCGACGAGACGGCTTTTTCGTAGTTCGCAATCAGGCGATTCACTTCCTCGGTATCAAGATCGATTTGCTCGCGCAAGTCGCGAGAATAAGCCTCCGCCTCTTTGATTTTCGTATCGTAGTTTTGGTAGAACTGCACGATTTTGGCGCGATTATTAAAATACTTTGCATAATGTGCGAGCAGCTTGTCACTGAGTTTTTCGTCAGGCAGCTGCGTTCCGATAATCGAATGCAACTCGTCGATGCGCGTTTCTTCAGAATAGTGTTTCATATGCTCACTGAGCTCGTCTTGGTTCTGCGCATAAACATAATCGAGCTCGTTCGCGATCTCCTGATCCTCGTAGCGATCCCAAACCGCATGCAGAAATTCGTGCGCCAAGGTACTCTCTTTGACACCTTCGAGATCGGAATTGTTGACTGCGTAAATATAAAGTTTACGGTCGTAATAACAACCAAGTACGGAAGTTTCTGCATCGACCGCAGGACAATTCGCATTAAAATTATCCGACTCCTGCAGCTGTGGCAACGAAGCCTTCATAATGCGCATGCCATCTTGCGTCAAGTCGAGCGATTGAACTAGCTTCGAGACTTCTTCGCTCGGCGCATAGACACGACCTTCCAGCTCGTCGCGAATCATTTCCTCGTTCTGGATTAGCCAGCTACCAACAGCGGCAAATACAGCAATAATCAGTACCGAGATTAGAAAACTGCGTAGCGGATGCTTTTTGGGCTGAGGTTGCGGCGTCGGCGTTGGAGCCGGCGCCGGCGATACTTGCGTCTGCGATTCTTGCACTATTACTCCTTACCAACGGTCAGCACGAGCTCATCCTTCTTGCAGGAGACTTTTGCAATCATGCCTTTGTCGAGCGTACCGTTCAGAATATTGTCAGCCAGCAACGATTCAAGCTCATCTTCAATCGTGCGGCGAAGCGGGCGAGCACCATTCTTTGTGTCATAGCCCTTCCCGATGAGATGTTTGCGGGCCGAAGCGTCGAGGTCGAGACCAATCGACTTGGCGGCGAGGCGCTTCTTAAGATCCGCAATCATATTGTCGAAGATTTTATCGACATTCTTCTCGCTCAGAGCGTTGAAAGTAATAATTGCGTCAAAGCGATTCACGAGCTCTGGTCGCATCATTTTGCGTAGGGCGCGCATTGCAGCCGCTTCATTGGCAGCATGTTCCGCTTCGAGCGCCTTTGCATCCTTAGCAGTCTTAACAGAAAAGCCTAGTTCGGATTCGCGATACATTTCATCGGCGCCGAGATTACTCGTGAGAATAATAATCGAGTTATTGAATTTTACTTTCGTGCCATGGCCATCAGTCAATGCGCCATCTTCGAGAATCTGTAGCAGAATATTGAAAACTTCTGGGTGCGCCTTCTCAATCTCGTCGAACAATACGACCGAGTATGGGCGACGGCGAATCTGTTCCGTGAGCTTACCGCCATCATCGTAGCCGACATAGCCCGCCGGCGCGCCAACGAGACGGCTAACATTATGCTTTTCAGCAAACTCAGACATGTCGATTTTGATCAAAGCATCTTCGCCGCCAAACACTTCGCGCGCGATAACTTTAGCAAGCTCAGTTTTGCCAACACCAGTTGGACCCATAAAGATAAAGGAGCCAATCGGACGATGCAAATCCGCAATTCCGGAGCGGCCGCGACGAATCGCCTTGCTCACCATCTTAATCGCCTGCCCCTGGCCAACAACCGCCTTTTCGAGATGCTTTTCGAGATTTACGAGTAGCTCTTGCTCGGAGCCATGCACGCGGCTAACCGGAATGCCGGTCTTGAGACTAATCGCTGTTGCGAGATTTTCCGAAGTGACCGCCGGAGTTTTCTCAAAATCTTTATTCTCTTTTTCGAGTCTTGTAAGTTCTTCCTGGATTTGAGCGGCGCGCGTCTTAAATTCGGCAGCTTTTTCGTATTCTTCAGCTTCGGCTGCTGCTTCGATTTTGCCTTCAAGATCGGTCAGCTCAATCTTGAGCTTTTTATACTTGCTACCGCCCTGCTTGTCGAGCGTCACGCGCGCAATTGCGCTAGCTTCATCAATCACATCAATAACCTTATCTGGCATGTAGCGCTCCGCAATGTAGCGCTCAGAAAGCGTAATAGCTTCTTCGAGAATCTCGTCAGAAATTGTGACCTGATGATATTTTTCGTAGTGTGGGCGAATACCTTTCAGAATGCGCAAAGTAATCGTTGGGGTTGGCTCGTTAACCATAACGGTCTGGAAGCGACGTGCAAGCGCCTTGTCTTTTTCGATGTTCTTGCGATACTCGTCAAGCGTGGTCGCACCAATCAATTTCAAACTATTACGCGCTAGGGCCGGCTTCAAAATATTCGCCGCGTCCATGCTGCCCTCGGACGCACCGGCGCCAGAAAGCAAATGCAATTCATCAATAAATAAGATAACCGAATCATCGTCGACAGCTTCGTCAATAATACCTTTAATTCTCTCCTCGAACTCGCCACGAAACTTCGTACCAGCGACGACCGCACTGAGATCAACCTGGAAAATACGCTTGCCGACGAGCTTGTCCGGGACATCGTTCTTTGCGATACGCATAGCGAGGCCTTCGACGATAGCGGTTTTACCAACACCTGCCTCGCCAATCAGAACCGGATTACTCTTCGTACGGCGGCAAAGCACAGTAACGGCGCGCTCGATTTCCTGCTCGCGACCAATCACCGTGTCGAGCTTTCCTTCGCGGGCCTGCTCAGTTAAATCCGTGCCATATTTACTCAAGAAACGATAGCCGGCGCGCTTGCCTGCCTTGCGTTTCTGTTGCTCAATTTTTGCCTCGTCGGCTTGCTGCTCAACCATTTCTTCGATATTTTCGGCAATTTTCTGCA
>CAMMYO010000016.1 GCA_946527885.1 uncultured Candidatus Saccharibacteria bacterium
ACTTTTTGCTGTTTTATGGCTGTCGCTAGGCAGATTTTAATGCTATAACAAGTCAATGCAGTAAAAAACAAGCAACCACAGACGCCAACGAACTCAGTTTGACTCTTTAGTAAGAATGGTAAATATGAGAACAACGACACTAATTCATAAGCGACCGGTACTAAGAAGTATCGTAAATCCTTGATGTCTTGCCGTTTTGCTTTTGCAAAATGTGCAAAGGCCCACGCAATACTTAGGATGTCCGCCATGAAAAGATAGCGCTCATGCATGGATGGCAGGAAATAAACGCTAATCGTAATGCTCGCGAGTGCTAAATCAATTATTCTCAATTTAGTAAGCTTCATTTTATTTTTGAGATAAATGATCGCTATTATAGCAAATAATACGAAAACAATTGCATAGGCGACTAAGGATAACACTTCATAGTTGTTTGGCATATATTTCCAGAAGTTGAGCATTTCGGCGGTCATCTGTGGATAATAGTTGACCTGTTCGAGATAGACGGTAAAAATGCGCGAAAATGGCATGCCTACTAGCAGGCCCGGAATCGATAAGACGATCATTGATAATGGAATGATGAAGAAATGCGCGAACGATATCTTCTTATCTTTGAAATACATAATCAGAAACATGGGCAAAAGAAAAATCGCCTGCAACTTAATAGTGATGGCGATGCCGTAAGAAACAAAGCTCGCTAAGCGCTTTTTGCGAATAAGGAAGTAGAGAGCCGCGAGTGTGAAAGTAGTGTAAATAACGTCACATTGCGCCCAGTAGGCAGAGTTCAATAAAACGGTTGGTAATAGTAGAATGGCGATAAAGGTGACTGTGCGAAATACTTTCGTGTTTTTATGCTTGGCGGAGAATTCGCCAACGATTTTTTGTGCAACAAAGGCCATTATGAAGTCGAATCCGATCGATAGCGCTTTGATACTATAAAGTGGGTTAAAGGGGAGCTTTGAGACGATAGTTAAGAAGAAAAGGTATGGGAGGCTATAGTTCGCAAAATGATCTTTGAGCGCATGGAAGCCGCCATGCTTATTAATGTAGTCGATCCAGGGACTTAGGAAATAAGAATAGTCACCACTCACATGCTTTCGAAACTTGTAGCTAATGTAGATTTTGAGGGCGCAAGCTAAAATGATAACAATTATCAAGAGATGCTTTTGAACGAAGCGTCGAATACGACCATCGATACTCTGCAACTTCCTCATATGAGCGAATTATAGAATAGCATGCCGCGTTTCTGCAAGTTAATCGGTCAATATGCTGGAATTGTGTTAAAATTAGTTCATATACAGAGTGGAGGTCGAAAAATGCGAGAGAATTTTTCGGTGGGCGCAAAGATAGACGGAAGTCGGCGTCCTTTTTTAGTGTGTCTTTCGCGCAAAATTCGCCTTTGTGACGGCGTCTTTAAGGTAAGCGGCTGGTGCTTAGTGAAAGTCATTCGCGAGCCAAAGCCGGATTTCTCTAGAATCAGCGTCATCATTGGCGAAAACAAATCTCCGCTCAGGATGCGCTTCCGTAGGGGAATACCTGCTATCAAGGGTTTTCGCCTCAATTATTTTGAATTTGAAATATCGGATGAAAAACTTGTCGAATTAGATGTCCAGAATCGAGTGCTGCTCGACTATCCGAAGGCGACTAAGCAAGGAAGAATTATTTATAATGCGTTCGATTTATTTAAAGGGCATGGGAGACACTCGCGTATTATTATAAACGGCGCACGTGCGGTCTATTTGCGTCAGACCGTCAAAAATACGCTATATATTACCCAGCGATCCGCTAATAGTCTCGATACTGCGAGTGGTAGTGCGCGACTTTTCTGGGCGTGGCTTTTGTCGAAGTTTGCTTTTTGGCTCCATAATAATGTGCTGATGTATGAAAAAGAGTCGGCTCGTTTCGAAGAAAGCGCATCAGTAGTCTTCGCGAAGCTAATAAAGCGCGGGGCGAAAAATGTCTATTATATTCTCGGCAGAGAGGCGCAGGGATTTACTCGAATTAAGCGCAAGTATGGCAAGCATATAATCGAAAAGCATAGTTTTCGACACTTGCTATACTTCTTTGCTGCGCATCGCTTTATTGGCACGGAAACCTTGGGGCATGCCCTACAATTGCGCTGCGCTAATAGGTTGGTATCTCGAAAACTGAACTCGCGCAAGCTTGAGTACGTGTTTTTGCAGCACGGCGTTATGTATATGGTTTCGCTCGACTCGGATCAACGGACGGGCTTTTATAAGCAAAATTACAAAAAACATAAAGTAATTGTGTCGTCAAAACTTGAGGCTGATCACTTTATTAAATATGCAGGTTTCAAGAGACGAGATTTATGGGTTTGCGGCTTATCGAAGTTTGATAAGGCGACGCGAGATGCTGATGCTGATAAAATCGTCATAATGCCGACCTGGCGGCGCTGGGAGGCAAATCTTGCGGCTACCGATTTTATGGCGACTGGTTACTATCGCATGATTCGCAAAATTATAAAAAATACACCAAAAGAACTAAGAAAAAAGATAGTCGTAGTACCGCATCCTCTCATGCTCAAGGCGCTCGAGAGCGCGCCGAAAAATCCGCTTCGCAAATATCTTCCAAAAGGAGAGTGGAGTTATGATGGCGTTTTGCGTAAATGTAAACTCTTGATAACTGACTATTCCTCGGTTGCCTACGATGCATTTTATCGTGGGGCTAACGTGGTTTTTTACTGGGGCGAGAAAAGATATTGCATGAAGCAATATGGTGGCGGCGCACACCTAATGCTTACGAGGCAGTTAGCATTTGGGCCGGTCTGCAATCACTACGAAGACCTTGCGCGGGCTATCACGGAACAATACGACTCCGGGCAGGCGCAAAAATATATAAGGCGGTATCGCAAAATTGTAAAATACAGCGATAATAAGAACACGAATCGGATAGTCAGGAAGATAATTAAAGAAGGAATGGTAAAATGAGCGAACGGAAATTTCTAGTATCAGTCGTTACGGCGGTCTACAATACGGAAGATTACATAGAGGAGGCTATTCAGTCCATTATCAATCAGACGATTGGCTTCGAGAAAAATATACAGCTCATTCTAGTAAACGACGGCTCGTCTGATCGCTCGGGTGCTATTTGTCGCCGATATGCGCGTCTATATCCAGATAATATTATCTACAAGAAGACTAGGAATCATGGCGTAGCAGAGGCTCGAAACTTTGGCCTAAAGTATGCGACTGGGCGCTGGGTGAACTTCATGGATTCGGACGACAAGTGGGGCAGATATGCTTTCTCTGAAATGCAGGCGTTTATAGAAGAGCATCCGGACATCAAGGTAGTTGCGCCGCGTATGAAATTCTTTGATGCGCGGAAGGATTATCATATGTTAGACTACAAGTTTTTCGAAACTCGCGTAGTAGATATCGAACAGGAGCCTAGTTCTATCCAGCTGCACGGAGCTCAATGCTGGTATCACCGCAGTGCGATTAAAAACCATCGCTTCGACCCGCTTACTAAAATTGGCGAAGATGCGAAATTCTTCTCTGATGCTATGATGCAATATGGCGAATATGGCGTCGTAAGAGACGCTAGATACTACTACCGAAAACGAAGGACGCAGGTAAACTATTCATTGGTGCAGTCGCAGCGGAGTAGTTCGTATTACTATAACGAATGCTTCGGTAGTTATTTTGGTTATTTTTTGAAAAAATATAGCGCGGGCGCTCATCTCTCGCGGTATATGCAGTATCTTTTTGCGTATGAGCTTAGGTGGAGGTTATGGGAGCCGGTAGATGAAGAAATTTGCCCAGAACTCGAAGCGTATCAGAAAAGGCTCAAGAAGCTCATCGATGCGATTGATGATGAAGTTATAATGACCCTTCCCGGTCTTAAGTCTGAGCAGCGTTTCTATATGCTCAAGCTAAAACACGGTTACGCTCCAGACGTCGAAGTGGAAAATGGCAATATCTGCTATGGTGGCCTGAAGCTTAGCAATTTTAGGAAACGGGCACTGCGAATGGATTGTCTTGAATATCGCAATGGGAAGTTGCATATTTTTGGTCGACTTTTCTCGTTTTTGTCGGCTGAAAGATTGCGATTGTATGTTGAAGAAAATCATGTGCGCAAGGAAATTTCATTAGGAGATAATCCGAATAGCCGACTATTGTCTTTCAAAGGAGATGTTTGCTTAGAGGCGCGAATATTTGAGTGTTGGTTACCAGTAAACACGAAAACAGTATCGTTCGTTTGTGAAATTGATGGAAAATATGAAATTCGCACGATGATTGGATTGGGTACCTTTTCGAAGCTAAATTGGTATGAGAGTAGCTTCTATTATTCTAATGGTAGAATCGCCCGCTTGTCGAAGAGCAAAATGAGCTTATTGTGCTGTCGCGCTTCGATTACTCGTCTTATGTATCGCGAGTTCCGCTATCAATGCACGATGGCGCGTCGTCGAAAGTTTAGACTAATGCTCTACAGGGATGCGTATTGGGTCGCGCGTTTGTTTAATAAAAAGCGAATATGGGTAGTTTCCGATCGTGCAGATATGGCAAACGATAATGGCGAGGCGATGTTTAGATACATATGTAAACAAAAGCCGGCCGGAGTTGATTATTATTTCCGTATCGAACGTAAATCGCAGGATTATGACCGGATGAAGAGCATCGGCAAAATTCTAAGATATAACTCCGTGCGAGCGAAACTTAAAATAATGCTAGCCGATAAAATAATCTCGAGCCATATAGATAATTTCGTTTTTAGACCATTCCCTAAAAAAGACGATAAATGGATGTCGAATTTATATGATTACGATATTGTCTTCTTGCAGCACGGAATTATTAAAGATGATCTTTCGAGATGGCTGATTCGCTACGCTAAAAATATGAGATTTTTTGCCACGTCAACTAAGGCGGAGTATGAATCTATAATAAATGGCAACTATTTGTATAGTAAGGACCAAGTTAAGCTTACCGGATTGGCGCGCCACGATAGGTTGTCGGGTAAAAAGCCTCAGAAACTGATAATCGTTATTCCTACATGGAGAAAAGATATTACCGGTTCCTATGATTTACAAGATGGGGTTCGTCAATACAACAAGAATTTCAGTAAAAGCGAATATTATCTTTTTTACAATAAGCTGATAAACGATAAGCGCATAATTGCGGCCATGAAGAAACGTGGGTACCGCGGGCTCTTCGCAACTCATCCGAACCACTTGGCGAATGCGGGCGATTTTCAAACAAACGATGTATTCGATGTTAGCCTAAGACCAATTGATTACTCTGAATTATTTGCCAACGGTGCATTAATGATAACTGACTATTCGAGCGTTGCTTTTGAATTCGCCTATCTAAATAAGCCTGTCATTTATACTCAATTTGACCGCGAGCATTTTTTCAAGAACCATGTCTATACGGAAGGCTACTTTAGCTATGAGGATAACGGGTTTGGCCCTGTCTGTTACGATTATGATTCTACCGTCGCTGCTGTTTTGGCGGCGATCGAGCAAGACTGCGAGCAACCAAAAAAGTACGCTAAGCGCGTCTCTGAGACGTTCGCTCGTAGGGACGGTAAAAGCTGCGAGCGTATTTATAAGGCGATTGAGAGCTTAGGTAAAGCGCACTAGGGGACGCGGAATGGATTATCTAAAAGAAGAGCATAAGGTTACTGGAGCGCGGCGACAAAAGAGACGCGTGCTGTACTGCGGAATATCTGCTTTTGTCGTAGCCTCATTTCTAGGTATAGGCGGCAATGTTAAAGATATTGCTAAAATCCAAATCGGACCGACAATACTAAGTTGTGCCGTTTATTTTGCAGTACTCTTTGTCTTCTTAGAAAAGACGGTATTTGCTGCGCGAAAGAAAAAGCCAATGTTGCTGCAGCGGGGGAAGTATGGCGCTAGAAAATGTCTACTGTATGCTGCTGCGCTGCTTTTCATGTGGCTCCCTGTTTTCCTAGCGTATTATCCGGGGATTTTTGCGTATGATGTCCATGTCCAACTATGGGGAGAAACGGTCACGTCGCATCATCCCGTCGTACACACGGCTTTCCTTAACGGTATTTATGAGATAGGGAAGGCTATGTCGATGTCCGATACGAGAATCTGTGCATTGATGGCTGTTATTCAAATGATCATCTGTTCGATTATCTATGCCTTGTCGATAGGTGTTGTTTGTCGGAAGCGTGGCAATCGCGCGTCGGTCTGGTTGCTGCTGTTCTATGGCCTATTCCCGGCCTGCAGCTTTAGTGTTGTCAGTGTAACTAAAGATGCGATATTTGCGGCGTTATTCGTATTGATGGTGTCCTTGCTCTATGATCTGATTAGTGCGAAGAATCCTAGAAAGTCTACTTATATTGGCTATGGAGTCGTTGTCGCACTCTTTTTATTGTTCAGGAATAATGCAATCTATATCGTCGCAGCGTGGACTGCATTATTGGCAATCGTGACAGTAATCAAACGTTTACAATATAAAAAGCTTATATTAGTCAATGCTATTGCAGTCGTTACGTATGTGGTCATTAATAGCTTACTTATTCACGCGACGGGGGCTTACGAACTGCAGGAACAGGCCGCGTTTAGTGTGCCGCTTCAGCAAATGTTGGGCGCGGCGGCGCTTCATGAAGAAGAGATTCCAGCAAAAGGAACCGGCGGTAAAATTTTTAACTTCTTCGAGCGTGACCAGCTCGGCAACGAGATAAAGTTTAATCCTATAAACGCGGATATTGCAAAAAATTCAATAGGCAGACAGCTCACGAACGAAAACAAGTCTGAATTTATTTCTTCATATATAAAAACCGGATTAAAATATCCAGGAGATTACATCAGGATATTTCTCAGACTGACCCTTAGCGCATGGTATCCTTTTTCGTATGATTTCGCCTATTTCTATGGAGAGAATAACCTATTCGCAGAGACCGCCTCGCCACGCCACGCCGAGTTGATGCCTAACATCAAGCAGAATTCGAAGCTACCAAAGCTAAAACAATTCTTGGATGCTAGCTGGAAAGAGTTAGGGTATCGGGATAACGTCATCGTGAATGTCATTATGGCACCCGCGAGCTATACTATTGCTCTCGTTATTATGCTCATGTATGCGCTTTATAAGAAACGAAAACATATTTTAGTCATCTCCTTATTAATACTGTTATGTTTGCTATGTATTCTGCTTTCTCCGGGTATCCTTATCCGCTATATGTGGCCAATCATGTTCGCCGTCCCGCTTTTGGGTGCATTCGTCTATCGTCCATGCTTAAATAAGAAGGCTCTCTCTTGCAAAATTCGTAAGAATAAGCTATAATACTCCCCAGTTAATTAAATAAAGGAGAGAAATGCTCGCGATTCGCTTACAGCGTAATGGCCGTAAAGCTTTACCGCTTTATCGGATAGTCGTCCAAGAAGCGCAACGTCACCCTCTTTCGGGTCGTATCGTCGCTCAGGTCGGCAGCTACAACCCACATACCAAAGCTACTGTTCTAGACAAAGCAGAGGTTGAAAAATATCTTAACAATGGCGCTCAGCCAAGTACTCGCGTTATCCGCATCTTGACTAAGGAAGGCGTTAAAATGCCAAAATGGGTCAAAATGCCAACCGAGAAAAAGTCTGCCGCTAAGCACGCAGATAAACTTCGCAAGAATCAGCCAAAAGAAGAGGAAGCTCCAGCAGAGGAAGCAGCCGAGGCTTAATCTTACAAAAAACGCCCCGAAAGGGGTGTTTTTTGACGGATATTAAATTCTTCTTCAGTCTTTATTGCTGATTACTTGCGTTTATTTTGGATCTTCTTTCGATAAATAAGCTCATTTTGAAGAAGTTCAAAATCTCGTCTATCTTTATGTAGAATCGTCTGAAGGATTAGTCCAGAAAAGAACGACTGTACGGCAGCTATCATGACGAAGCCGCAAACAATGAGCGTTGGTAAACGATCAACTAATCCGGTTTGTGTGAAAGAATAGAAGACCGGTATCGAGAATGCGACGCTAATAATTGCGAGCAAGCCAGATATCGTTCCGAAGAACAATAGCGGCCTATAGACGCGGCAAAGTCTCGCAATCGTAAAGATTACTTTGATGCCGTCGGAAAAAGTATTTAATTTTGAAGAGCTCCCTTTTGGACGGTCGCGATATTCTACTATAACGTTGTCGATGGTCATGTTTTTATCTAATGCATGAATCGTCATTTCGGTTTCTATCTCGAACCCTTTCGAGAGAATAGGGAACGACTTGACGAAGCCGTAGGAAAAGGCGCGATAGCCCGTCATGACGTCTTTAATATTTCCTTTGAAGACCTTGTTCGTTAGCAGGCGCACGATTGAATTTCCGAAATTATGAAATGGGCGTTTATTCTCAGTAAAGTATGTGGATGAAAGACGATCGCCAACCACCATGTCGACCTGCTTTTCTAATACCAAGTCCGCCATCTCTCTTGCCGATTCTGCGGGATAAGTATCGTCTCCATCTGCCATAATATAGCAATCGGCGTCAATTTCTCGAAACATCCGCCTAATCACATTGCCTTTTCCTTGTTTGTATTCATGCCTAACAATAGCGCCAGCTTTCTTTGCTATTTTGGCGGTTTTGTCGGTCGAATTATTGTCATATACGTAAATTTTCGCCTCCGGTATTTGCTCGCGAAAATCAGACACGACTTTTCCGATGGTCTTTGCCTCATTGAAGCAAGGTATTAAAATGGCAATTTTCTTCACTTTACCTCCTTGATTCTAATTACCAAAAGCCTTTGCCGGGGCAATAATGCGCCCCTTAACTCCGGCTCCCACCGTACTATTGAGATTATTATACATTAAATAAGTAAAAGCAGCCGAGACTAAGCCTTACAAAATCCCCGCGCAGATTGTTATAATATAAGCATGAGAATTTTGTTTTATGCAGCAAAATCATATGATAGAGAATCTTTTGACGCGGCCTTGAAGAAATATTCAGATATCGAAATCGATTACATCGATCATGAGCTCGGCCCGCGTTCCGCTTCGTTAGCGGTAGGCTACGACATCGTCTGTGCTTTCGTTAGTGCAAATATCAATGCGAAAACTCTTCAGATTTTTGCCAAGTGCGGCATTAAGGCCGTTCTAATGCGTTGTGCCGGCTATAACAATGTCGACGTCGAAAAAGCCAAAGAGCTTGGCATTTTGGTCAAAATTGTTCCGGGCTATTCGCCGGAAGGCGTTGCTGAGCTCGCAATGGGCCTGGCGCTCGCTGCTAATCGTCGCCTTTGCAAATCCTACAACCGCATTCGTGAAAACGACTATAGCATCGATGGTCTTTGCGGTCTGAATTTTCACGGCAAAACCGCCGGCATCATCGGCACAGGCAAAATCGGTTACGCAATGTGCAATATTTGCACGGGTTTCGGCATGAAAGTAATCGCCTACGATGTCTATAAAAATCCAATGCTTGAAAAATTCGTCGAATATGTCAGCCTGAACGAACTCTATCGTCGCAGCGATTTGATTTCTTTGCATTGTCCATTGACTGATAAAAACCGCCACATGATTAATTCTGAGGCTATTAGTAAAATGCGCGACGGCGTAATTTTGGTCAATACTTCGCGCGGCGGACTCATCGATACGACTGATTTGATTCGTGGTCTAAAGCAAGGCAAATTCCATGGAGTTGGTCTCGATGTCTACGAAGAAGAGGCGGGCAACGTCTATGAGAATCGTTCTTGCGACATGAGCTTTAGCTCGACAACTTCGCGCCTATTAGCCTTCCCGAACGTCGTAATGACGTCGCATCAGGGTTTCTATACAAAGGAGGCGCTCGATGCCATCGCGGCAACCACGCTCCAAAATGCCACAGAGGCTATCGCGGGCAAGCGCTCTGCAAACGACATCGCCTAGCCTTTTGCAAGCTCGTGCCTTGGTATTGTAAAATGGAGGCATGGAGCAGTTTCAAGAAATACATAAGCTAATTACCGAGAACCCGATTTTTAATTCGCTAGTGATAGTAATCATCTGCATTATTTTCTATCTCTTAGCGCAGGGTATTTTGAAGAAAATCGAATCGCGTAGCGGCGCATCGAAAGCAATCCGTCGCGGCCGCACCTATGCGAACCTCGTCGGTAGTTTACTGCGCTATGTATTCTTGATTCTGACACTTATTCTGATTCTGCAGGCCAACGGCATAAATGTCGATTCGCTTCTCGCCGGTATCGGAATCGTCGGCGTGTTGATTGGTCTTGCGGCGCAGGATTTCATGAAGGATATCATTCGCGGAATTACGATTATTTCCGACGATTATTTTGCGGTTGGCGATCTTGTTCGTTACGGCACGGGCGACGATGATGAAGGCCGCGTCCTTTCAATTGGTATTCGCACGACGAAGGTGAAAAACTCAATTAACGGTCGCATTATCTCGATTTCTAACCGCAATATCGAAAAGGCGGAAGTCATCCCGGCGCGCACTGCTATCACCTTGCCGCTTCCGTACGAGCTAAAAGTCGAGGAGGCGGAGAAAATCCTGACAGATATTGCTGCAAAAATTGCGACCGACGAGAATATTACGGAGTGCAATTATCTTGGTATCAAGAAACTCGGCGATTCTGCCATTGAGCATCTTTTGACGATTATGTGCCTACCCGAAGCTCGCGCGAAATCGCGCCGCGTCGCCTATCGAACTGCGCTGTTAGAACTCGAAAAACGGGGCATTTCTATTCCGTATCCTCAGATGGATGTCCATAACAAAAAATCTTAAAAAAATAACCAAAAACATATATACTAGATATATAAAAATTAAAAAATTGGAGAACTCATGTCCACAATAGACCAGCAATTCGTAGAGTATATCGTGAAAACTCTCGTCAACAATCCAGACAAGGTTAAGATTGACCGTACTATCGATGAAAAAGGTGTCCTTTTGAGCCTCGAAGTTGACCCAGAAGACGTTGGTCGCATCATTGGCCGCCGCGGCGCAACCGCTCAAAGCATTCGCACGCTTTTGCGCGCTCTCGGCACGAAGAATGATGCCCGTTACAACTTGAAAATCGTAAACAATGACGACTACGCGCCAAAGGGCGACGATGCTTCGTCTGATGACGCTAATGAAGCCGAGGCCGAAGAATCTGAAAGCAGCGAATTGGCAAAAAAGACGCGCGCAGAGCTTGCGGATTTGGACGACCTTGATATATAATATCGGTAGTGCTTAAATTACAAGCATTAAGCTAACTGCGAGTTCAGCTTTGAAGTTTTGCGAGAAACTTCACCACATAAAGTTGAGAGCTTATATGCTTAAAAACCACCCAACACCCATGGGTGGTTTTTAGGGTTCCGGAAAATCTGCCATTTTTTCATCTCAAATCCGCCGCTTATGCAGAGAGTCAATGAAAAATTGACGTTTTGACTTATTTCCCTAAGCCTAGAGATGATTATGTTGCAATATGTTATTAAATCACAATTTCTCATCTAGACAAATCGTCAATTTTTCTTTTACAAACTACATAAGGCAGCAAAAATACCCGCGAATAGAGCGGGTATTTTGTGTGGAATCTTATCTGCTGATTTCGATCGAGGATTCCTCGATGGTCACGTCGGTCTTCTCGGTCGCAATAATCGTTTTCTCTCCAGACTTTTCAATTGGCTCAATAGGTTCCTTTACGGGCTTTTCGATAGGCTCGATTGGTTTCTGTTCTGGCGCGCTAGGCGCAATTTGATTCTGTGACGAACCGCCGCCTAGATTCCCGCCATTACCTTGACCTTTGCGGTGGTTCTGCGTCATCTTCCAGGCTGCAATGAAAATCAATAGTAAGCCGACAATCGCGACGCTGAGCCAACCATAGTCGGACATCAATAGGAAGATATCGAAGATGATAGCCACCAAAGCAGACCAGGTGAGCCACTCATAGCGACGCATGACACTCATTACGATAAAGATTGCCTGCTGGACCAAATAAAGAACCGCTGGAATAATGGTGCTATATGAATCAATCCCGCCGGCTGCGAAAATTAGCGCAATTAGACTGAACGAATAGTAACCGATGGCGAAACGCACCTTGTAACGACGAGCGCGCTCGCGCCAGTAACCGACCGCCATAATGCCGTAGGTTACGATATGGACAATAATGATCGCCGTAACATAGTCCGTAAACTCATGATAGCTCGTATGGCTACTCGATGCGACTGGCGCCTGCAACGTAATGCTGTCGAATACATATCCGACGAGAGTCGCGATAGTAATAATTGCAGAGTAGGCGCTGACTTCCAAAATAACCTTGTTATTGTCAATTAGCGCAATTATTCCGAGCGCTAGGCTCAATACTGCCCAGCCGACGAACGTTACGTCGAGTGAACTCGAGACGCCAATGCTCATCAATCCGGCCAAGCTAGTTCCGATTAAGCTCATTATTAGCGCCTGAACGCGTCCGTTCTTGCGCAAGAAGGCGTAGCTGCCAGCAAAGATCAGTGTCGCGATTGAGTAGTAGACGCAGTAAACAATATCTTCTACGTCTGATTCTAATAGATCATCGGCCGAAACTGGAACAATGAGTAAGCTGATAATTGTCGCAATCGCCCAGAGCGAATTCTTCTCGAAGATCGATTGAATTACACCCATCGCGCCAACGAGCAAGCAAGAGGTCATTAGTAGTATATTATCGACTTGAGAATCGCCGGTAGAGAAGGCGCCAGCGCAGCTTATGATGGCGACGAATGAGACGATCGCAACGATTCTGTCGAAAATTCGACCGAACTGATTTTTGTCTTTTATGATAATGCCAAGCACGAACTGCGCAATAAAGCTAAAGCTTGTCGCAATATAGAGCGTAAGCGCATCGAGCTGGCTGTAAGGAGTATAATGGTAATAATATGAATTCGTAGCCTCATATCCGCCGAAACGAATAATGCTTTCATAAATCAAGCTCAAAGCCGTAACCTGTACCGCGATGCGAACTGGGTAAATGCAATTGCGTTGCTTTGACCAGGTCCACCAGAGACCATAGAAGCAGCAAACGATTGCGCCGAAGATCGTACAAATAAATGGCGGAATTTCGTCGGCGGTATATGGATGAGAGGCAACGGCCAACAAAGCCAAGAATGGTAGGATCAAGAGCGGTATAATGCCGTAAGCGAAACTTCTCGCAGCGTGGCGCCAATGGACTGGTAGCCATTTAACTCGCTTCACCCAAGCATACATGGCCGGGAACGCCATGAGTAGCGGCACGAGATAGTAAATGTAAAGTCTCTCGCTTTCCCAGGAATCCGGAACGAGCGCATAAGCCACCGCACCAAGCCAAATATATGCAAAATATGGCAAAACGCGATTCGGCAAAATCGTCGAGCTGAGCGTCAGAGCAATGAAAGTCGAAATTGTGCTTAGAATGCCGGAAACGTGCTCATCTAGCCCCATATTCGTGAAGGCGAAGAAAAGGAATGGGAAAATCAGCAAGCTAGCGACCGTAAAGGTCATGGCGACCGGCTTTAGGAATGGCGCTTTTTTGTATAGGAAAATGCCAACAATATAAGTCAATAGCGTTAATGTGATGATCGTTGGTGGTACGGCCGCGCCATCAGTTTCGGCAACGAACATCATCGTCGCCCAAACAAGCAATGCGCCGCCGAGGAAGGTCAAAATATTAAGGCCGGAGTTCGGATTTTTTGGCTTTGGCTGAATGACTGGCGTGATTGGACCGATTTTGGTCGGCCCATCTCCGCCTTGCGCTGGCGCTACGCCGCTTTGTGCGGGCGGTGCGCTTGGCTTTTTTGTTGAATTGCTGATGGAGATTATTGCAACAACAATAGCTCCAACAACCAGGCCGAGCTCAAGCAGGCCTGCTGATAACGAGAATAATCCCATTAATTTACCTCCTAATTAAGAAAATTGTATCGATTTTTAATGCGAAGCGCAAGCATTTTAGCATCCTCATTTTGCTTGAAAAATTGACTAAAATGGTGTATAATGGTCTTAGAAGTAGTGTGCTTTGACTAAGGAGTGACTCGTTCTGGCAAAACGGGTAGGGGTCAAGGCGGTATTCTTCAGGCCAAAGATATCAACACTAAACTAACAGCGAGGAAACGTGGCAGTTACTGCAAATACTGATAGTGGTCGCCGTGTCCAATTCACGGAGGGGGACCAAGTACTTCCAATACCAAACCTAACTGAACACCAGACCAAGTCCTGGAAAGAATTCGTGGACTATGGTTTGCAAGAAGTCTTTAACGAGCTCAATCCGATCGATGACTACACCGGTCAGAAAATGAGCTTGCGCTTCAAAGATTACTATTTCAAAGAGCCGGTCGAAAACGACCGCATGGCGAAAGAAAATCTTACGACTTACGAAGCGCCACTCCATGTCAATGTCGAATTGACGAACAAGATAACCGGCGAAGTTAAAGAGCAGGATATCTATTTTGGTGATTATCCGTGGATGACGGATCGCGCCAGCTTTATTATTAATGGTACCGAGCGCGTAATCGTTTCTCAGTTGATTCGCTCCGCCGGTGTATTCTTCCAGGCCGATACGGTCGCTGGCCATAATTATTATGGTGCGAAGATTATTCCAGGGCGCGGTGCATGGCTCGAGTTCGAGACCGACACCAAGGGCGTCATCTATGTTAAGATCGATCGCCGCAAAAAGGTGCCTGTAACGACGCTTTTGCGCGCACTTGGTCGCAAGAAGACCGAAATCGTTGCTGATTTCAAAGAAATCGATACCGGCGACGTTCACTATATTGAAAATACACTCGAGAAAGATCCGTCCACCACTCAGGGTGAGGCTCTTCTTGAGATCTTCCGCCGTTTGCGCCCAGGTGATCTCGCGACGATGGATAACGCAAAAGAATTAATCAAGCGCACCTTCTGGGATTACAAGCGCTACGATTACTCTCGCGTTGGTCGCTACAAGATTAATCAGCGCCTCGGCTTTGATACGCCAAACGATGAACAGCATCGTACGCTCCAGATGGAAGATTTAATCGCTATTATTCGCGAAATCATCCGTTTGAACAATACGCAAGATCCAGTCGATGATATCGACTCTTTGGCAAACCGCCGCGTTAAATTGGTCGGTGAACTCGTTCAGCGCCAGTTCCGCCTTGGTATGCTTCGTTTGCAGCGCAATATTCTTGACCGCATGTCGATGAGCGACCCAGCAACCGTCACTCCATCCCAGCTCGTCAACTCCCGCCCGGTCGTGGCCGCTGTAAAGGAATTCTTCTCTAGCTCTCAGTTGAGCCAGTTGATGGACGAAACCAACCCATTCTCAGAGCTTTCGCACAAGCGCCGCCTATCTTCGATGGGCCCTGGTGGTCTTACTCGCGAACGCGCTGGCTTCGAGGTCCGCGATGCTCACCCAACTCACTACGGCCGTATCTGTACTGTAGAGACACCAGAAGGTGGCAACGTCGGTCTCGTGTTGAACCTTGCTACTTACGCTCGCATTAATGAGTATGGTTTCATTGAGGCTCCATATCGCGTCGTCAAGAACGGTAAAGTTACCGATGAAATCGTTTACGTCGATGCTGCTGCTGAGGAAAACATGGTTATTGCCGATACTAGCGCTAAGCTCGACAAGGACGGTAAGTTTGTAGACGAATACGTCTCCGCTCGTAAGTTCTTGCAGCCAGCTCAGGTCCAGGCAAGCGAAGTTACGCACATGGATGCGACCCATAAGCAGATTCTTGGTGTTGCTGCTTCGATGATTCCATTCGTCGAAAAGAACCGCGTCGACCGCTCTTTGATGGCTTGCGCCATGCAGAAGCAGGCTGTCCCGCTAATCAAGCCAGAAGCCGCTATTGTTTCAACCGGTATCGATAACGAAGTCGCAAAGAACTTGTCGCAAATCGTCTTCGCAGAAGATGACGGTGAAGTTGTTCGCGCTGACTCGGTCGCTGTCGAAGTTAAGTATGGTAAGACCGTCAAGACTTACGAATTGATTCACTTCATGAAGACTAATGATGACCGCTGTTACGATCAGCGCACAGTTGTCAAGCGTGGTCAAAAGGTTAAGAAAGGTGATGTCTTGATCGAGGGTGCTTCCATCGACAACGGCGAGCTCGCACTTGGTAAGAACATGCTCGTAGCCTTCATGCCATGGCGTGGCTACAACATGGATGACGCTATCGTTATTTCTCAGCGTCTCGTCCAGGACGATGAATTGACCAGTATTAATATTCGCGACTTCGACGTAGAGGTTCGCGAAACCAAGCTTGGCCCAGAACAGGTCACACGCGATATTCCGAACGTTTCTGAAGCAGCTCTCCGCCACCTCGGCGAAGACGGTATTGTTACGGTTGGTAGCGAAGTAAAGAATGGTGATGTGCTCGTTGGTAAGATTACGCCAAAGGGTGAACAGGAGCTCAGCTCTGAGGAACGCCTCCTTCGCGCTATCTTCGGTGAAAAGGCCAAGGATGTCCGCGATACTTCCGTCCGCATGAATGGTTCTGATGGCGGCAAGGTTGTCGGCGTTAAGATCTTTACCCGCGAACAGGGTAACGAGCTTAAGTCTGGCGTCTTGATGCAGATTAAGATTTATGTTGCCGAAATGCGCAAAATCAGCGTTGGCGATAAGCTCGCTGGTCGCTACGGTAACAAGGGTGTCGTCGCTCGTATTCTCCCAGTCGAAGATATGCCATTCATGGAAGACGGTACTCCAGTTGATGTCGTTTTGAACCCAATGGGTGTGCCAAGCCGTATGAACCTCGGTCAGCTCTTTGAAACTCACCTTGGTATGGCTGCTCGCGCACTTGGTTACCATGTCGAAACCCCATCCTTCAACTCGGTCCCAGACGAAGTTATCTCTGAGCAACTCGAGAAGGCTGGCATTCAGCGCGATGGTCGCGTCAAGCTCTATGATGGTTTGACCGGTGAGCCGTTCGAGGAACGCATTACGGTTGGTATCATGTATATGCTCAAGTTGCATCACATGGTCGCCGACAAGATTCACGCTCGCTCGACTGGTCCATACACGATGGTTACTCAGCAGCCGCTCGGTGGTAAGGCTCAGAACGGTGGTCAGCGCTTCGGCGAGATGGAGGTGTGGACGCTCGAGGCTTACGGTGCCGCAGCTACCCTTCAGGAAATGCTCACGATCAAGTCGGATGACGTCTTCGGTCGCGCTAAGGCTTACGAATCCATCATTAAGGACGAGCCAATCGAAGGTCCAAAACTCCCAGAAGGCTTCAACGTTTTGGTTAAGGAGTTGCAGGGTCTCGGTTTGAAAGTTGACTTGCTTGATGGCGGTCATGCAAAAGACGCCGATCGCGTTATTGAAAAGGCAACCGAGGAAGTTGCTCGCAGCCGCGACGATGCTGTTATCTATGCGCAAACCGAAACTAGCGCCACCGTCGAAGATGACGACCTAGAAGAGCAAGCGCAAATCGTCGATGAAGATTCCGATTTCGAAATGAACTCAGAAGAAGAAACAACAACAGATTTAGGGGAGGAGCTATAATATGGCTTGGGCAGATAATTTTATCAGCGCAAACGATTTCGATTCCATCCGCCTCTCAGTTGCGAGTCAAGAAGACATCCTCAACTGGAGCTATGGCGAAGTCCTAAAGCCGGAAACTATTAACTATCGCACGCAGAAGCCAGAACGCGACGGTCTCTTCTGTGAGCGTATCTTCGGTCCAGTAAAGGACATTAATCCGAACGATCCGAAACTCAAGGGTGTTCGTTCGCGCGAAGCTGCTGTCGATAAAGACGGTAACCTCGTTACGAAGAGCATTACTCGCCGCGAGCGCATGGGTCACATCGCTCTCGCTGCGCCAGTCGCACATATTTGGTTCATGCGCGGTACGCCTTCCGCATTGAGCCTATTGCTCGACATTACGGTAAAGAATATCGAAAAAGTCGTTTACTTTGCATCTTATATTATTACGGAAGTCGATCAGCCAGAAATCGACAAGCGTCTCGAGGATCTTGAAACTCAGACCGACGTCGCTCGTCAGGCTATCCGCGTTCGCTACGAGAATGAGGCGAAGAATGGTGGCGATGCTACCGCTTTGGCTGAAGCTCAGAGCAAGGAACTCGAAGAGCTCGAGGCTGACTACCAGGAGCGCAAGCGCACTTTGACCAGCTTTACCAAGAGCGCTGTTATCTCTGAAGTTGACTATCGCAACCTTGATGAAGAATACGAAGATCTCATCACTGTTGAGATGGGCGCCAGTGGTATCGAAAAGCTTTTGAAGGAAATCGATCTCGACAAGATGATCGAGGATCTCCATAAAGAAGCTGACGAAAGCAAGGGTCAGAAACAGAAGCGCATCATGAAGCGTCTCAAGATTCTTGAGGGCATGCAATCTGCTGGCATCAAGCCAACCGACCTTATCTTGAACGTAATTCCAGTTATTCCACCAGATCTACGCCCGATGATTTCGCTCGCCGGTGGCCGCTTTGCAACCTCCGATTTGAACGATCTCTATCGCCGCGTTATTAACCGCAACAACCGCTTGAAGAAGCTTATCGATCTCAATGCTCCAGAAGTTATCTGCCGCAACGAGAAGCGTATGCTCCAGGAAGCTGTTGATGCTTTGATTGATAATAACGCTAGCCGTGGTGGCCGCACTGCCAACTCTCAGAATGGTCGCCGCAAACTCAAGAGCTTGTCTGACTTGCTCAAGGGTAAGCAGGGTCGCTTCCGCCAGAACCTTCTCGGTAAGCGCGTTGACTACTCTGGCCGCTCCGTTATCGTGGTAGGTCCAGAACTTCGCCTTAACCAGTGTGGTTTGCCGAAGCAGATGGCGCTCGAACTCTTTAAGCCATTCGTCATTAGCTGGCTCATCAACCACGAGCACGCTTCCAACATTCGCGCCGCCTCTCGCATGATCGAAGCTGGCGAAACCGTGATTTGGGATGCTCTCGACGAGGTGATTGAAGGTAAGTACGTTCTCTTGAACCGTGCTCCATCTCTCCACCGCTTGTCGGTCCAGGCCTTCCAGCCAAAGCTTGTCGACGGTAAGGCAATTCAGCTCCATCCACTCGTCGCTAACGGCTTCAACGCTGACTACGATGGCGACCAGATGGCTGTCCACCTTCCACTTTCGAAGGAAGCTCAGCGCGAAGCTGCCGAACTTATGGCTGCCGGCCGCAACCTCTTGAAGCCATCCGACGGTGCTCCAGTTCTTTCGATTACGCAGGATGTCGTCTTGGGTAGCTACTACTTGACCTATGAAAAGCCGTCCGCTCAGGGTGAGCGCAAGGCCTTCACTAGCGTCTACGAAGCCGAGTTGGCATACGATATGGGCCTTATTCAGCTCCAGTCGCCAATCCGCGTTCATACCAAGTCCGAAAAGCGCGATACGACGCTCGGTCGCGTCTTCTTCAATGAGATTTTGCCAGCTGAATATCCATACGATAACGAAGTTCAGAACAGCAAGCATCTCAAGAAGGTCATGGCGAACATCTTGAACCAGTTTGGTCCAGAAATGGCCGTCAAGACTGCTGATGCAATCAAGGATCTCTCCTTCAAGTACGAAACTATCGCCGGCGTCTCCACTTCTAAGGATGACTACCCAGATTACCCAGAGGTCGAATCCATCATCGCCGAAGGTGAAGGCAAGGCTGCCCAGATCGCACAAAGCTTCGAAGAAGGTCTTATCACGGAAGACGAACGTTATCGCTTGACTGTTGCTGCATGGCGCGATGTCGACGATAAAGTTGGTGCAATGGTTAAGGATAACCTCTCGCACCTCGATACGAACATTTCCATCATGACCAACTCCGGTGCTCGTGGTTCCGCAGGTAACATTAAGCTTGCTTCCGCCTCCATTGGTGTTCAGGTAGACGTGTTTAACCGCGAGATCGAGCTTCCAATTAAGTCCAGCTTTAAGAAGGGCTTGAACACGCTCGAATCCTTCATTGCAACCCGCGGTGCTCGCCAGGGTCAGGTGTCTACGGCTCTCCGTACTGCCGACTCCGGTTACTTGACTCGTCGTCTCGTTGATGTGTCTCAGGATGTCTTTACGGTTGAGACCGAAGCTCCGGATCCAGGCTTCTATATCTCGAAGAAGGAATCTGAATATACCGGTATCGGCTTTGCTGCTCGTATTATGGGCCGCTACTCTGCCGAAAACGTCGAGAAATATGGTCTTCAGGCCGATCAGCTTATCACGCCAGAAATGGCCGATCAGCTCGCCGAGGATGAAGAAATTGAAGGTATCAAGATTCAGAGCGTTCTTACGACTGAATGTAACGATGGCGTTCCGCGCAAGGCTTATGGTATTGATATGTCTACTCGCGAGCCAGTCGCCTACCACGAACCAGTTGGCGTTATCGCCGCTCAGTCCGTCGGTGAGCCAGGTACGCAGCTTACGCTCGATACCAAGCACTCATCTGGTCAGGCCGGTTCTGGTGCTATCTCTCGCGGTCTTCCGCGCGTTGAAGAGCTTCTCGAGGCTCGCAATCCGAAGGGTCAGGCATTTATCTCGACCATCGCAGGTGTTGTCACGACTTGGGAAGAGGGCCGCTTCAATATCGTTCAGGTTACGCCGGATGCAGGTCGCACTGAGCACTTCAAGCTCGACGGTCGCAAACCAAAGGTCAAGGACGGTGCAAACGTTAAGGTCGGCGCAGTTATCGCCAGCAACGCCAAGGGTGCTGACCCAATCGTCGCTCCATTTGACGGTGTTGCCGAATTAACTTCTGACGAAATCGTCTTGGTCGCCAACGTTGGCGCCCCACTCAAGGTTTCCGTCCCAATGGACTTCGCTCTCGCTGTTCATGATGGCGACCGCGTCCAGCCAGGTGATCGCCTCTCCGAGGGTTCCTTGAACTTGCAAGATTTGATGAAGTACCAGGGCATCG
>CAMMYO010000017.1 GCA_946527885.1 uncultured Candidatus Saccharibacteria bacterium
TTGGAGAAAATGCAAAGGCGCCAGACTTTACGCTTGCGCTTTCGCGCGATGATGTTGGCGTAATTGTATTTTTGCGCATAATATGCCATAATTTAATTGTCATACGACGCACTTTAAATCTATGGGAAAGGAGTGAGCTTCATGAATAATCCCAAAAGTGCCGTATCTTGCCCTGGATTTCAAACTTTCGGACAAAACAATCTTCCTTTTACGCAAGATCTGGTAACCCATATATCGAAACCGGACTATGATGCTCTCGTAAAGGCGTCCGCGTTACCTGAGTCCGAAGAAAGCCAGTCTTTTCTTCTCCCGGCGAAAGATAATCCGATAGTTCCGCCCAAGTATTTCAGAGCGGAGTGGGGGCTAAGCGGATTATGTGCCACGCCATGTACTTGGTGCGGGCTCGCCGACGATTTTGGGCACCCAAAAACACCGGATCATTTCTGGATGGCAACCTATCGCGCAGTCGTAAAACCGATTTCGTTTGACGGCGTCTACGTCATCGACGGCAGCGCCTTCGGCAAGGCTCGCGAAGCGCTATTTAGCCGCTGTTTCAATGGTGGCAATGGGCGCCAGGCGACAGAAGAAGAGATCGGCGAGCTTTACCTAAATCAGGCGAAGACGCTGATCCCGCTCGCGGACTATCAGGACAACTTCACTACTCCGGTGGTCGTAATTTTCCGAGCGCTGGCTTATGGTGAAATCCTACCGTTGTCACTTCAGGCTACCACTCGACCCAGATAAAAAAGATAATCCCGACTATGCTAGTCGGGATTTTTCTTGCAATGAAAGCGCCCCGCCGAAGCGGAGCGCAAAGGGTTGGCTTTTTCTTCAGTCTTCTTCGGTCTCAGCATCGGCAATAAGAGCAATGTTGCCGACCGTAATGACGACGTTTTTCGTGACAGCATAGTTAGACATCAGGAGCACAGCCATGCAGTCATAGACCCGCTCGTCATTACTGTCGATGAAGCCATAGAAATAATCCCACGGCTGTTTAATCATCAACACCGCAACATCATGGACGTCGCGATCGATAAGCTTCGAGCGCGCCTTGTCGCAGTATTCTGCAACAACTTCGCCGAAATGCATCGCATGCAAGACTTCCTTGGTGTTTTCGCACGCGTCACCGCAAGCCAGCATCAAAACCGGCAAAACGACACAGATAGCCTCGGCGAAAGCGCTCAGCGAATAGCGGCAGAAGCGCATATAATAGCGCGCCTCAAGAGTCACTCTCGCGTTTTCGTCGTAGTCCTCCAGCGCAGATTTATTGAGCGGAGTTTTGCCGTCAGCGTTCGCGCGCTCCTGCTGGATCGCCTTAATGACTTCAAGCAGATGCTGAACAAAATCCGAATCATCCACCGAGGCGGCGTGAATTGCGCGCCCCATCTCGCCGAGAATTTTAACCGAGCGTTCGGATTTCTCATCGCGAAAAGCCTGCGCAAGGTCTACGGACTTCGGCATGCCAAAGTCCGCAAAGGAACGGTGGAGCGCGGAAGCCAGGCGCGAGTAGATGCGGTTGCCGACATGCAGGGGATCGGCTTCATTCTGCAGATAATTCTGAACAAATGCAAACACCGTATACGTCTCGATGCCGCCAGGACGCGTCCACTTGAGCATTCCTGGGAACGCCGTATTAATCGTCTGCTCGTCAAGTTCCTCCCCCTTCGAGAGGCTCACATGCAAGGCGTCAAGGCGCCGAGCAGCGATCTCAACAAGGAAGTTGTTAGAGTCGCACTGTCCGATGTTCCAGCTTTCGAGCGCGCGCAGAGTATTCTCCGTGAACGCCTGAAGCACGAGCATGATGACCGTAGCGGTCTTCAGGTTGGATACTTTCATAGATTACCTCCTTCTTCTTTCGTGCCGTAACCACTCGCAACGGTTTTGCGAGCAGATTCTGGCACGCAAGAATCAGAAAAAGCCTTAAAGAACGAAAAAGTGAGCCAAAGCCCACTCTTATATTATATCACAGATTGCAGTATTAGTCAATTATTGCGCTTATGGTTGGTAACTGGGGTAGCGATGTTATAATTTATGTATGAAGATACGTGAAAATGTGCCAATATCCGAATTAACGACAATGCGCCTCGGCGGGGCTGCTCGTTTCGTCATCGAAATCGAGGAAGACAAAGATTTGGCCGAAGCGTATCATTTTGCCGACGAGAAAAAGTTGCCCGTGTACGTAATCGGCGGCGGCAGTAATATTATCGGTCGCGACGGCGGTTATAACGGCGTAATTTTAGTCAACAAGTTGCACGGGATCTACGTGATTGATAGCGACGAAGATACGATTCGTCTTTGCGCAAAGAGCGGCGAGCTGCTAGATGATTTCGTTGATTACAGCGTAAAGTTATTTGATGGCGAGCAGTTCGGCTTCTCTGGCATCGAAGCGCTAAGCAAAATTCCTGGCACCGTTGGCGCTGCGCCGGTCCAAAATGTCGGCGCTTACGGTCAAGACATCGCGCAGACCCTGCATCATGTTTGCGTTTACGATTATAAAGACAACTGCTTCAAGAAGATGATGGCGAGCGAGCTAAACCTTGGCTATCGCCGTAGCATTTTCAATACGGGGGATGGCGTTGGGCGCTATTTCATTACGAGCGTCACAGTCGAGCTACATAAACACTGGATGAAGCCGCCTTTTTATAATTCCCTACAGGCTTATTTCGATGAGCGCAATATTACCGAGTTTTCGCCAGCCGTCGTGCGCGAGGCGGTTAGCGCGATTCGCGCCAGCAAACTGCCGGATCCAAAAGAATACGCATCGAGCGGTTCATTCTTTAAGAATGTTTACCTAAACGAAGAGGAAGCCGAGGCGGCACGCGCGAAAGATATCCCAGTTTGGGATGGCGGCAAGGTGCCATGCGGCTGGCTAATCGAACACGCTGGGCTGAAAGGTAAAGAGTTTTACGGCATGCGCGTATCGGATAAGGCGGCCTTAGTTTTGATTAATGAGAGCGCAAAATCTTATGCTGATCTCGCCAAAGCGCGCCAAGCAGTCATCGACGCGGTATATGAAAAATTCGGCATGACGCTAGAGCAAGAGCCAATGGAGTTAGGAGACGAATGAAAGAACTGAACGGACGCGATATCGCAGATTTTATTAAGGAACGACAAGCCGCACAGGTGCGAAGTTTACGCGGTCGGAAAATTTTTCCTAAATTAGCAATCTTTTACGACAACGATAGTCCAGTCATCGCGAAGTATATGTCACTGAAACAACGCTACGGAGAAGACATTCGCGTGGACGTAGAAGTGGTCAAGCTAGATGCCGCCAATGCGCGCGAACAAATCCGTCAGGCTGGCGCCGATTCAAATATTCATGGCATTATCGTGCAGCTTCCGCTAGCCGAATGCGATATGTCGATTTTGGACGAAATTCCATTGGAGAAGGACGTTGACGGCTTGCGCGGCGAATCCGATACCGCTACCGCGCTTGCAATTCATTGGCTGTTAACAAGCTACGGAGTAGAATTACCAAGCAAAAAGCTCGCAATCGTCGGGCAAGGCAAACTTGTAGGCGCGCCGCTCACGAAAATGTGGCGTGAATCAGGCTATGACGTAAAAACTTTCGATAAAGGTGACGATTTGATGGGCTTGGCCGAGCGAGAAGTAATCGTTACGGCCACGGGCGTGCCCGGACTAATCAAGAGCGAGATGCTTGCCCAAGGCGCAATCGTAGTCGACGCCGGCACAGCCAGCGAAGGGGGCGTAATTAAGGGCGACCTAGATGACGCCGCGCGCGAACGAGACGACTTGATTCTGACACCAAAAATTGGCGGCGTTGGCCCACTGACCGTCGCAATGCTATTCGAACAAGTCTTAAAGGCGGCGGCTAAATAGCTGAAGAAATCAAAAAAATACCTCCTTGCTGGAGGTATTTTTGTTGGTTTTACGCCAATGGATTATAAGGTGTCGGATCAGTATTAGAGCCTCTGCGGCGATCATTAATGATTGCTTGTGTTTCAGCGCCGGTCTGGCCTTGGAATTGCTTGCCTTCACCATCCATCAACTGGTTAATCGCATGATCCATATGGCCATACTTCGCAGCAGCGCCAAATACCGACGAGCCCATCTTCGGAATGTCGTTAGCGCCAATATTCGAGAATACTTGCGCTAGTTTCGGATCACCATTACGGTTCATTCTCTCGATAGTTTGCGCAATATGAGCCTGCGAAGTACCCGAAAGTCCACCACTGTTAAGTAAGAGCGAACGGAGCTGCTCTGGCTTGGCAACCTTTTCGATTGACTGGCCATTCATATTGAGCGAATCCATAAACTGATCGAAAGCCTGCGGATTTCTTTTAGCCATGCTCGAGAGGAAGTCGTCACCCTCGCCTTCCAATGCACTTTTCATTTCGCCAGTAGAGACCATCTGAGAAGGATCACTAACAGTATGCAAGAGGTCGCCATTGTTCTGAACTACATTCTTTTCGGCGAGATACGATGTCATATCGCCAGCCTGCTTGAATGCGCCCATCTTCGTTGAGGCTAGGCCAGTCGCATCTTTAGTGGTCATATGCTTGCTCCACTCCATATTCTTGAGCGCGGCCGTATCGCCGCTAGCAGCAAGCTTGCGCGCCATAGCGTTTTGCATACCACCAATCGTCTCGTAGTCACCAGAGGAACCGTTATTTCTAATCCAGTCTTGCATCTCATCGGTGCTCATGTTACGGACAGCCGCGTCGAATGCCTGGCTGTTACCGGCATCGCGCGCATTCTCGCGCTGAGTAGCTAGACGGAGACGGTTGATATCTTTTGCAGTAGCGGTGCCCTTTTCCATCTTCTTGCCGATATCAGCCATCGTCTTTTGATCAATGCCGTGCTGCCTCTCTTGAGCCTTGAATGCGGCATTATTATCGCGCTCTTGTTTCTGTCGGTCCGCGCGGCGGGCGATTGCACTGTGGCTAAGACCACGACCCGCAGCGCCCTTGAGGCCGCCAGTGAGCATGCCTTGAGCCTTACCAATCATACCATTGACCGCACCAAGCGAGGCTTTCATCGCGTTAGGCGCCGCAAAGACAGGCGCGATTGCAATCGCCGCACCCATCATAGCGTGCAGAATACCCGCAATACCGGTTCCGTGACTGGTACCATACAGAGCCGAAGCATAGGCACCGCCATACACGAGGCCAGTAACGATTGGATAGGCCAACAATGCTCCCTTAAACGCATCCATCCATTTATTAAATAATGATCGAGTGCCCGGCAGAACATTACACATGATCGCGAGTGGCGAAATAGCAACAAGTAGGATAATGAGCGCTTGGCGAACCGCCAGAATCACGAATAGGAAGATAATACCAATCGCAATACCAAGCAGGCCGATGAGCGCCGGAATCACAGCCGCCGTATCAGTTACTGCCACGATCGCTCCAGCCGCTACACCGATAATTGCCACGACCCAAACTACAGTCTCGGTACCGATAGTGTTTGGAGCTCCTGCTGGTGCCTGGCTAAAAGCATCTTCAATAAATTTTGCGAGGATGGTAGCGAAGTCGATGCCGGCAAGACAGAGATAGAACGAGAGATTTACAAGAATTGCATAGAAGATAAGGCGCGGGAGCATCGATTTGACGCCATAGTTACTAATGCCGATACCTGAAACCTGCGAAATAATAATCACGACTAATATCACTATCAAGAAGCTGTTGGCGACTTTTCGCATAGTGCCGTTGGCCTGCTCCAGTGCGCCTCTTGTATCCTCAGAAAAGTTTACTCGGAGGAAATCCTCAAAGATTGTTTTGTAGCCCTTAGTAATGAAGTTTTCCGTGCTCTCCATCGTCTCGCAGCTCATAAAACTAAGCGAACCGGCGCTCTGATAGCAATCATCTCTGCCGATAGCGGCTGCGAACATCGCATCGATTGCAGCTTTAGAAGCAGTGTTACCCATCAAAAGACCGGCCGAGCCATGACGTTCGTCTTCTAGACAAGTAATCGAGATGGTATTAGCGTTCGGGATTGATGGCGGACAAATGCGATAATTCAAATGAATTTGCTTCGACTTGAGCGGACTGCCGTCTTTCAGGGTTGCCGCCGCAGCAATTTCTAGAACATAAGTATAAGGCTCGCCACTACCAATCGATTTATCGACAATCTCGATATTTGTGCCGCCACCACTGACCGGGACGCAATGCCCCGTACTCGTATCCATGTAGCAGAAATCCATAATGCGGAAGGTCGGAGTGAGATTTTCAGCCTGTTCTTGCGACAAATCAGGCTCAACCTTCGAGCGAACGAGCGGATCGTAATCTTCGTCAAGGTAGGCTGCATTGCCGACATTCTGCGCGAACATAAACGGAATGCGAACTTTCAGCTGCTCGCCTTCCTGCACAAACGTAACATCACCATTGCCAAAAATCTGGTTACCTGGGTTATCGTAACCATACTTGATGATCGTACTGTGTGTGTTCGGAATGAAGTTGGTAGAAGCAAGACCATCGCCGTAGGAAGCCCAAGTATTGCGATAATTCGGGTCGAATGCCTCAAAAATCGTATGACAACTGTTTTCCTGAGCAGCGCGTGGCGGATTAGCATAGCTCGTATTAATCGCCTCAGTCACGTAATCTTCCTCCGGCATTGATAGATAGTCTGGCGCATAGACATAATCTTCCTGACTATCGATGCGATGGAAGTTCGCTACAGTAAACCAAAAGTATTTTTCATACTCAAAGCCTTCGGTTTTTGGCCAGCCCTGAACCGCCATCGTGCAGTCGATTGCGTAGACTTTATCCTTGTCGACATCCAAAATTTTATGGTTGGCGCTAGTATAAACCATATCACTGATCGCTTCCGAAGTATACGTTACATCGTCAGCGAATACATTTGCTTGAATTTGTCCAGCGCAAATCAAGGAAGCCGCTAGAATAAATAGTAATGATAGAATTCTTTTCATTTTATAGTTTTTAAGCTTATTTTCTGTTTTCATTATACGACTTCCATTCCGCTACTGGCAAGGCTTGAATTTCGTTATACGAATTGCTTCGTTGGCAGTTAAACTTGCTTTTTTCTGGATCAGCATTGTTAATTTTGAGCGCTTCGCGAATGTTTATCATTTCCACGTCGTTCTCAGTCAATGTTTCGCCCTTGTCTACGTCCACATCGCCATATTTCCAGATGTAAACCATGTAGTCTATCTTCTTTAGATTCAAATGGCTGCCCTGATACTTTAGATTCGTGACGTCGAAATTCGCGTAATTGCCGTCCATCGATAGCTGAACTTTGTATTTCTCGCCGCCATTCTTTTCGACTACATCAATATCACAAATCATCGGGTTACCAATCGTAAGATCAGACAGATACTGCGATAGGCCGGAATTACCTTTGGTTTTATCTGACGAATCAGACGAGTTGTTCCTGAACTTACTAGCTGGAGTAATGTTCGGATCCGGCATATTGTCGAGGATGTCGACAACTATGAATGGCAGGAGCAGCAAGAATATCACTATCGCGATAACTATGTAGCGCTTCTTGATTGGGCGACGAGTGCGTTTTGGTTTCGTTTCCTGTTCTTGGGGCTTTTCGCTGATTGATTTCAGGTATTCTTTATTGTCCATCTGGGTTCCTTTCTATATTAAATCCCCAATTCCCTGCGTACGTCTTCCGTTATTGAGCCGTAGGCAACTTTGTCTTCTTTCAAGCGCTCCAAATTCGACTTACTGCTACCTTGCTCTCTGCGGTTGAGATAATCCTGAATAATGCGACCCGGAGTTGCGCCAGGAGTAGATTGACCCGTTCCATTGCCGTTAATCGCGCGAATCTGCTTGAGATTAAGTTTCGTGATTCCCTGAGCGCCCATAGTCTCAATGAGCCGCTTACGGCGATTTTCACTCATCTTACCAACAATCTTAACAAGCTGCCTCTGTTGCTTTGCATCCATACGGTCCATGCTCTCGATGATCTGTTGATCAGTGAGCTTATCAAGCTCGGCTTGCGGAACGTTAGTGGCCATCCATTTGAGCGTATCTTTATCTTGAGAGATGAGAACTTCCGGATCTTCTTGCGCTAGTCTGCCACAGAAAGATGTCTGAACGAAGTCTTCGAAGGAAGTATGAGAGTTTGCAGTCGATTCCTGCAAGAATTGACCATACAAACCGGCAGCCACATTCGCCGATTTACCTTCCACGAGCTTGTTTGCAAATTCCGTAAGGTCGCCCTGATTCTTGAAACGTGCACCCGATGCAGTACCAGCAGCCAATGCATCGTTAAGTATGGCATATTCCTCGCTTTGCTGAAGAATTTCGACCGCAGCGATGGCCTCAGCTTTATCGATCGGGAAATCAATCCTAGCCGCACCCGGCAAACCTTCCGCAACAGAACGGAGCGCTCTTCCTGCTACGCCGCCCGATACTAGGCCGCCCTGCAATGCCGTTACCAGGTTTCTTGACGCAAATCCAACATTTCGCGCCACGTCCGTACCCGAGTACTTTGCCCTTGCATCCTGTAATAGCTCCTGAGTATACGCATCCGACGCCTGTTGACGCTGAGCATACTTCACAGCCTTGTAATCCAGAGGTCCGCCACTCTTCGCGAGCGATGAACCGCGGCCTAAGGCCATACCCAATCGAGCCGCCCTGGCGTCGCTACGCATTCGCTTGCGGCGATAACTATCTTCTCTCCTATTAGCAGCCATCTTGCGGCGGACTGCGACACCGGAGTAATTATTGAGCATCATGCGCGCGCGGCCACGCATAGTGCGGCCCGCCCCACTCAGTGCGCTTGTCAATGTATTACCGCCAACGCTACGGCCATTAATTGCAGCAGCAACCTTTCCGCCAACCGCACCGGCCAGCTTATTCATGCCAGCTACGGCATTCTTCACGACGTTAGGAATCAGAAATATCGGCGCGATCGTGCAGATTACCGAGCAAATTAGAGTCAAAATGACTTTGAATTTATCGCCACCGCTCGTAGCTAATCCATTACTGTTTTGTGCGTCAATCAAGAGCAGCTTGGCCGCCGCATCGCCACCGTAAACCAAGAACGAACAGATTGGGAACACTAGCGCAAGATTCGTAAATGTACTCCACCAGCTCTTAAAGACTTTCTTCGTATTTGGCAGGACATTACACACGAAAGCGAGCGGAGATAGCGCAACCAAGAGCATTAACGCAGCCTGACGCAAGCCCATGTATAGGAACAAGCTAAAGAATGCAACGACTGCCGAGAAGAAGGCGCCAAGCAAACCGACCAAAACGCCACCCCTAGTCACTATAATTGCCGCGCCGAGCACGACGACAACCGCCGTAATAACAAGACCAGTACCGCGGATGTTAACCATTTGACCCTGATCTACCGCAAAGGCCATACTGCCAGACGAAAGCGCAGACGAAACAATGCCCTTCATGAGATCCTTCGCCGTTCCTGCAAGAATCGTTGTCAAATCTAGCACGATATCACAGATGTAGAACGATAAGTTCGTAATAATCGCCCACATAATCCATTGTGGTAGCATTGCGCGAACGCCATAAGTACGAAGGCCGATGCCTGATACTTGAGAAATGATAATAATTACCAATATTAGAATTAGAGCCGAGTTCGCAATTGTAATAAATTGCCCCCACGCGGTATGCACTGCACTGCCAGGAGAGTATAAATCTGACGGCACCTCCAGGAAGGTCGAAATGACTCTGCCATATACCTGCTCGATAGCCTTGGAGGCATGTTCGATAATCGGGCAGAAGATAATCGACATAACTCCGCCAAGCCCCGGATGCTCGTCATCGCTGCCATAACAGTCGAGCGTCTTGTGAACCTCAATCGAATCATCGAAGGTCTGGAGCGCCATCACATAAGCATCATTGCCAGTCACTTCCGCATTCTGCTGGCCCGCCTTGCTGATTGGATTCTGCTGTTGCAAAAATTCCAAAATTTCATCAAGATAAACGTACTTAAAGAAATTGTTCTGGTCATCGACGCCAAAAACGCCAAGATTCTGGTTTTTCGACGGATAAGTGTAGCAATGGTAATAAAAGCCATTCGATCCCAACAAGACGAGTTCGTAGTAGTCGCCTTTATGTTGTCCGTCTAAGGTGTTTGCGTTAACGCTTTCGGTAGCCATCCCGGGATTAACCGCCGCACCCTCAACGTTGCCATCAATATGATAGGTGAATAGTTTCGGCTCGGCGTTTTGTGTCAATTTCTTGAGCGACTCTTCGTCTTTTGCCATACCGGCAATTTCATCGGAAACGATTTTTTCTTGGTTATCCGTAAAGTCGTCGGACGAATCCGAACCAAAATTCGCCAAACAATAGGTGTTTTCTGCACCGCCATAAAAACCGAGCAGATAGTGGCGATATAAGAGCTCTTTCTCTGTGTCGGTAAGACCTCCGCCGAGCGCCGTATAGTGCGTACCTGCAGCAGTATTGCCTGAATCGATATTGTTGCCGCCGGCACCCAAAATGTTTGAAATCGCAATATCAGCACTAACATCCGGGCTGTCCATGTCGAACTTTGCATCAACGTAATTGAGATTTTGCGTCTCGACGCCGTTCGATATATCGAAGTTACCATTAATCGTGATCGCCTCTTTTTCCGCTTCGGAGTCATGCACTGGATCTACCATCATATTTGGAAAATACGCAGTCCAGTCTCTACCAAAAACGTATTCACCAAAAACCGACCCAGCATCAGTATAGTACGCGCCGTGCCCAATTATACTGCTCATCTGGGCAGCAAAAGCCGTAAACTCTTCTCGTGCATTCTCCAAATCCTCGGCGCCAAAATGCGAACCACATCCTTCCTCGGATTTAGCAAAGAAGCCGCTATCGCGAGTCTTACAATTCAGCGTAAAGCCCTTGTTGTCGCTGTCGATTGTATAATAAACACCATTATATTGGTCATATATTTCCCCCATGTCTTCGGTCTGATCTTTTTGATATACCTCGATCAGTTTAAAGGGTGGTTCTTCCTCGTATCTTACGCAGATATATGGTGTCACGACCGTAGATTCACTAGTGCTTTCATCAGCACCAAAACCACGCGCAATCAAGTTCGGCTCAGAATGATGGACCTTCCAAAAGGAAAAACGCGAGCAGTAACCGTTTTGACCAGACAGAGTAACCTTATAACCCATCTTGCCTAGGAACTTAGAAATTTTCTCATAGTCGCGGCTCACTTTGGTGACCTGCTCCATATCGGAAGACGCATTATTAAAGAGACCAGCAAAAGCTACGCCAGAAGTACCGGAGAATTCCTTGGAACTAAAGAAATCCTCGCACATATAGGTCGTATCGTACTCAAGCGCCTTCTCGTCGAAGCCATAGACATTTTTATCGCCGTAAGTATCCGAGTCAAAGTTGTCATCATCGATACTACCCTGTTCCGTAGTCATGCCGAGATAATTGATACCCTTCGCGTAGCCTTGCGGAAGCCTTGCCAAGCCGTTACCTAAACCGTTTGCCGATGTCGGAGCATAAACGAACGGCAGGTTGGCGCCCTGCACTTTCGAATCTGGCAAAAGGCCGGTTAGGATCTGGCCCTGTAGGTAGTGCTGCTGCACTTCTTCATCAAAGAATGTATTAGTAGCACCATTCCAGGTTGCATCCATATAGCCATATCCAGTTTCCCAGAAGCCACCTTTCGATGCAAGAAATGTGACACCAGCATGGTTTGTCGAGACGACCATATCGGTACTAATCTCCGTATATCCACGGTCGTTACCATAGTAGCTAAGTTCTTGATCTACGCTATCTTCATATTCGGTACCCTGATTCTGAATATGCTGAACGGTGCCGAAAGTACCGCCCGGATCATTAGCCGCGGTTTCGTTACGCGTCGAATGAGCACCTGCCATACCAGTATCATTGCCGTCGTAAGCGCCAAAGCTAGTATACTCATCCATCTTAAAATGGCGCTTGGCGGCATACTTATAGCAGTCTTTAATCGACTGCGCCACGGCCTGACGCTGAATCTGATTCGATTTCGGACTAACATACCTGCTAGCTGCAGACGCAGTCATCCCACCGCTAACCAAAATCAAACAGCACAAAAAGAAGATTGGAAGCGAGCGAAGCATAAGCTTTCTCAACTTCATCGCGACGCCTCCATCTCGTCACGCACAGTAAACATAGCCTGTGCCGCCGAATACAAGGTACTGCGCAACTCGCTCGTCGCAGACGAATCGTAAGTTTCGTAGCCAGACTCTAGCTTCTTTACTTTCGGTCCACTCCCGCTCTTCTCAGCACATTCAAATACTTCCTTCGAGTCGAGTACCTTATCGCCGTCTTTCCAGCTAGTCGACTTGAGGCAGCCCTCGCTTTGCGCGATTTGATAGATGCTCAAAAGCATGTTGTCGCGCGCGACGAGATTCTGTGTATAGGTGCCAATAATGCGACTATCGTTAGCGTTTGAATACGGATAGTATTCGTCGGTCATCTTTTTCTTCATGGCGTCAAAACCATAACCAGCGATGTAGGAATAGACATAATCTTTGCTGTAGTTCGGGACGTCCTTGAGTACGACTTCGATAGCCTCGACTCTTTTTCTGAGAACATCCATATATTCACTTCGGCGATCATACTCCACTTCGCTAACATTCGACTCGTCATACTCGGTCATAAACTCATCGGCATACTTAAGAAACTCGTCCGCTTCCTTGCCGCGTTTTACGATTAGGTTATAGAAGTAGGTCGTGCTCTTGTTGAGATCATATGGCTCTTGGTGCACTATTGTGGCTTCCGCGTTGCCGTGCAGAAAGTAAGCCATCATGCGATAAAAGCTATCTTGCGTGCCAGTCGGAATCACTTCGTCGGTCGGCTTACTACTAGGATCGCTGTTATCATTTACGATGTTTTGCTGCTGTTCGCGCTGACGCGCCGCAATACCAAACGCTGAAATTACTAAAATAGCTACAACAAAAGCCACCGCGCCAATAATGACAAGGCGGACTTTAAGTTTCTCTTTTCTCTCGTCCATCTTTTATTTTTGACCTACATTAATGCTTAAGATTAGTTTAACATACTTGTTTTGCAAATACAGCATAATGCTCATGTTTTTTCGGCCAACAAAAAACCTTCCGAGAATCTCGGAAGGTCTTTTGCAGGACAGGCGCGGTTTCGTAGGTTGCCCTACTCGCCGCGCGCTATCCGCGAGTTTTCCCGTCTGCTATGAGCTTGGGAAGCTCTATACTAGGCGGTCAAACTTTAGTTTAATTTTTTGCGGCTATTGATGTAGTAAGCAGCAGCGGTGCTGATGCTGGCGACGCCGGCAATGATGCCGAAGGCGCTTGTCGCACCAGTCTTTGGAAGTTCTGGCTCTTTTGGAGTTTCAGGTTCTTTACAAACCTTGCCAGGAACCTCGACGTTAACCTGATCCGTAGTCTTGCGGGTGCTATCGTCGTTGTTGTACTTACCGGTTGCCTTGTTTGGAATAACTGCAGCATCGCAGTCGTCAGCCAAGCTGGTCTTAACAGTAGCGTAGAAGTAAACAATTGCTTCTTCGCCAGCCTTGTAATCACCGATTACAACGCCCTTGGTCGTGATTTCATCACTTTCAATCTTCTGTTCTTTACCGTTGCGGAGAACAGTCGTGGTGCCCTTGTTGTAGGTCAAGCGGGCATCAAGAGTATCGCTGATGACGACACGCTTGAGAGTAGTGTCACCAGTGTTCTTAAATTTAATCTGATAGCGTACGGTCTCGCCGGCTTTAGTAGTTACTTTCTTGTAGAACTTCTTATCGCCCTTGACCTGTACGAATTTTTCGATGCTATAGCCAGGATGTTTTTCATCTTCGCTACAATCGTCAGCCGTAATGATAACGGCTTCCTCGGTCTTCATTTCCGGCTTGTCGCTAAACTTGCCGTAAGCGTAGTTATACAAAGTCTTATCTTCACAGACCAAAGTCTCTTTCGAGTCGTTGGTTGGAACATAAGCCTCGAAGATCAAGATAACGGTTTGGCCTTCAGCAACGTCGCCAACCTTAATGTTGTTAAGGTCGTTGAGCGTTACGATGCCACCACTCTTACCGTCAGAGTTGACGCGAGAAAGAGTGATTTTCTTGCTGGTATCAAGCGTAAAGCCAGTACCTTCAAGTGGGTCGCGCAAAGCGACATCTTTCAACGTGGTGTCACCCTTGTTGAAGAAGCGGATGCGGAAGCGGACGTTTTCGCCGCGGGCAGCCTTTAGGCTACCGTCATTGTGCCAAGTACTTTCATCTTTTGGATCATTCTTCGCAAGCTGAGCGTACTTGTCGATTTCAGCTGCTTCATGACATTCTTTGCCGTCGATAACTACACTAACAGTGTCCTCACCGATAAGAACATATTTTTCAGTTTTATCTTCAATATTCTTCTTGTAATGCAATTCAGCACGGTTTGGAAGGGTCGATGCATGACAAAGTTCATCGAGGCCATTGTTCTTTACCTTAGCAGTATAGAACAAGTTGATATCAGCACCAGGAGCAAGTTCTTTCTTGATCGTGGTCAACCTCGTCATGAATTCGTCACTAATCTTCTGTTCGACCACTTCACAACCATTATCGGTCGTTTTACAGTTCTTACCGTACTTAATGTAAGCGGTACCTTCCTGATAGTCGAGGTTCTCATCGATTACATCTTTGAGGTAAACTGGAGTAGTTTCAGAACCGTTGTTTTCGATATAGATACGATACTTAAGTTCATCGCCAGAGTTGGCATGAATCTCAAGATCCTTACCATAGTGTACTTTGTCACCATCCTTGGTAACATTCCTTACTTCCTTCTCAATGGTTAGAGCTGGAGTGGAAGGGGTGGTTTCGTCTTGCTTAACCGTAAAGTCGACATAGACCCAACCAGAGTATTTGGTGCAGCCTGGCATGTTGCCATCGAGGGCATCATAACCAATCTTGGCGCCGTTAGAGCTGAACAAGTCAGCCTTGGTAAGGTCACCAATCTTTGTGCCGCCATTGTAGCTAGAGAAATAGTACGCATCTTTAAATGCGAGCTTAAACTCTTCGCCATTAGCAGATTCGAAATATGCTTCGTCTTGGACCATCTGCGGCTTCGCATTCGAGGCCATAACGCGACCCTGAATTTCGTAAGCGCTTGCAGAAACAACTTGACCGTTGTCGTTCTTCGTAGATTTAGCATTTTCAGTTGGCTTCATAATAAGCTTAGCTGCGACGTCACGAGCAATCGTGCTCTCGTCTTCAATCTTATTGTCGCCATCTGGATCAGATACGGCGTTGTTGTGGACGAACATACGAAGGGTATAGGTCTTACCATTTTCGACCTTCATATGATCAACCCAGTTATTCTTACCGTATTCAGAGATGCTAGTAAAGTAAAGCTCAGAAGCACCAAGCTTAGTAGGTTTGCCCTTACATTCAGTAGCACTAATAGAGTTAAATACTACATGGTCTGCACCTTCACAACCGTAAGTTGGGCGGTTAGGACCGTCAGAGCTGTTCTGAGCAAAAGCTACGATAGTACCAGTAACGGCAAGCACAGCAGCAGCTGCGATACCAAGACTAGCCTTAGTAGATTTTTTCATGTAAATTAATATTCCTTTCTTGATTAATAATCTAGAATTGAAGTTTTGAATCATTAGCCGCATTGTTAACTGTTTGCAAATCGGATCATTACTATACATAAATCATAGAGTATCAGGGGCGCCGGAGCGCCCCTGTGTGAGTCAAGTGCCTCTCACAAAGGCTCTAAAGAGCTCTGCCCAAATTTGGCAGTTCTTTTAACCTGTCCGTCATTCTTCGATCTTGCCAACATGGCATTCGGCAGGATCGTCGGCGCCTTCGGCGTCGGGCGGGATATAGTTGTTATCCGGCTCTGTGACCGGAGGCAACGTGTGGACCTCGGTAGGCTCAGTAACGACTTTGTCGTACGTAGCTGACCCCGGTGAGGTAGTACCCGCAGTAGTTTCCGGTTTCTTGCCGGAAGTAGTTTCCGGTTTCTTATCGGAACTGGTAGGTGCCTGAGTTTCTGTTGTCTTGGTGGTGGTCTTAGCCGTAGCTTTGGTAGTCGTAGTAGATTTGGTTTCGTCCTCGGGGATATAGATATCCGGGTCATCATCAGAGATGACAGGACGAGTACCTGTATCGTACTCACTTACCTTGCCACCACCAGTAGCCTCCGTTGCAACCTCGTCGTAATCCTTCTCATAAGGAGTCGTAGTGACGACGGTTGTAGTCGTAGGCGTAGTCTCAGTTGTCGCGGTTGTTGTCGGGGGTTCGTCGGGTACCGGAGGATGCCAGTAAGTCTGGACATCAACGGGTTGGAAACCACAATTGATGCGGATCTTGTAGACATACTCTTCGTTGTTCCAGATACCCTTAATAACGAGCATCTTTCCACCATCTCCAGGAGAAGGTTCAACGATTACTTCCGGAACGCCGTCCTCATCGATGTCTGCCATGTACATGGCGGAAGTATACGAGTGAATATCCTCAATCGTAATGCTTCCGGTTGCCTTGGCGTTCTCGATGAGTTTCTCCCACATCTCCTCGGCGTGTGTCCAGGCTGCATCGTCTGCCAAATAGGCATGATGGCCTTTCTCCGCGCGGAGAGCGGGAACTTCGTTGCGGCAAGTCGCCGGAACCATTTTTTCATCATCCGTGAAATGCACGATTTCGTCTGCATGAACCGCATGAGCGATCATCTGCGTCGGGTCCTCGTGATGCCACTTCTTGATGAGTTCGAGGCACTGATCAACAGTCATGCTGTCGGCCTCTTTGAGGTAGCGGAAGTTACCGCTGGTTCCTCCGACGTGATACGGGTGTCTCATCGGCGCGTTCTCGTCGTCCCAAAAATGGTAGACGATCTGCCGATTGCTCACCTCTTCAGCGTCTGCCTTTTTCGGCAGAATCGTGCTGAGCACGTTCGTGCTGACGAGGAGGAGAATTGTCAGGATGGCAAACAGTACGAAGCTGACGCCATACAACCTTTTACTCATAGATTTCACACTCCTTTCAAGGGAAGATCCGCTCACTTGCGAAAGCGTGAGCGGATGAGCATACCAGCTGTCGCCACGAGACCACCGATGGCGCCGCCAACGATAGCTCTGAGCAGCAGGGCTCTTGCATGGAACTCCGTTCTGATGAGGTTGCCCACATCGTCACGGATATATTCCATGTCGCCCCAGTTCTGGCCAAGCCAGATAGTGACGACGATGGCGACGATGATGCCGATGATGACCATGATTGCATCGAACACGCCACTGTTGAGACCGAGCGACGACTCAATTCCGCGAACGCGCTGGTTCGTATCCTTGGTCGTCGTATCGATTTCGTCCAGGCGGTGGTCCACCTGATCGAAGCGGGTTTTCTCCATCGCTCCGAGATGCGCGAGGCCGCCCGTAAGCGTGGTGATAGTGCGATGCACAGCAGCAGCGAGACCGCCCATGATGGTGGTAGTCTGCTTATTGCGCTCGCGGTCCTGATGCTGGGTCTGGTGTGCCATGGCGCCGAGGACTTCGTCCCGGTGCTTCTTCATGGTCTTGTCCTGATGATTCGCCAGAGCGGCGATCATGCCTGCGATTCTCTTAATCATATTTGTTCCTCCTTCAGAAACGGTCGATTTTGCCTTGCGGCATGGTTAAGTATGGAATTGCGGACTATATATGAAGCGGGTTAACCGCGAATTCCCCCTTAGGGGTGAATGGACAGGTACCGTACAATTATGTACGGTAATGATCCGATTTGTTAACATCGCGCTTTTTACATGAGCTTTTCGCAGCTTTGTAATTAGCTGGGGTTATTATATCAAAACTTTCCATTTTTGTCAAGAGTATTATATAGTAATTTACGCTTTCGCTTAATTATTATATACTTAAGCGTTTTTGAAGTTTTTGTATCTATGAATTATAATCGAAATATATGGGAATTGGCGGAAAAATAGTGCAGCGAATCACTGGTCATAGCGCTAGCGAAATTGCGCACAGCTCGGGATTCCACGGAATGCAGGGTGGCACCATAAAAAAGCAGACTTTTGCGGAACGGCAACAGATTGAGCAGAACCGTAAACACATTCAAGGATATCATAACTCGCAGATTGCTACCAGAGGCGCGCGATCGCTATCTAGAATAGGCGGATTTGGCCGAAGCGAGGGGAATCTGAGCGATATGCGCAACGGATACGGACGCACGGAAGGCGAGGCGGCAAAACAGGGGTATGGCAGGACGGAAGGGCGCGATTATGTGCATGAGCGCTATGGTAGGAGTTCTGGCGATGAGATGACGCAAAAACGCGGTTACGGCCGAACTGCAGGTAGCGAAATGCATAGTTACGGACGCACAAGCGACGCTGAAATCACACAAGCGAAGCGTGATGCTCATATCGGAGCAATTGGCGCAACCTCTATTGATGGCACAACAGCACTAATGCGTATGAATGGCTCGCAAAATGCGCCGCAAAAGCCTAGCTATAGACAAAATATAAAACCAGACTTTACGCATTAAAAATCCCCCTTACGGGGGAGTTTTTATTCTTCGGTAGATTCGACGCCACGTTCGTGCTTCGTCAGTTCTTCGATAAGATCGTCGATGTCGCCGTTCATTGCGGCAGGAATATTACTGCGGTTGTAGTGAATGCGGTGATCAGTAATACGATCTTGCGGATAGTTGTAAGTGCGAATTTTCTCGGAGCGATCACCGGTACCAATGAGAGATTTGCGCGCATCGGAGGCGTTGGCGCGGTCTTCGGCTAGTTTGCGCTCGAGAAGGCGGCTGCGTAGAACCGTCATAGCCTTGATGCGGTTTTGTTGCTGAGAACGCTCATCCTGCATAGCAACAACGAGACCAGTTGGTAAATGTGTAATGCGCACTGCAGAGTCGGTCGTGTTGACGCCCTGCCCGCCATGGCCACCAGAGCGATAGATATCGATACGGAGATCTTCTGGATTGATTTCGAGATCTTGCTCTTCTGCCTCTGGAAGAACCGCAACAGTAGCTGTACTGGTATGAATGCGACCCTGAGATTCGGTTACTGGGATGCGTTGGACGCGATGGACGCCACCTTCGAACTTAAGCTTGCCGTAGGCTTGATCGCCGCTGACGCGGAAAATGACCTCTTTATAGCCACCAGCATCGTTGACGGACTCGGACTGGAGCTCGACCTTGAGACCGTGAGTTTCGGCATAACGGGTATACATACGGAAAAGATCGCCCGCGAAGAGGCTAGCTTCATCGCCACCGGCACCAGCGCGAATCTCGAGAATGGCGGCTTTTTCGTCGTTTGGATCTTTCGGAATCAGGAGCTCAGAAAGGCGAGCCTCGGTTTCGGCGAGTTCAGCCTCGAGATCTGGCTTCATTTCGGCGAGATCTGGGTCGGATTCGGCTTCTTTGATGTCGTTTTGGAGCTGGTCGCGCTTTTCGCCGAGAGACAACAATTCGGATACTTCGTTGAGGCGACGGTTTTTGGCAGCAAAATTTGGGTCAGCGTAAGCATTTGGCTGGCTCAAAAAGTCGGTAATTTCCTGTTTTTCGTTTTTTAGGGCGTCAAAATCTAGATTCATTG
>CAMMYO010000018.1 GCA_946527885.1 uncultured Candidatus Saccharibacteria bacterium
AGGTGGGGGAGATGATTGGGGTTAAGTCGTAACAAGGCATCCGTACCGGAAGGTGTGGATGGATTACCTCCTTTCTAGGGAGAATGATGCGCACGAATCAGAAATGATGCGTGTAGCTAGGTCGGTTGCAGTAATTGATATTAAGCTTAATTAATTACTTTATCTGTTCGCAGATGCAACATAAGCTTACGAGATACAACGATGAATGATTGCACAACTAAGTTGTTAAATAGAAAATCTCCCGAAAGGGAGATTTTTTGTTTTTATCGACATATTAGTATGCTTATGCTAAAATAGAGACAGGATGGGAAAGAGTAAAGAAGAGAAAGAGCGCCTTATTGCCGAGGATGCGGCACGCAGGGCCGATTTAGTATCGAAGATTGCGATCGCAATGTGCTTCGGTATGTTGATTGTGTCGGCGGCCGTGTTTGTACTGTTGCCAAAAATAGCCAATTAAGGCGATGGCCGCTCGTTTGGGCGGCTTTTTGATGGGAGGACTATGAACGATAATTTTACGATATTAATATATAAGACTAGCGCAAAGGGTGTTTTGTCGCTGCGCGTGACTTGCGATTGGATTGAGTACAAGCAGGTGATTAGAGTGCGCAAGGCGGACGGCGGTGGTTTCGAGGAAGAGGAGAAGGCGCCAAAGCTGCTAACAGATGATAATTTGATCTTTCGGATATATAAAGAGCTGTATTCGCCGCGCAAAAAGGCGCTGGACGTCGATTATAAGGGTCTAAATATGGCGAATCCGCGCGAATTAGAGTATGTAAAGGTATCTGGGCGGACGAAGATCAATATTGTCGACGGCGACTTTACGTGTGATTTCGATTTGAATTGTAAGCAGTTTACGGAAACCGCGCGCGAACTAGCTTTCGATATACTGCAAGCGGTGCAAGAAAAACTTTAAAAAGCGCCCGGAAGGGCGTTTTTTGGTGGCAAGAAAAAGCTCCGATTCAGTTTGGGCTGTGGCGCGTTTTAGTGTTTTAATATGGCCACGCTCGAATCGGAGCTTTAGGTTTTGTGTTTTTGTTTTTTGTGATTTTTGTTTTTGAGAATAGTGCGGCTTTGATAATCTGCGAATAATCATCAAAGCTATTTTTAGTGTAAGCGTTTTTATTTGGCTTGTCAATAGATTTTGAACAAAATCTGTATGCGAAATTAACAGGGGTGGAGACTGAAAAAATCGAAAAAATGTTGTTGTAATTTTTACTGCATAAAAAATGTGGTATTTTGCAAGCGATTTCGGCTTGTTAAAATAAGGCTATGAAAAAGCAGATTTTTGGGGAGACGGATGGGATACGCGTAAAGGTCGGGGCGACGCCTTTGCGCCCTGGCGAGCCGACGATTTTGGCGAAGGCGGCGCGGAAGAATGGATTCGACAAACGCAAAATTTTGTTTGGACGCGATACGCGTTTGAGCGGTCGATGGATCGTAGAAGATTTGAAGGCTGCCTTTGACGAAGCGGACGTGGTTGATTGCGGAGTATTGCCGACGCCAGCCATCGCCAAGATTATGGACGATTATGAAAACGCGGGTGCATTTATGGTGACCGCTTCACATAATCCTGCGACGGATAACGGCATTAAGGTATTTGAAAAGGGCACGAAGATCCCAGATGAAACCGAGCTGGCGATTGAGCGTGATTTTTTGAAGGATCAGCCGAAGGATGTCGACGAAAAGGCCGTAGAGCGCGAAATAGAGACCTTGAACGCGAAAAGCAAAAAGTTCGATTCGGATGCGGCTTTGATGGAGAATTACGCGCAGAAGGCCGCTGACGCGCTAGGAAGGGCAACTTTTCGGGGGACTGGTCGAAAAATCGTTTTGGATTCAGCAAGTGGTGCAGGTTTCGAATTTAGTCGAGGCGTATTCGAGCGTTTTGACATCGAAGTGGAACAGATTGATGATGCGCCGACGGGTTTGAATATTAACGAAGATTGTGGCGCGTTGCATCCTGAGCATTTGGCGCAAAAAACCAAAGAGCTGAATCTGATGGGTCTGGCGCTTGATGGCGATGCGGACAGATGCGTTTTGGCTGATGAAGAAGGTCGCATTTGGAATGGTGACCGCATTGTGGTGCTGTTAGCTGAATACCTGAAAGAAAAGGGCGAGTTGGCTGGTAATGGTGTGGTTTTGACGGAGTATAGCAACTTGGCCACGGTGCAGTACCTAGAGAGCAAAGGAATCCGCGTACTAAAGGTCGTGAATGGCGACAAGGCGGTGTCGGATTTGTGCAAGAAGGAAGGTTTCACTCTCGGCGGCGAGGCGGCCGGTCATATCTTGTATCAGCCATGGCTGGATAGTAGTGACGGTACATTCATGGCATTGTTTGTGATGGGGATTTTGCAAGAAAAACAGGCGAGATTGGCGGATTTATGGTCAGATTACAACGATAAGCCAAGCATTCAGGTGCCGGTAATGGTGACCGAAAAACGCCCAATTGAGGAAATCGCTGGTTTTCCAGAGGCGATTGCTGCGATTGAGCAGAAGATGGCGGGTGATGGTCGCGTATTTGTGCGCTATTCTGGTACGGAAAATAAGATGCGAATTTTGATAGAATATACGGAAGCGAAGCAGGCTCAAGAGTGGGGTGAAGAGTTGGCTGCTATCGTACGAAAGGAGTTGGAATGAATAAGGTAGAAGTAGGGGTTGCAGCAGAGTATACGGCAGATTTGGCCGAAGCAATGGGAAAATTGCGCGGTCAGTTGAGTAGTCGTCATGATGGCTCGGCATTGAGCCGAGAGCAACTCGAAGACATTATTGAGTCGCCTTGGCATGCGATTTTGATTGCCGTGATTGATGAGAAGATTGTTGGTATGGCGATTTTGTCGATTGTGTTTGGTTCGATTGATCGAAATGTTTATCTGGAAGACTTCGTGGTCGAAGAAGGATTGCGTGGTCAAGGCGTCGGCGCAGCATTATGGGGCAAGATGCTGGAGTGGGGCAGAACGAAAGGCTGCAAGCGAATGGAGTTTACCTCTTCGAAACCGGGGATGGAAGAATATTATACGCAAAAGCGTGGCGCAGAAAAACGCGAAACGAATTGCTATAGAATTGAACTATAAAAATAAGCCCAGGCGTGAAGCCTGGGCGATTTTTGCTTACAATGTCTGTCGAGAAATAAAGATGATAATATTGGCAGCCATAGCAATACCGAAGATGACGCAGGGAGCATCGTTGAAAATGCTGTTCGAGACAACGCGTGATGCATAAACGTTGAAATAGCCGAAACCCGCGTTGACGAGAATGAGAATATTTACTACTGTTCCGGCGCATTCAAATCCGCCAACCTGATCAAGAATGCCTTCTCCGTTGATAGCTTCTGCGACAATCCAAGCGCTGATGATTAACACTACGTAGAGACTTACGCGTGACGGCTCAGGATTCGTGATGGCGGCCGTGCATTGCCAGATGGCGACTGCGCGGGGAACACCGAGCAAAATGAGCCACTGGAGCGGCCAGGCGGTATCGAGAAACTCCTTTACGGTTTTCCATGCGTTTTTCTGGGATTTCTGGGTGTTTGCAAGTAAAGTAAGCAACTTCATAACGTACAGCGCGTCCGGCGCGCGCCAACTCCTTTCGGAACCGGAGGAAAAAGAGCGAATATAACTATATTATAGCATATTTATGCGAAAAAGTCAAAAAACGCCCCATGTACGAGGCGGTGTTTTTGGTTTTTGGGCATCCTACGGGAAGATGCCTGGCATGATAAGGTGGAAAATCGCGTAAATAATGCTGGAATGGAGATTGGTTAAGCAGAGAAAACCAACGCCGATCGTAATGATGCCGGCAAGCTTAACTTTGTCGTAGCTGTTGGCTCCGCTCGCGAAAGTGTCGGAGATTTGTTTGTAGAAGTATACAATTGCGCCGCCTGCGCACATAATGACGAGCCCACCAAGGAACCAGCCGATGCTAAAAGTCCATTGCATGTTTTTATTTTATCATATCCTTGCAATTCGGAGAAATATCTAGTAGAATAGTTGGTATTGGGGATATAGCTCAGCTGGTTAGAGCGCGTCACTGATAATGACGAGGTCTGTGGTTCAAGTCCACATATCCCCACCAATTCGTGTTAGAATCCGCCATCTTGGCGGCTTTTCTTTTTTCGCTCGTCGTGAGACGCGCTCAAAAGAAGAATCCACCAACCTGACGGATTCTACCTACGAATTGATTTGTTTAGACTTATTATTCTTTCGAATTAAGGTGCATTCATCTGAGAGATTCTGCCGATGAATTCGGTATAATAGAGCTATGAAGATTGTGCTGACTTCTTGCGGGATTATTAATGAAGACGTGCGAGAGAAGTTTTTCGCGTTATTCGATAAGGCGCCGGAAGAGTTGCGTATCTTGTATATTACTACGGCCGTGGATGGCGAAAGTGGCGATAAATCTTGGGTGGATGATGAATTTGCGACGATTTTAGATCTGGGCATTCGGAAAGAGAATATTGTCGAGTATAAGATTGGCGAGCCAGATGTGAATTTGGAAGATTTTGATGCGATTTATATGATGGGCGGCAATTCGTTCTATCTGGCGAAGAAGATGTATGAATATGATTTTGGCACTCCATTAAAGAAAGCGCTAGAGGCCGGAGTGGTCTATATAGGATCGAGCGCCGGTGCGATTGTGGCGGGCGTGACTTTGGCGCCGGCAGTGGTATATGGCGATGAGCCGGTCGATAATAAAGATTATCCTTGCTTGAATCTAGTCGATGCGGCGATTTTTCCGCACGCAAATAAGCGCGCGAAGGAATATGCGGATTGGCTAAAGGATTGGTCTGGCGAGGCGATTCTGTTGGAAAATGGTGACGGCGTAGTAATTGAAAGGTAGAGGTGATGGACAAGAATAAACAATCGATTGAGATGTATGAAAAGTATGCCGATGAATACTTAGCGCGTAAAGATGACGATGCGAAAAATGGTTTGGATGAGGCGCGAAAGAATGCGTTAAAGGAATGTCTGATTGGTTTACCGAAAAGTGCAAAGATATTCGAGGTTGGCGCTGCTGCGGGAGATGACGCTAAGTTTTTCCAATCTTTAGGCTATGAGAATATTGTAGTGAGCGATATTGCGGAATCTTTTCTAGCAAAGCTAAAACAAAATGGTTTCTCGCCAATTAAGTTTGATTTAGCAAAAGACGAGTTTGATGATAAATATGATTTTATTTATTGTTGGGCTGTATTGGTTCACTTGACGAAGGATGATGCGCGGGCGGCTTTGAAGAAGATCTATGATGCATTAAACGACGGCGGCAGAATGGTCGTAAATGTAAAAACGCCAGATGGAGATCTGGACGAAGAGTTTAGCAGGTTTGCCGACGATGAAAATAAGCGGATTTATTTCTCGTATTGGGCACGAGAAGAATTTGAGTCGTGTTTAGGCGAATTAGGCTTTAGGAAAGTAAAAATCTGGGGATACGGTCGTTGGTTGGACTGTTGTGCGGAGAAGTAGTTTTTGGTATAATAATTTGCACATGGGGTATGCAAAGGCTTCGGTCTTTGCTACTCCACCATTTTAGGATCGCCAGTTGGCGATTTTTTGTTATGATGAAAATATGAAGAAAGAAGAAGTAGCTGCGAAGATCAAAGAAAAAACCGGCCTTAGCGATGGCGTCGCAATGAAGGCGGCGGAGATTTTGACTGCGCAAATTTTTAGTGGCAATGTAAACAAAGATTCAATTATCAAGGTTTTGACTGATACTTTGAATATTGACAAGGAAAAAGCCAACAAAGCCTATGATGCTGTGGCGGGGACTTTGTCCGGCAGCTTGGCTGATATGGCGAAGAGTATTTTTGGCAAGAAATAACAGAGGTAGGGAAAGCATGAGCGCGTGAGAGGCGCTCTAAGGCCCGTTTGCGGTTCGAGACGATAAAATATACGTCCCGAGCCGCATTTTTATATGAAAAACCGCCCGAGTGAACGGGCGGTTTTATTTTTTGATTTTTAGCAAGCCTCGCATACTCGCTAAACTTAAGCTTAGTTTATATCACTTGGCGCATAATGTCAAAACATATTAAAACATAAAAATAAGAAAAAGCGTATTGACAAAAGTTAAGCATTATGGTAATATAGGCATAAGCACCTGAGAGGCGCTCTATCTTGGAGTTGTCTTCAGCGGGTGGGAATAAAGTTATATTTATGGTGGGCAGAAATGGAGTCAATAAGATGGCTGGAACTAAAGCTGGTGGTCAGAAAGCTGCCGCAACTAATCGCAACAAATACGGTAAAGATTTTTACGCTGAGATCGGTCGTAAGGGCGGTCGTAATGGCCATACTGGCGGTTTTGCCGCTAACCCAGAACTAGCAAAGATTGCTGGCGCTAAGGGTGGTCGTATTTCGAAGCGCGGTAAGGCTAAAAAGAACGCCTAATTAATATTTTCTTATCAAGAGGACGCTGGTCGAAAGACTGGCGTCTTTTTTGCGGCCAAGAAAAACGCGACTAGTTTACAGTCGCGTTTGTCGGAGGTGATGAAAGGAGAACAGCATTGAAGTAATCGCACGCCGCCTTGTTTTTTGGCGTGTCGCTGAGCAATGCGGTCATCATCGGATATTTGCTAGACATAAGTACATCTGCGGTTCGGGTTGCTTGCAAATAATGCGTATAGACATCGATAATGATCAGCTCCTCGTAGTCCGAGGATACACCGGCGCCAGCGTGTTCGAGCAGGGGCTCGATGCCTTTCATTGCGCCGGGCTTGCCAATGCGCGTGTCGACCTTTTCCTCGACTGTGCCGTCCAAGAAGGCTTGGATTGCGGCTTCGGGACCGATATCTTTTACCAAGTTCTCGATGAAGGCGTAGTGGTAGAAATAAGAAGGGAAGTCGGTAGGGTAGATTGATTGGGCGATAAACTCGGTGAAGCCTTCGCAGACAACTGATTGGCGGTTGGCGTCGGTCACAGTCAAAGCATGGACCAATTCGTGTGCGATAATTTCGTGGATGTGGCTCCAGTCATTGCTCTTAATGAGCTTGTCGAACTGATCGCGGACGCAGTAAAGGCTATCGTCCTTTTCCATATAGAACGCCATCGTGCAGTCGCTTGCGAAGAAGTCGCGCGTAAAGTCGCATTGTTTAATGCCGGTACGTTCGAAGCGCTCCCAGCAGAGATTTCCGTATTCCTGGAGCTCGCTGCGAAGTCGGTTTTTGACCTCTTCGTAAGTAGAGTATATTCTCGGAGAAACTTCGTCGATGTTGCCATAGAAGTCGGTGCTTTCGGTGTAGATTATTTTGTACTTGTCGGCTTTGGGGGCGAACTCACTGTAATAAGTCCAGTCTTTGGTGATGGCAGGGGCGGTTTCGGGGGTGGGGTAGGTCGCAATGCCAAAGATGACGGCGATTACCAGCAAGAAGGAAAACACTGAGTTGCCGAGATTTCGAGGTCTGCGCATGAAAACATCATTCCTTTCAATAAAAAAGTACGAAGCGGGGCTTCTGTTTGTATATTATAGCATATATGGCGACAATTGTCAATCTGGGCTAGTCTGGGATGTATTTGCGCTGCCATTTTTTGGCGCAGAGCGGGCAGTGATAGAGGCCGGCGGTATCTTGGTAGCCGGAAATTTGGCAGTTCGAACAGAGCGAGTTGGCGTGGAGCCAGTCGCGGTAGCTGTCGAGACGTTCCTGAGCAAAATCGTCGTCCCAGGCGACGCCGTATCGCGCACAAATTTGGTGGGCTTGCTCCCAAGCGATAGACTCGATGCGTAATAATTCAATATCACTTGAATAATCGTACTGCTTGGATAGATAGTGGCCGACTTCGTGCAGGAGAAGCAGCGGTTCCGTCTCGGAGGGGTCGTAAAAAACAGTGGCAGGCGGCGAAAATTGAAAGCGTTCGGCGCGCGTAAAGTTTAGGTCTGGGTAGTCGGCGCGAAGTTTACTTAATAGCGAGTTTAGCTTTGGCATAGAGATAGCATCCGTGAATTACTGAAAAGCTGCCGTATTTGGCAATTTGGAAGTGCGGAAGAGCGATTTTGGTGCCGAGTTCGCGCTTGAGGGATTTGCGAAGATAGCTGCGATAGTTAGCAAGGTTAAGGCCGACCGGTCCGCCAAAGATGATCGTATGGGGTTTGAGGGATTTAATAAGGGGAGCGAGGCCGAGATTGATGCGGGCGGCAATGTCGCGCCAGGCATCTGGATCGGTAATTTCGTCAGCGTTGCGACCGTAGTGGTCGCGGACGGCTTTGCCAGAGGCGATATCTTCCCATTCGGTTGGCTGTCCGTTGTGGATATAGACGGTGTGGCCCGGCTCGAAATCTTTGAAGCGGCTTGGGATTTTGCCTTCTTCGACAATGCCACCACCGATACCGGTAGAGAAGGTGAGGTAGACGGTGCGATTGCGGCGGCGTTTTGCTTCAGCGAGAGCGGCGAGATTGGCGTCGTTTTCAACAACAACAGGGAGACCGAGATCCTGGTTTAGACGTGCAGCAATATCGAGATTTTGCCAAGGGAGGTTACCGTATCGGATGGCGTGATTGTTTTTGACTACGCCAGGGAGAGCAACAGGGACGTATTTGACTTGTGTTAGGACGAAATTAATGCGAATTTGCTGTATGAGATTGGCGTAGAAGGCGTCTTCATCTGGAAGAGTCGCAAATTTAACGGAATGCAAGATTTTGCCGCGCTTATCGAGAAGGGCGACGATGGTTTTGGTGCCACCAACATCGATACAGAGATACATAAGACTATTGTAGCACAGTAAAACACTTGCGTTTTTTGGCGTGTTGTGATATAATATGGAAAAGTTTGTTTAGGAGTAATAAAACAATCATGAATGACGCAAAAATGAAGCGTTGGGGTTGGGGCGCAATTATCGGACTCATCGGCGTAATCCTTGTCGCTGGTTTGGTCATTGCTGTATCTCTTTCTTCGCCAAAGCCAACGGCAGACGAGTCGGTAGCAATCGAAACTGCGAAGACCGAAGATACGAAGAAAGATGATAGCGCAGCGAAGAAGAAAGCTGCAGAGCAGAAAGCTGCTGACGAAAAGAAGAAAGCCGAAGAAAAGGCTGCTGCTGAAGAACAGGCAAAAGCCGCAGAGGCTGCAAAGACGACGCCGGCTGCGACCGCTGGTAACATGCCAAAGACCGGCCCGCTCGATACGACGGTAGCGATCCTAGGTGTTTCGGTGGCTGCTTACTTGGCCGCTCTAAACCTTGGTCTTATCAAGAAACGCGCTTAATGATTTTGAAAAGGCACTCGTTCGCGGGTGTCTTTTTGCATCTTTACGAATAGGGGAAAATAAGGTAGAATTAAAGTAATTTGGGGCTGCTCATGATTTTTTGTGGTATCCGTACTATGAAGGATGATGAGCGGCTCCAATGAAAGGAAAATATATTTAAATATGGCTGGAAAAGCTAAAATTACGATGGATGAATTGCTCGCGAACGAGGAAATTCAGCCAGTAGTATTGGGCGACACGATCGAAGGTACGATTATGTCGATCAAAAAGCATGAGATTTTGATTGATCTCGGCGCACGCGGTGTCGGTCTTGTACCACGTCGCGAGGTGGCCTTTGGTCGCCAACTTAACGTCGGTGATACGGTGAGCGCAAGCGTCATCGATACCGAGATGGAAGACGGCATGGTTTTGTTGTCTCTCCGCAAAGCCGTGAAAGAGAAGGGCTGGGACGAAATCTCTGCCAAGCTCGAAGCTGGCGAAATTATCGAGGTTCAACCATTCGACGCCAACCGTGGCGGTCTCTTGGTCGAATACGAAGGTATTCGTGGCTTCTTGCCAGTTTCTCAGTTGTCGGCTGAGCATTACCCGCGCGTTGGTAGCTCTGATAAGGACGAGATCCTTCAGCGCTTGAACGCTTTGGTCGGTAAGTCTATCCGCGTTCGTATCTTGGACGCTGATCGCAAGACTAACAAGTTGATTCTTTCCGAGAAGGAAGCTATCAAAGATGGTCTCGCGGAACGCTTTGCTAAGTTGTCCGTCGGTGACACCGTTAAGGGTGTTGTGACTGGCGTTGTCGACTTCGGTATTTTTGTGAACGTTGATGGTATCGAAGGTTTGGTGCACATTTCTGAGATTTCTTGGGAACGCGTAAACAATCCTGCTGATTACGTCAAGGTTGGCGAAACGATTGAGGCTAAGATTATCGCTATTGATAAGGATCGCCTCTCGCTTTCGAAGAAGCAGCTCGAGGAAGATCCATGGCTTTCCGAGATTGCCAACTTCAAGAAGGGTGACAAGGTTGAAGGTACGATTACTCGTATCACTCCATTTGGCGCATTCGTTCAGATTTCGCCAGCTGTTGAGGCCTTGGTTCATGTTTCTGAGCTTGGCGAAGGCAGCGATGTCGACCCAGAGAAGATCTTTACGCTTAACGAGCGCAAGGAATTCAAGATTCTCGATATCGACAAAGAAGGTCGCAAGATCTCTTTGAGCTTTGCTGATAAGAAAGCTAAGAAATAAGTCGATTTTCGATTTTGCAAGAGTCCGTCCGAAAGGGCGGATTTTTGTTGGCTTGCTGCGTTTTGGCGATAGCTATGAATGCGTGAAGACTATTTGTGCATTTTTTGTTTACGTAAACTGAAAGATTACTGCTTTGGATTAATAAAGAGATAGATGAGTAAACTAAAACTTTACTGAGCAAGCTGCGAGTGGTGGGTAAATAGAAAGTTTACGGCTGGCTTAAATGTCTGCGGTTTGGAGGTAAACAGAAGGTTTACGGTGCAGAAGTTGCAATTTGAGTGGTAAATAAAGAGTTTACGCGGTGGTAGGGGAGAAATTGATGGGGGGTAAACTTTTGATTTACGGAAGCGTAAAATGACGAAAAAGGACCGAGATAAAGAGTTCTGAGGTGATAGCGTGAGACGGTGCGATGGCGCGGGAGGGCAGGAGGCTTTTGCGCTTTTGCTGAAGATATGGTAAAATAAGAGGAGTTTTTATCGGTCAATTTTTTATTAACTTAAGCGAAAGGAGCTAGACGAAATGGAAGAAAAGGTAATACAAATCTCTGGCTCGATAACAGTAGATGAGTTGGCAAATGCGCTCGGCGTATCGGTGACGCATTTGATTGGCGAGCTTTTTAAAAACGGTATCATGGCGACAATTAATCAGCGTCTTGATTTTGAAACGGCCCAGATTATGACCGAAGAATTGGGCTTTACGAACGTGCGTTTTGAACGCAAAGAAGCCGCTTCGAAGATTACGGGCATCAAAAAGGAATTGTCGGCCGATGCAGAATTGCGCCCACCGGTAGTGGCGGTGATGGGTCACGTCGACCACGGCAAGACGACTTTGCTCGACACTTTGCTAAAGAAAAAGACAGTCGAAGGTGAAGCTGGTGGTATTACGCAGCACATCTCGGCGTATCAGTTGAAATACAAAGAGCGCAAGATCACTTTTTTGGACACGCCTGGTCACGAGGCCTTTGCAGCCATTCGTCAGCACGGTGCGATGTTGACCGATATTGTTGTGATTGTTGTGGCGGCCGATGACGGCGTAAAGCCACAGACGGCGGAAGCGATTAAGTTTGCTGAGGCGGCAAACGCAAAGATTATCGTTGCGATTAACAAGATCGATAAAGAGGGTGCGAATGTTGAGCGCACGAAGGCGCAGTTGGCGACTGATTTCAACCTTAACCCGGAAGAGTGGGGCGGCGATACGATTATGGTGCCGATTTCCGCAAAGACTGGTCAGAATCTCGAAAAATTGCTCGATATGATTTTGCTGACGGCCGATATTGACGAATTGAAGGCTGATGTGAAGGTTCCATCTGAGGGTCTCGTAATCGAGAGCCATATGGAGACCGGCAAGGGCTCCGTGGTAAATCTCTTGGTGACTGGTGGCGAGTTGAAAGTTGGCGAATTTATCGTGGCGGGCAAGACCTATGCCAAGATTCGCACGATGGTTGACTGGCAGGGCAAACCAAAAGGCAAGGCTTTGCCATCGACGCCGGTGGTAGTGACCGGTTTTAAGGAGTTGCCAAACTTCGGCGACAAGTTCGAAGAAGTGGCGGACGAAAAAACAGCGCGCCGTATGGCTTTGTTGAATGCTCAGGCCGAGAGCGAAGAGAGCGCGAGCGCGAACGTGACGAGTACGGATTTGCTCCGCATGATGAATACGGCTGACAATACCAAGGTATTCAACGTTTTGGTAAAGGGCGACGTTCAGGGCTCCGTGACTTCAGTAGTCGACTCTTTGCGTTTGATCGATACTGGTGGCGAAATTACTCTTAACGTGGTTTCGACCGGTGTTGGCGCGATTTCCGAGAATGATATCTATATGGCCTCTGGTAGCAAGACTGTGATTTATGGTTTTAATGTGACGGTACCAAACGCAATCGCGAAGGTCGCAGAGCGCAACGGTGTGCCAGTGCGCGTGTTCCGCGTGATTTACGAGTTGCTCGATGACGCGAAGCATGAAATGGAAGAGATGCTCGACCAAGAAATTGTCGAAACCGACACTGGTGAGATGGAAATCAAAGGCGTGTTCCGTACGGAGAAGACCGAGATTATCGCTGGCGGCGAGATTAAGAGTGGTCGTGTGGCGCCTGGTATGTTTGGTCGCGTCTATCGCAAGAAGGAATTGCTCGGCGAAGTTGAAGTTTTGAGTACGCAGGAAGGTAAAATCAATGTGCCATCTTTGGGTGAGGGTGAGATTGGCGGTATTTCCTTCAAGACTGAGAAGAAGATTCAGCTCGAATTAGGCGATCGCGTAAAGTTCTTCGTGCGCGAATATCGCAAAAAGAAAATTGCTTAAGCGTTATTGAAAAACGTAAGTCGCTTGTGCTAAACTTAAACTAAAATAAGGGAAAGAGGTTTATGTACAATTTTGACGAGAGCTTTCTTGACAGCGTGGGCTTAGGAACTCTGCCTCAGGAGCAGAAAAATATCTTTTTGCAGTACGCGCAAGACCAGTTCGAGATTCGCATTGGCGAAAAAATTAGCCAAAATCTAAACGAAGAACAATTGACTGAGTTTGAGAATATTATCGACAACGATAATGAAACGATGACGAAGTGGCTTCAGTCTTTGGGTGATTTCCGCAAAGACACCGTCTATCAGAAGATTATGGCAAATACCGGCGAGCCAGATGGCAGCTTGGAGCTTTTGAATAATTACGTGACGGCGAAGTGGCTCGATCAGAATTGTCCAAATTACGATGCGTTGATTAGTAGCTCGCTCGACGAGTTGCGCGCAGAGATTATGTCGCAGAAAGATGCGATTTTGGCAGCAGCCTAAGAGACTTTTCCTTAAGAAAATCCGCCTTTATGGGGCGGATTTTTGCTGCTATTGAAGAAAGCTTGTTTTTTTGCGAGCAATTTTCGCTGCTTATGGAGATTGTAAAGGGAAAATTGACGATTTGTCTTTTATGAGAAATGTGTCTTGATGAGGCGAATCGATAGTAGAAATCATTTTTGGATTTAGACAAAACGTCAATTTTTGTTTGACTTTTTGCATAAGGGACGAAAAAAGAAGGCGAGATGATGCTTTTGCGAGCTATTTCTTGTGGCCGTTAAGGAAAGCCTGGGCGCTTTGAGACTTGGAATTCTCTGGGATAAGCTGGTCGATGACAAGATATTTGCCATCGGCGCAGAGAAGGTCGAGCTCGGTTGCGGCTTGATCGGCGACGTGGGCGGCCGTAATCGTGCATGGAATATCAAGAAGCGTTGCCTTGGACTTCGGGAAGCCAGCATAAGCGATAACTTCGCGCGAGAGCGTGAGAGCCGATTTCTGGGCGTTTTGGAGCTCAGACAGGTCTTTGCTGAGTTGTGTCGTAAAAGTGGCTTCTGCGTCATCCTGTGCGGTCTCAGCGGTATTTTGCGCGAGGATTGCTGGTAGGTTTTCAACGAGCAACTTGGCGCCAAGATTGGCGAGCTCTTCATAAAGCGATTGTTTGGTGGTTTCAGGAGTAATTACGACTTTAGCCTGCGCAATAAGATTGCCTGCATCCATCTTTTTGGCGAGGCGCATAACAGATACACCAGTCTCGGCGTCGTTATTTAGGAGCGCGGTCTCGATAGGGGTGGTGCCGCGATATTTCGGTAGCAGCGATGGATGAATATTGATAATTCCGCAAGGGAAAGCGTTAATAATGCTCTCTGGGATGATCTTGCCATAAGAAGCTAGAACGGCTACTTTAGCGTCGGCGTCAGCAATAATTTGCTCGAGCTCAGCAGTATCCTTGGTATAAAAGACCGGAATGTTGAGTTTTTCGGCCTTCTTGGCAATCTCGAATGGGCGGCGCGTATTAGCGGTCGGCAAGATAAGCGCTGCGATTTCGTAATCTGCGGCGAGTAGGGCGTCAAAAATCGGAGTTTTCGCCTTGATGCCTTGCGCGAGCTGCTCGTTGCCGAAGTAAACAATCTTAGTCTTCATCTTCGTCTGGCCAGAGATCTTTGTTGTTTTTGATGTATTTGTCGTAATCGAGCGGCTCAAGGTCGCCTTTATCGTCGAGTTTGTAGAACGCCTTTTCATCGTCCTTGATATGGTCGATGAAGAGAATACCGTCGAGGTGGTCAATCTCGTGCAAGATGGTGCGAGCAAGGAAGCCGTCAACCTTAATGCGAACTTCTTGGCCATCGGCGGTCTGTGCCTTGATGCGAGCCTTCTGTGGGCGTGGTACTTTGCCGTAAATCGTCGGTACGGAGAGACAACCTTCGTAATCGTAAACGGTTTTGCCTTCGGTTTTGATAACCTCTGGATTCAAGAGGGGGATGAATTCATTGTTATCCTTATTGGAGGTGTCTTCGCGCACGACAATAATGCGGCGATTGTAGCCGAGCTGTGGCGCAGCGAGGGCGGCGCTAAGTTCGAATTCGTGCTCCTCCTCCCAGTCTAGAGAAGCTTGAATCATTTCTTTGATAATTTTGTCGACTTCTGGGTCGCCGGCTTTTACTTTGGTAGATTTCTGACGTAGGCGCGGATCTGGTGTAACGATAATATTGTCGGCGGAATTAGATTTTTTCGCGTTCATTAAGATATATTTTAACATAAAAAGCCCCTCTCGGCTAGAGAAGGGTGATCGGGTCGAGCGTAAAGTGGAGATAGGGGCTTTTATCGACGGCATCAAAGATTCTGAGCAGGTCAGTGCGCGATTTGGCCTTGAGCACGATTTGCCAAGTATAGCCTTGGTTAGTACGCTCGTGGAAAGCGGGCATTGGCGGCGTGATGGCGAGTTGCTGGATTTTGGCCTTTTGAGCATACTGAATAATTTTTTTATAGAGCGCGCGGATGTTTTTGACGGCGGCGGCTTCGGTTTTGTAAGTCATGGAAAATTTGAGCAGGAAAGTGTATGGTGGGAGTTTACTTTTGTGTCTTTTGTCGATGATATAAGAGTAGAAATCCGCGTAATTATTTTGCACGGCATACTGGATAATCGGGTGTTCAGGCTGAAAACTTTGAATAATAATTTGACTGTCTTGGTGTCCGCGTTTGGCGCGGCCGATGACTTGAGTAATAAGTTGGTAACTGCGTTCTTCGGATGAAAAATCTGGGAGTGAGAGTTGAGAATCGGCCTGAACGACGCCAAGCGTGGTAAGTTTCGGAAAATCGAAGCCTTTGGCGATCATCTGGGTGCCGACAATAATATCGAAGTTGCCGGTGTGGACTTGGTCGTAGATTTTGTCGAGACTTTGGTCGGATTCAGTGTCGGCGTCAAAACGAGCGATGTTGGCGTGCGGAAAGAGGCGGCGCAGCTCATCTTCGATGGCTTTAGTGCCGAAACCTTTGTGATGAATGCTGGCGTTATGGCACTCTGGGCAAGAGGTCGGAACGGGGAAGTTGCGACCACAGGTGTGGCAGCGCATTTTGAATTCGTCAGCGTGCAATACGAGCGGCAAGAAGCAGTTGTCGCATAGGGATTGCCAGCCGCACTTGTCGCAAACAGTAAGCGGTGCGGAACCGCGGCGATTATGAAAAACCAGGCTTTGGGTGTGATTTTGGAGTGATCCTTGGATGCTCTTGATGAGCTGATTGCTAAGAATGCGGCTGCGGGTGAAATTGCTGCGCTCTTTGAGATCGACTAGTTTGATTTCGGCGCGTTTCTCGTTTTGAATGGCGAGCTCGTTTAGTTCGACGATCGCTTTGTGCTGCTTGCAGACGTAATAGTCTTGGGCGAGTGGAGTGGCAGTACCGAGAATGGTCTTGCTGAGCTTGGAAGCCAGACGAAGGGCGGAATATTTTGGATTCTGATCTTGCTGATAGGCGGGCTCGTGCGCTTCGTCGACGATAATGAGGCCGAGGTTTTGAACTGGCGCAAAGAGAGCGGAGCGCGGACCGATAACGACTTGCGGCTCGGTAGATTTGAGAGATTTTTCCCAGATTTGATGGCGAACAGATTCGGTCTGGCCAGAGTGCAAGATGACGATATCTTGGAAATGCGCTTGAAAATTGCGCACGATTTGCGAGGTTAGAGCGATTTCCGGCACGAGAACAATAATAGATTGACCTTGCGCGAGCGTATGTTTGGCGAGCTCGATATAGATGTTAGTTTTGCCGCTACCAGTAATGCCGTGAAGAAGGATGGTATTGGCGGGGTTTGTTTCTATTTCGGCGATAGCGCGCTTCTGAGCGGCGTTTAGGGCGTTTGTTGGTGTTTTGTCTAGTTTATTTGACATAAGCGGATTGGCGGCATTGCGGCGCTTTTTAGTGATGCCGCGCGGCAAAATCGCCTGGACGACACTGGAAAGCGGGCAGCGATAATATTCGGCGAGCCAAAAGAGAGCCTTCATTAGGTGCTTCGGGAGCGGTTCGTCGTAGATAACGCGAAGGATGTTTTTGGTTTCGAATTCTGGTTGCTCGGTTTTTTGGGCGATAATTCCAATACAAGATTGTTTGCCGAGTGGAATCTCGACAATCTGGCCGATTTTGAGCTTGTCCTCCGAAGAATAGGTCAGCATGTTGTCGGTCTGATGGAAGGTCTTTGCGGGCGCGACCAGATAGTAGTTCATAGGAATATTTTAGCGCAAAAGAGAAGAGAAGCAAAAATCCCCGCACGGGGCGGGGATTTGGTTGTGGGCGGAAGTTCTTATCAATAGTTGCCGGCAGAATAACCAATGGCATGGAGCGCATCGCTGACCGGATCGGAGAAATCGAGCGTGCCGTAGGCGAATTCGCTTTCGGATGCACTGGTGAATTCCCAGATCATTGACCTGGTTGCGATTTCGTCGGCTTCTCTGATTTTCTGAACGATCTTCTGTATGAGGGCGGTAACTGTCGGCAGGCTTTTGATGCTAGCAGAGTAGCATTTGCCGTGGTGGCGGATGAAATTGTAGCAATAGCAGTGGCAGCGGTCGGTGCAGTCGAAATGAGCACATGCTACATCATAGATTTCCACGTATACCGATTCGTTTTCCGAAGCGCGCTCTTCGCCGTAGGTCTTGCTGACTGCGGCACGGAAGATTTCCTCCACATTGCGAGTGACGATCGGGCAGCCATCCACGCGGTATTCGTCGGCAGCGAGTTCATCGCTGATGCCGTCGACCGTTGCGGCGAGCTGCGTAGGGGTGACGTCCGGCACGAAGAAATCGGATTCGCCAAACTGAGCGGCGATCGTGACAAGCGTCTTTGTGGTGGCCGATTTCTTGGTGAGAGTTGCGGCGTATGCCAGAAACGAACGAATCTGAGCATACTTCTTTCCTTTGAACGAAAAAGATCTGTAAGTTCCCATAATGATGAATCTCCTTTCATGGTCTGGGATGGTGCGGTAAGAAACTTTCGCCTGTAAAAGAACGAAGTCACGCCCGGGTGGGCGTAACTCTGTCATTATAGCATATTTTGCGAGAAATGTCAATTGATGCGAAAAATTGGCCGAAAAACGTTGTAGAAAATACATATTTTTTGCTAAAATAGATAGCAGTTAAGGAGGTAAATGTTAGACGTATTTGTGACGAGTCGGGTGCGGCGTAAGATTATTGTTGTCTTTGCTAAGTATCCAGACTTTAAGACGCATGTGCGCGGTTTGTCAAAGCTAATCAAGGAAGATCCAGGCAATATTCAGCGCGAGCTACGCCGTTTGGCCAAGAGTGGCTTCTTGATTGTGACGAAGCGGGGAAACACTAGCATTTATCAGACCAATAAACAGTTCCCGATTTTGAAGGAATTGCAGAGTATTGTAATTAAGAGTCAGCAGCAAGAGTCGGCCGGTAAGCCACTCAATAAAACTATCGGATGACGCGGATATTTAGCGAGCTTTTGGAACAGCGTGGGCTGGGTGAGGATTTTTTGCATCCGCGCTACGAGCAGCTGTTTGATCCTTTTTTGATGCAAGGCATGACGGTGGCGGTTGAGCGCATTGAGCAGGCGCGCGACAGAGGCGAGAAGATTCTGATTTATGGCGACTATGATGCGGACGGCGTGACGGCGAGCACGGTGTTAAAGAGTGGTTTGGCGCACTTTGGCTGCGAGGATATTAAGGTGATTTTGCCAAATCGCTTCACGGATGGCTATGGGATGAATATGCCGGCAATCTCGAAGATGGAAGAATATGGCGCGAAGCTGGTGATTACGGTGGACTGCGGTAGTGGGTCTGGCGAGGTGATTGAGGAAATGCAAAAGCGCGGCATTGAATGTATCGTGACGGACCATCATGAGATTCCGAATTTGCCGGAAGCGGCTTTGGCGGTAATTAATCCGAAGCGCGCGGACGAGCAATATGGTTCGCGGATGGCCGGTGTGGGTGTGGCTTTTACCTTGGCGCGAGCGCTGAATATGCGAAAGAATGGCGGCGTTTGCGACGGACAGGAGAAATGGTTGCTAGATTTGGTGACGATTGGGACGATTTGCGACTCGATGGAGTTGCGTGGCGAAAATAGGATCATGACTTATTTTGGTATGCGCAATGTTTTGCCAAAGACGCGCTGCTTGGGCTTGAAGGAGCTGGCGAAGCAGGCGACTATTGACTTGTCGAAGGTTGACACGCAGGCGGTCGGTTTTCAGATTGGGCCACGAATTAATGCGGCGGGACGTCTGAAGAGTGCGGATTTGGCGCTAGAGTTGCTAAATACGGAGGGGCGCGCGGAGGCTTGTGCTTTGGCGCAAGAGCTAAATGAGCTAAATAGCGAACGTCGCAAGAAGCAGGATGCGGCCGTAAAAGAGGTGGCGGACTCGATCGATGAGAAAGATGATGTGATTGTAGCTTGTGGTGATTGGCATGAAGGGATTGTGGGGATTATCGCTGGTCGCCTGGTAGAGATTTACAAGAAGCCGGCTTTTGCGCTGTCGAGGCTTGAAGATGGTCGTCTCAAGGGGTCGGGGCGGAGCTTTGGCGATTTTTCGCTGGCGGAGGCGCTGCAAAAATGCCCAGATGGTCTACTCTTGAGTGGCGGCGGGCATGCGGGGGCTTGCGGTATGAGTATCCGAGCGGAAGATCTAGAGAAGTTTCGTGAGCAAATGAATCAGTATTATCGTTCGCTGAAGCTAAAAGA
>CAMMYO010000019.1 GCA_946527885.1 uncultured Candidatus Saccharibacteria bacterium
CATGGATTCGAATTTTTTATGAATCGATCCGCCGGATTCGTCTGCGGCAAGAATGCCCTTGCCTGGCGTCATGAGTTGTTTGGTTGTAGTAACGACTTCTGGTGTCATATTTCCTTTCTGCTTGTATTCGATTCTATAGCGATCATCGGCAATGCGCTGGTCTAGTGTGCTTAGATTGAGCGTGTTTCCGAGTTTTGAGTGAACAACGTTGGCGCGCGCCAAGAGGAGCGCTTCTTCTGGACTACGGCCGATTTCGATGGCGGAGAGGATGGTGGCGGCGATAGTCTGATGCGCGCTTAAATGCGTGACGAGATCGCGCTTTTTGAGGCTCCAACTAATCCGACGGTCGGCGTAGTAGATGTTTTTCGATGAGATATAGACGAGGTTTTCTGGTTCGTTTTCGAGCCGTGTGTCGGTAAAAACAAGGTCGGCACGCTTGACGAGATTTTGAATGAACGGCATATTGACGCCATGGTGTGCATTGACGAAGATGGCGAGCTTGACGCCTGGATTTTCATCGAGGAATGATTCGATTTCGTTGCAAACTTTTGTGTTTAGATTGGCTGAACGGTCGATATAAATCCAGCTAGGAGTTGTGCTCGGTTGCATCCAGCGACTGATACTTTCTTCGGTTTGTGAAAGATAGGTGACTTCTTCGTCTTTGCAGAGGATGTAGCGATAGTTCGTGTCGGCGTCTTTGGCAATGAATTGACCTTCAAGGAAGCTGGCCGGAGTGCCGCTAATCGAGGCGTCGATGCCGAAACGCGAGAACACTTCAAGGCTAATGCTGGCGCCGCCGTAGATAGAAACGCGCGAGTAGAAAGAATGAGTGCTACCGTCGAAGGATAAATCTAGCCAGTTGATGTTGTTTTGGTCGAGTTCAAAAGCGTTGCGCCGATTATCTAGGCGCAGATAAATATCTTTTGTGATGTTGCCCACTATCAAGATATTGTGCATATGCTTACATTATATCACGGCGTGCAAGCAAAAGAAAAACTCCGCCGGAGCGGAGTTTTTGGAGCTTTTGGATTAGTGAAGATTATTTCTTCTCTTCGCCGGCTACCCAAGCGTCTTCTTGCTTTGCGGCACCCTGTGCTGCGCCAGCGGCTGGCTGTGCGTTTGCTGGAGCGAAGATGTTTGGTGCACCTTCGAGAAGAGCTGGATTCCAGGTTGCACTACCAAAGCCAAGAATACACATGAAGATTGGTGCTAGGAAAATCAAGCCAATTGCATAGGCAGTATCTTTGCCGAAGCCCTTTGAGAGGCGAATGTATGCAATGATAATTGCAATTACGGCAATGACTGGACCAACGATCGGGATTAGAGATACGAGCGATAGCCATGGAGCCATGCCGAGAGCTTCGTAAAGAACCCAAAGGTTGTAGATAGGAATAATACACTTCCAGCCAGCGATGCCGAGTTTAGTGTAGACTTTCCACATCGCAATAAGCATAACGATGCTGATAATGAGTGCCGGAAGCATAACTACGCCAAATATAGCCGCGATGCCAGCTGCAAGGCCTGCTGATTCGCCAGCCGTGAGACCAGTAGTGTCGTAATTGTAGTTATAGTAACTACTCGAATAGCTTGCTAATAGATTTAGTAAATACATTGATTGTATTCTCCTATTTAGTTATTAATTAGCTTAAGTTTAGTTTAAGCTTTTTGTTTTTAGTTTAGCATATTTTTCGACGAGTCTACAAAAATCTTCGCCGCGCTCTTCGAAATTTTTATAGAAGCCGTAGCTGGCGGCAGCCGGCGATAATAGGCAGCTAAAACCTGGGGCTGTAAGCTCATATGATTTTGCAACAGCTTCCTCCATGTTGGCTACAATATGAATGCTGTAAGACGAATTGCCGATTTGCGATTTGATGCGCTCGGCGGTATTTGGCAAGAGAATGAGATTTGCGATTTGGCTATTGGCTAGGAAGTCGACAAGTGGCTGGTAATTGATGCCGCGATCCATGCCGCCAACGATGAGTGTACGCGCGTCTGGCAGGGCCTTGAGTGCGTTTATGACGGCTTCTTGGGCGGTTGCGATGGAGTCGTTGTAGAACTTGATGCCGTTATGCTCGCCAATGAATTGAAGGCGATGCGGCAGTCCTTGAAAAGTTTTGACTGCGTCGAGCATTTCATTTTCGTTAAGCCCAAATTGCGCGCATGCGGCCATGGCGGCACGAATGTCAATCAGGTAATGCTCGCCGATGAGCTGAGTCTGAATGCGTTCGGTTGGGATTTGCCAATCGGTGGCGAGATTGATTTTTTGTGCGGCTGGTGCGCTTGCGATTTCTTCGCTCGTGCAATGCTGGAAAATGTCGCCATAAATTAGCGTGTCGCTGTTGGTCTGGAAATGGAAAATATTTTTCTTAGCATTGAAATATTCTTCTGGTGAATTGTAGTGGTCAAAGTGTTCCTCGTAGAGATTGAGCAGGATTGCAATCTTCGGACTTTTCTGAATGAATTCTAGCTGATGGCAGGACAATTCGAGCACGATGATGGTTTCTGGCTGAATCTGATCAATAATATCGAAACAAGACAAACCGATATTGCCAGCAAGGATAGTATTTTTGCCGCAGTTTTTGAGGATATGGTACGCGAGCGAGCTGGTGGTGCTCTTTCCCTTTGTGCCGGTTACGCCAATGATAGGATTTTGGCAATAGCGCAAAAATAGATCGACACAGGATGTGATTTTGTAGTGCTGGTCGGCCGGAATTTCCTTGGCCGGAATGCCTGGGGACTTAATAATAATGTTGTAATCTTTACAACAGTCGATATAGTTATCACCGGAATAGGTCGCAACGCCGTCGATTTGAATTGGATTGCGGTCAGCAACAGCAAAATCTGCTTCCGGTAGATGCTTCTGGATGAATTTTACGGCACTAATGCCCTCGCGACCATAGCCTAGCACGAGAATGCGTTTGTCTTTGAGAAAATTGGCGATATCTTGTTGCATATTAATTCATGATTAGTGGTAAGTATTGTTCTGGGATGTGATGATTTGGGTCGAAGTAGTTCATGACATTGAAGTTCTGGGTCGGGTCATAGAGATTCTGGCCATAATACTGAATGAGACATGGATCAACGCGACCGCGATCAATGGCGAGCTTGAGACTAAAGTTGATTTCTTCGCGCGTGCCAACACACTCGAATGGCTTGCTGCTATCTGGCACAACCAGGCCAATGAAAGTTTGCAGCATTTCTGGATCATCGAGCAAGTTGTGGTCAAAAATGCTGTCGAGTTGCCCTTGCGATAGGAACGGATAAAGCATGATATAGACATAGAGGCACTTTGCGCAGTGGCAGCACCACTTGTTTTCTTTTGAGCCGATATTGCAGCTGCGGAAGACGCCGAGATATGCTGGATTGCGCAAGAAGCGTTGCATAATTTGGAATTCGTTGAGTGGGCGCAAAAGGCTGAAGTAATAGATTTTGTTGGTTAGATAGGTACTGACGTAGTTTTGGAAATCGTTTTCGAATTCAAAGCTCTTTGAGTACTGATGATTGATAGTGGTGCCCGGAATATTGCCTTCGTTGGCGGACGATTCATTCGAGAGTACGACATAGGCTTTCTTGTTGAGATAGGCCATGATAATTGTCGCGAAGGCGAGACAGGACGAGAACGGAATGTGACCGTTGTAGTAACCCTGCTCGTTGAGCTCGAGCATGTGCGGATCGAGCGTCAGGTTAAAGTTTACGACATGACCGAGTGGATAGCCGGCCGTACGAATACAATCGAGCGCAGCCTTGTTTGGCGGATAAATGTCGCGATTAAAGATGAGGCAGAGATTGTCTTCATGCATACCACTGAGCGCATCGAGCGTGACGCAAGAATCTTTGCCACCGCCGACCGTGATAAGGTTGCCGCTGTAGTGGCTGCCATCGTTGAAGTCTGGGCGCGTAGTTGGCGCGTCGGCATAAATTTCGACAAACTCCTCTTGCGGAATATTTAGACCATTTACATATAGCAATTCCCCGAGACCATGATAAAAGAGTTTCTTAAAGAAGGCTTTTTGTCCATCATCGAGATGAGCGGCTTTGCAGATAAAACGCGGCGAGCAAGTCAATTTATAATAATTGATTGCATTGATCATGCCGAAATTAAAGAACAGAATATCGAGAAAATCGTCATCGATTTCGTCATTGCGAATATCTGACATGGAAATGTGGACGCGCGGCGTAAAAATATGTTCGCCGATTTTGTAGGTAAAAATCGCGTGGATGCCGTCGGCTTGGCGCGAAACCTGGCACGATTCGTAGATGAAATCGCGATATTTTTCGCGTAGAGCGAGATTGGCTTTCGGTTGAGTTGGTGCGGCCTGCTCCGCTTGCAAGCGAGCGGCTTTGATGGCTTCAACTTGAGCCTGGGCGGCGGCCTGCATTTGGGCTTGGGCTTCCGCTTGTGCCTGTGCTACAGCGGCAGCCTGTGCTTCCGCTTGTGCTTGGGCTTGCGCGGCGGCCTGAGCGGCCATTTGCGCTTGCTGGGCGGCTTGAGCTTGAGCGGCAGCCTGAGCTTGTGCTTGAGCCATTGCGGCTTGGTCGGCCTGAACTTGCGACATTAGACGGGCGCTAGTGTCGTTTCGAGGGGTGTAAATACCGTCTTGCGGTATGTTGTCTGGGGTGCCGTACGCACCATCGTTATTCTGCATATACTTTTATTCTATCACTTTACGCGTTTTGCTTCGAGCAAGATGTTCGGCAGCTCGGTAGCGATGGCTTGTCGTAGGGCTAATGATTTTTGAGCATGCTTTTCGGCATATGCGAGCGCAAGATTGATTTTCGCAAGGTAGTTATCGAAATCGTGCGGTTGACCGGATTCGATCAAAAGACCAGAAAGCTTGGCGGAAAAATCTTGTAACGCCTTTACTTCTTCTTTGCTTGAGGCGCCATCACAAAAACCGCAAAAGATGCGTGTTACCCAGTATTGACCAGACGGTTTTTCGTTAGTGCGAAGTTGACGCAATGCTTCCGTCAGATGATTCGAAAGATGATTAATTACGCGGACGTTAATAGTTGGTTTGTCGCCGGATGTTGCGAGATCTTCTAGCAGCGTGGTTTTTTCTTGGATTTCGCAATCGGTCGAAAGCAGGTATGGCGCTATAATTTCGGCGTCTTGCTCGTCAAGATCGCTAGTGTAATAGGATAAAAGATCTTCTTCGTCGCCATCAAGGAAGAATTGTAGGCGGTTTTGCGGCTTCAAACTTTGGGCATAGCGGCAGCGTGCGGCCTGAATGACGCTTGGCGTGTTGAGGCTTTGTGCTTCAAAGATATCCGCTTGGCTAAGCTCGGTATAGTAATCGATGAGCTCTGGATTAATTGCGGGAAGATTTTTTAGATATGATTCCCAATCAACAGCTTCGTCTAGAATGGCTTGGTGGTATTTGTTGACAAACTCGGTCTTCGAATAGTTGCGCATAAAATTGATATTCTGGTTAAGAATTGGCCAATAATGCTGATGCACGAAAGTTTCGAAATCGAGCGCCAGGGATTGATTGTTGAGTGGAAGGTTGCGTAAAATTAGATCAAAAATGTCGCCGGCGTAGAAATATGCCCAGCTTGCCGCTTGCGAGAATTGCGGCGCGATTTGCAGAATGTGGCTAGCGGCGCGCATAGCCTTGAGCGGGCTATGCTGGCGAGCGCTAACGAGGAACCAATAATTAGCAAAGAAGTAGGCGATTTCGGTAAGCCTTTTGTCGGTTAGGAGTTTTGGCTCGATAGCAGAAATGCGATTCAGTAATTCTGTTTCGGATTTTTCAGTGAAATTGATAATGCGCGGATAGATGAATAGTTCGTCGAGATCTTTGAATTTGTCGATTTTCTGCTTCGTCTCTTTGTTTTTGAGAAATAGCTCGTCGATGTTTTCGCCAAGCGCTTCATTGAGTGTTTCGGTGAAGCGGTCGACGTTTTGGCTGATTTTATGGAGCGCGAAAAAGCGATTCAGGAGCGACTTGAGTCGCGTGCGCCCCAGCTTATTAATAATATAGCGTGCGCGATAGCAGTCATATGACACCGTATTGTAGTGCTCCTGCTCTTCGTCGATAACGAAATATTCTTGGTTATGGAAGCGAATGTAATTGACAGCGTCAACCCAGTGCTCTGGCGTGAAGATTTCTTCCAGTTCTTCGATTGGCGTGATTAAAATGCAGATTAGCGCAGCGAGTAGTTGCTCCTCTCTCTCGTTGATGAGCGAGTAGTAGTAGCGATCATAAATAAAATGGTGGCATTTTGATTCGAAGTCGGTGGTGGAAATTTTTTGAATTTCGTCGGTAAAGTTCGGCTCGATTAGGGTATTAATTGGGATTTGATTGAGCTCGGAAACGAATGGGTAAAGGTCGGTATGGTGGTGTAGCTGTTCAAAACGCTGAAGCGGCGTTGCGATAATTTTGCGTTTACCACAGGCGGCGGTGCGGCGGAAATATTTGAAACCGATTCCGCCAAAAAAGCGGCGAATAATATTGTGAGTTTGGATTTTCGCATCGAGAAAATCAATCGAGCAAAGATCGATGGTGTAAATTTCGCGATGGCCGATTTCGCCTTGCAAAAAGCTATATTGCGGTAATGATAGTTTTGGGCCCTGATAAACAACCCCGTTGCGTAGATAATTTAGACGATGCTCTTTGTCGTCGAGGCGCGTCTCAATGAATTTTTTAATATAGATGAAATAATCTTCGGTCAGATAGAGTTCGTCGAATAACTCGCGGTTTTTGAGTAAATAATCGCGAGCCGAGAGAAAGAAAGCCTTGTTTTGGTTGCGCAGAATCTGAATTCGTCGAAGTTTTCCGTGCTCGAAGTAGAAAAGCTCTACGCTCTGTTTTGGCGAGCGCAGATGCGCGAAGGCGAAAATAATGCGACGAGGGTCAAAATCCTGTAATTGATTTGGCGCCATTTTGGCGTTGGCGAGCTTGATTGCAGGAAGATTTTCTTGGTCGACTGATGATTCTGTGGCTTTCTGCATTCTGCTGATTATAACAGAGATGTGGCGAAATTGACAGAGATGGAGCTATAGATCGCTCCAGCTGGCGCCGCTGGTGGCGTCGACGGCGAGTTTGACTGGCAGTTCTGGCGCAACTTGCTCCATTTTGTCGCGAAGCAAGGCGGAAATTTCGTCTTTTTGTGACTCACCGCATTCAATGATAAGTGAGTCGTGGATTTGCAAAATCAAATTCGCACCAGCTGGTAGCGCCGCGTCGACGGCGAGCATTGCTTTCTTCATAAGATCGGCTTCGGTGCCCTGAATCGGCATATTGGCGGCGGCACGTTCGGCGCTGCTACGAACAAGGAAGTTTGGCGCATTAAGGTCTGGACATGGGCGACGGCGACCAAACATAGTTTCGACGTAGCCGTTTTTGCGACCGAATTCCAGCGTATTGTCTAGATATTTGCGGATTGGCGCGCGAAGCTCGAAGTACTTTTCAATAAAGTCTTTAGCTTCGGCGACGGTCATATTGGCGGCGTCGGCAAGACCTTTGGCGCTCATGCCGTAAAGAACGCCAAAATTAATAACTTTGGCGGCGCGGCGCTGTTGCTTGGTAACTTGATCGAAGGGCACGTGGAAAGCATCGCTGGCGGTTTTAGTGTGAATGTCTAAGCCTGAATTAAAGTCGTCGATAAGTGCTTGGTCGTGACTTAATGCGGCGGCGAGACGTAATTCGAACTGCGCGTAGTCGGCCGAAACGAACACTTTGCCCTTTTCGGCGACGAAGCAATTGCGGATACGTTTGCCGTCTTCGCTACGCACTGGAATATTTTGAAGATTCGGGTTTACGCTCGAGAGACGTCCGGTTGCGGTCACATCTTGCGTGTAAGTTGTATGAATGCGGTCGTTTTTGTCGGCTAAATCTGGCAAAGGCAGGACATAAGTGCTTTGCAGCTTGCTGATTTCGCGCAAGCGCTCGATGCGGCCGATAATGGGGTGCAAATCGCGCAGTTTATCGAGCTCCTTTTGACCGGTCGAATAGCCGCGTTGAGTCTTTTTGATGCCTTTGGTTGGCAGGCCGAGTTTGCCGAATAAAATTTCGGAAAGCTGAATTGGTGAGTTAATGTTGAAGTTTTCGCCCACCTCTGAGTAAATTTGTTGTTCAATTTGTTGGATTTCTTGCGCGAACTCGGTTTTAAGCACATTAAAGCGCTCTTTGTCGATTTTGACGCCCTGTTTCTCCATTTTGTAGAGTACTGGAATGAGTGGCAAGTCTAGATTCTCGGCGACGGATTGGAGCTTTTGGTTGCGAGCGAGTTCGAGTTTCTGCGTGGCACAATCTTGGCGTAACTCATCTTGGCTTGGCTCGAGTAAACTAAGTTGGTCGCCGGCTTTGCGTTCTAGTGGATTCAAAAGGAAGCTGACTTGACCAAGGTCCCAAAATGGGCGGCCGGCAAGAATTTCGTCGGCTAATTTCGAATCGTTATGCATGTCAGCCTTTACTTGTCGGCTGACGTAGAGATTGTCTGGTAATTCTGCGACTTGCTCGGCATTAGCGATTTGTGGTCGCTCGGTTTTGTCTACGATCTGAATTTGGGTTGCTTCCGGGAATAATTTAACAAACTTGCGAACGAGCGAGTTGAACTGGAATTTTTTGAGAGTTTCGAGAACTTTGGCTGGATTGAAATCTGCAAGCTTGGTCGCCTCGGCGTCAAATTCGAGAGGTGCATCGAACTGAATCGTGGCAAGGCGTTTGCTAATGAATGCTAGCTCTTTACCTTCGATGAGTTTGCGGCCGGTAGCGCCAGGAATGTCACCGACGTGGTCGTAGAGATTTTCGAGCGTTTCGTATTCTTGGAGCAATTTCACGGCGCCTTTTTCGCCGATTCCTGGTACGCCCGGAATATTGTCCGAAGAATCGCCCTTGAGAGCTTTCAGATCGAGGAATTGCTCTTTTTTAAGGCCATATTTTTGCTCGATTTCGGAAATATTGAAGATTTGCACGTCGGAAAAACCGCGCTTGAGCTGGTGCATTTGGATGTCATGGTCGACAATCTGAAGCATATCGAGATCGCCCGAAATAATGTCGGCATGAATGCCGGCGGCCTGTGCTTTTTGCGCGAGCGTGCCGATAATATCATCGGCTTCGTAATCGTCGAATTCGTAGAGCGGAATATGAAAAGCTTCGAGTAGCTCCATCAGGTATGGGATTTGCGCGTAAAAGTCGGCCGGTGCCGGTTTGCGATTGCCTTTGTAATCGGCATAAATTTCGCGGCGGCGACGGATGTTTGTTTTCGCCTTATCCCAAGCTACGGCGATATATTCCGGTTGGAGCTTTTCGATAATCTCGATAAGCATGCTAGCAAAGCCAAAGACGCCGCCAGTTGGAGTGCCGTCCGGTAAAGCGAGATGCCCCATCGCGTAGTAGCCGCGATAAAATACACTTTTGCCGTCAATGATTACGAGATTATCCTTTTCTTGCATAATTTTATTGTATCATTTTTAACTAATGGCTCGGTCGAGGTATCGGGTTGAGCCGAACGGAATTTTGGTTTTGACTTGTTCTGTATTGAGCGTGTCGGCGGAATGGATTTTGCGGGCACCAAAGCGAAAATTGATTTGGTCGATGGCTGAGCAGATTGCGTCTTGTTGTTGGATTTGATCTTGATATAGCGATAACTGCTCGCTAGGATGGGATTGCAGTTTATATAGTGTGACGCCGATGATTTGGGTCGGAGTGGCAATTTTTGCAAATAGCTCGCGAACGACTCGCTGAATATCTTGGTCGCTATGGATTGCTTCACGCAGGATGGTGCTAGTATGGTAAGGCGGTTCTTCGTGATTTGCACCCCAAAGATAGATACCGCGAGCGTAAAGGTTTTTACTACGCAGTCGATAGCCGACATCTTCGGCTAAATGCAGGATGCGCGCTTCAATGTCCGCGCGGCTAAAATCGTGATGTTCTAGGACGTATTGGCGCCCGATACTCTTGATGTCTGAGACGGAGTCGTCGACTTCGATGCCGCGTAGGCGCTTGTACCACTTAGTTCCGTCGATGCTATGGCAAACCATTTTAACGAGAGTTTCCTCGTCGGCATCGAGCAATTGAAGTGGCGTAAAAATTCCAACAGCATTTAGGCGAGCTTCCATACGTACGTTGATGCCTGGTAAATCTTGTAGCTTGAGTGTTGCGAAGACGTCACGTTGATTATCGGCTGTAATTTCGTCTAGTCCGTCTGGTTTGTGAAGTTCGCCGGCGAGTTTAGCTAAGAAGCGGTTGCTGGCAATTCCAACATTGCAGCGCATATAGTCACCAATTTCGTCGTGCAGGCGCTGCTTGATTTCGCGGCCAATTTCTGCGCGCGGGCGACGGTAGACGTACTCTGGAGCAGCACTAAGGTCGATTAAGCCTTCGTCGATCGATTTCATAGTGGTTTCGGCGGAATAGTCCGCCATGATGGATTTAAATTTTTCGTGCACAAAAATATATTTGCTCGGCTCAGTTTCGGCATAGATGACATCTTTGCAGATTGCGTCGGCTTCCCTTCGGCGCATGCCGACTTTGATGCCAAGCGCTTTAGCTTCGTAACTAGCGGCAATAATGCAGGAGTTTGGCGTAATGCGATTGGTGATGGCGACCGGACGACCGCGAAGCATTGGGCGTGCCTGTTGTTCAATGGTTGCAAAACATGAATTGAGGTCGATATAGATAATGTCTTGTTTGCGCTCATTCATAGTGGTCGCCCTCGAATTCTAGAAACCAGTTGAGGCTTTCACTGTCTAGGCAGATACGATAATCGCTGGCGCCATCCGTAATATCGAAAGCAAAAACTGTACGCAGGCCATCGTATTTCGGATGAATAAGTCCAATTTGCGATATTTGCACTTCTCTGCCGGATTGCGTGCGAAAAGCAATTGGTCTGCAATGGCCGAGAAATTTGCGCGAAAAAGTAGCGTCGACTTCAATTGGCTCGTGTAGATTTTGGTTGTGAGAAGAAAAGTTTTGATCCATAAAAATTCCTTGTTTGCGTTAATAATATGTTTTTTTTGACGCAATATTGGCGTCGGAATTTATGAATCAAAGCCAGTGGCCGAAGCATGGCTCGATGTAAATATTGTAACAATTTTTGGACGAAAAACAAATGCCCCCTCGAAGCTGAGGGGGCGTGTTTTCAGAATGTGCGTTTCTTCTTCATTGTGGGGGTGGGATTGTCGATGAGCGCGCCGCGGCGCTTAGTCATTGCAGGTGTAGGCTCGACGGCCTGAACCGTCTGCAGTGCTGGCGTAGCGACGAGCTGAGGTGGAGGTGGAAGCTCCTGCTCGGGCTCCCTAGTGGGGGGAGCGCCGGAATCGTCGTCGTCAGATGCGTCGATATAGCTGCCCAGATCGTAGGATGGGATGTCGTCAAGGTTGATGCCCTGGTGGGGCCCCTGCATTGTCGGCATGGTAGCGCCGTAAGTGCCAGAAATGACGCCGAGTCGCTGAGCGGCCAGCGAGTTTGCGCTGGCGACATGGAAGCTCTGGCCCATCGCATCCAGTCTTGAGCGGGCGGCTTCTCGGCCGATTTCCGTGTCGGCATATGAATACGTATCGCCCATGGTGTCGTCATGAATACGGATCGTCTCGGGCTGGAATGGGCTCTCGCCGCCGTAGTTAGCGGGATCGTCCAGAGAGGTGCCGTGATAGAGATTGCCAAAGTAATCATCATCGTAAGATAACATAAGAAAACTCCTTTCGAATTCACGGAATGGACATTCTGAATGAAAATGAACAAGCTCTCGCATATCGGAGAAACCTATCAGTACTATTATATCATACTTATGCAAAAATGTCAATGCGGTTATGATTTGGAAAAATTGCATTTTTGTGTTATGCTAAAGGATATGGCAAAGTCAGTAAAAGTTGCTAAGTTGAATCGCAACAATAATCACAAGCATAGCGACAAGCGCAAGCACGCTCGCCACAAAGATGGCCGCTAAAAAATAAAATCTCCGTTCTGTCGAGCGGAGATTTTTTATTGTTACTGTTCGATGAGGCTGTCGCAGAAAGCTTTGTTCTTGCTGCTAAGTTTGGCGAATTCGCTAATGTCTGGCAGATCAAGATTAATAATCGAGCGGTAAACTGCATCGATGAGGGTGCGGATTCTGGCGGCTTCGTCGTCCTTGAATTGCAACTCGAGGCTATGAATTCTCCCTTCGTCGTCAGCTGCGATGTAATCGAGGCGTCCACCGATAACCTTGTAGTTGGCGTATTCGCGCGAACCTTCGATAAGGAATTTGTAGAAATATAGCTGGATTTTGTAGGTGAAGGTCGAGTCGACGGTGCTCCATTTGGTTTTTGGTCGGCCGGTTTTGAAATCTGCGACCGTGATGGTTTTGTTGTCTTCGTCAATTTCGATACGGTCGATTTTGCCAGTAATTGGCGTAGAGCCGATAACGATGTTTTCTGAGAAGAAGCTGCGTTCGCTGTCGGCTTTGGTTTGGCGAAGTTGGTCGCCGCGTTCAGCCAAGAAGCGTGGTAGCTCGGTTTCGGCGCGCAAGAGCATTGTTTCTTTTTCGTCGTCTTCGGCATCTGCATCGTTAATTTTGGCGCGGAAACGCTCGAGCGCTTGTTCGTCGCTTAATTTCTCACGGTTAATCTCGTCCATGACTTCGTGGATGAAAACACCGTACTTGATTGCGAAACTGCTCTCGCCTGGCACGCCTATGACATAACGGCGCAAGAATTCTTCGGGGCCAGCGTGCTCGAGATCAATGAAAGTATTGAGATGAGTCGGCGATAGGCGGAGATGCTCGACGTATGGCTTGAGTAGGTTTTTGCGAGTTTCGTCGCTCGGCAGGTAATCGTCAAACCATTTGTCTGGCGCAATATCTTCTGGCGCAATGTCGTCAGCATCCGATGGGATAACTTTGGCGAATTCTTCCGGCAAGATGCGACTGGCGCTATATTCTTTGTCGCCGTCTTTTACTTCGCGAATATCAAGATATTTGAGGCGGTCACATTCATGGCCGGCGAAATCCGAAAGGCTATAAGTAAGATACAGGTTGGCCTTGGCGCGAGTAATTGCGACGAAAAGAACGCGAATCTTTTCAGCGGCGCTGTCGCCGGTGTGGCGAATATGCTCGAGGTTGCGTGGCAAAGTAAACTTATCTGTATTGCCCTTTGCGTCGCTCCAGTTTTTATTGTCGCAGGCAATCATAAAGACATGCTCAAACTCGAGACCTTTGGACGAGTGGACGGTATGAAGCTGTACAGCAGTGTCCGATTCGTGATACGGTGACTTATTTAGGATGGACATTTCGGCGGTCTGATAAGCGTTGATAGTAGAAATAAAGTCATGAAGATTGAACTTTGGACCGACCGAACGTGTGCATTTTGTCGACAGCATGTCGCGTAAAGTATTGAGATTACTGAACAGTTCGTAATTATCGGATTCGGCAAATAATCGCGCAATTATATCATTTATGATATATTCGGCTGAAAAATGGTCGATTTTGGCAGCGAGCTCGGTGCAGTAGTTGGCGATTTCTTGCATGTCTTCGCGCTCGAACATCTCTTCGATAACGGTGCGCTTGTTAGCCTTGGCGGCCTGAATAACACCAATGATATCCTTTGGTGCGAGCTTCCAGCATGGTAGTGATAAGATGCGGAACCAATACTGATTGGCGGCGAGTGGCGAAGTATTTAGTGCAACGAGAAGATTGCAAAAATCGATAATAGTACAAATTTCTGGAGTTTCGAGAATGTTTTCGCGGCGACTATACGATACTGGAATTTCGAGCGAGTGGAGATATGGCAGGAGCGAAACGAGGTATTTGTGCTTCGGCGCAATGATACTAATTTTGTTGCCCGGCGTGCCGGCAGCGATAAGCTGATGAATTTTGCGCGCAATGAAAGAGTATTCTTCCTGATAGGCTTTAAATTCGCGTAGCTCGATGTTGGTTTGTGCTGGTGGATTTTCGGCTGAAATGCGCTTGTCGATATTTACGTTCGGTGACTTGCAAAAACGATCGTCACTCTGCTCGATGATATTGTGGGCGAAGTCGAGAATTGCCTTGCCGGAGCGATAATTTTTGGTAAGGAAAATATGCTTCGGATGGTATTTTTCGTCGAAATCGAAGAAGTTTGAAGTATTGGCGCCTTGAAAGCCGTAGATGGCCTGATCGTCATCGCCGACTGCCATGATATTTGGGCGACCTTCGTTGGCTGGGTTGTCAGTCAAGAGCGAGACGAGCTGTGCCTGGGCGTCGTTAGTGTCCTGGAATTCGTCCAGCAAAATATACTGAAAACGTTCTTGGGCATTGAAACGTTTTTCGTCATCGTTCTTGAGTAGGTCAATTGAGTTCAAAATCATGTCGTCATAGTCAAATAAGCCCTGCTCGGTCAAACGACGGCTATATTCTTCCATGATATGAGTGAGACTGAGAAGTTTCTTATTGGCGATGTTGTCGCTAAAAACAAATCGGTCATGATCGTCTTTTTTGAAGAATTTCTTGCGCCATGCGCCGAGTGATTTAGTGCTTGGCTTGTCGGCGGATTCTTCGGTTAGAATAGCTTCGGCGAGACTGCGGTAATAGATTTTAGCGATCGGCTCGACATGCTTGCAGATATATTCCGGCGTATCGTCGCGTTCGACAAAAATCTTGATACTTTCAAGGATGCGACCGTAAACTTCGCGGGCTTTTGGCCAGCGGAGACCGTTTGTGGAATTGATATCTTCTTCGATGCTTGAGTAGATTAGCGCCGTGTCGGTTTCGTTGCGCTGTACGATTTGACGAATGTCGTCTGGCGTTAAAGTGGCGGCTTTGAGATCGGAAATCGTTGCGATTATATCATTTGTGATATATTCTGGGTATAAAATATCGGTTGGATTGAGATGGGCTTGAATATCGCGAATAAGCGTAAAGCGTTCAAGCTCGTCGATTGCTGCGCTGAGGTCTGGACGATGCTCCTGCAAAAGATACGAACCGAATGCGTGATAAGTTTGAATTTGGACTTTGTAAGCTTCTGGGCCGATGAAGTCTGCGAGACGATGTCGCATGTTGCTGGCGCCGGTTTCGGTAAATGTTAAACAAAGAATATTCTCTGGGCTAGCATCGGTTTGCTTGAGGATGTTGGCGACGCGTACGGAGAGTAGCTGAGTTTTGCCGGTACCTGGACCGGCGATGACTAAAAGTGGACCATCGATATGGTCGACCGCGGCGCGCTGAGCGTCGTTTAGATGGTTGTAGGCGTTTTCGAATTCCATGATTACCTCACGAGATTGGCGATTTCGGCGAGAATTGGGTAGCGTTTAATATTGTCGATTTCTTTGAGCGCATTGACGCCTTCGACCGTCTTGAGATCTTCGAGAATTTTGGAGAGTTTTTCGCCCTTTTTGAGACGTTGGCCGCAGGTAAAGTTGCGCGAGGTTGGGCTTGTACAGGTCAAGATAAGGTCGCCGAGGCCGCAGGCGTAGTTGGCGGTTGAGCCCTGTGCGCCATGGTCGCTGAGGTAGCGCTCGGTTTCATTGTGTGCATGCGCGACAAGAGCGGCGACTTCGTTTTCGGATTCGCTATGGAAGCCGGCACCAATGGCATAGATGTTTTTGAGCGAGCCGCACATGAGAATGCCGTTGACATCGTCGCAGAGTTCGATGAAGATTTGGCCGTTCTGGAAGATGTTGAGCACGAACGGATCGGATGCGGTCAAAGTGGCGGACTTGCCGTCGAGAATTTCCTGCGCAAAAGCTGGGCCTGAAATGACGGAGAGTAGTGAGAAATCTTTAAAGACGGTCAAATCGCGAAGACCCTTGGTAGCGATAATGGTCGGCAAACTGCGCAAATTGTTTGGATAGGTTAGCATCATGTCCGGCAAAACATTTGACGGCACGGCGACTACGATAGCTTCGGCATTAAAGGTGGCAGCTTCTAGCGTGTAATCAGGATAAACGAACGGGTCATAATAATTGACTGTATGATTGTTATCGACCAATACTTTTCCTAGAGCTTTTCCGAAAGCGCCTGCACCTAAAACCGTTATGTTCATATCTATTAGTTTAACATAAACCGTCGAGGTGTCCTCGCTTATGATATATTTTGTTTAGTATGAAAGATCAGTTTCCGCAAAAAAATGCCGAACAATCAGGCGAACGCCAAGGTACTCATAAAGAGTGGGTAGAGGCGATGACCGACGTTCCTCCTTATGACGGACAGAAGGCACGCCAAAGGTACGAAGAGGAAAAACGGCGATTTGATAAAGGCGAGAGTGGAGATTCTGGCGATACTTTGACGCGCGACATGAAGGCGGCGCGCGAGGCGGATTTGGAGTTCGTGAGAGAATGCCCGACTGGCGGCATAAATATTACCGATAATGAAATTCCGAGCGCACGGGTTTTGCGACTCATAAATGCATCAGCTGCCGAACAGAGACAGGCATTAAGTATGGCAGAAAACGCAGAGCTTTCGTCTCGTGCAATGACGATGTCTGATGATGAATTGGCGCAAATAGTGAGCGCGGCTTACCAAGCAGAGATGGCGAAGCAAGCGGTGTTCGATGAAGAAATAATGCCGCTGATTGAAGAAGGCAAGGCCTGTCGTATTCATCCGTATGGGCCAGCATCGCCCTTCTCTTCGGAGTTTTTTAATCCGGATTCTGAGCAGAAATTTGAGCCGATTTCGATGGGGATTGTGCGGTCGATTGTGGAGGCTCGCCGTCGAAAAGAAGTGGAAAGTGGGCCTTTAGCTTCGGATTTTACGGTCGTAATGAATTATCCGAAATTCGGAGCAGAAGATGGATCGCAATATCCAAGTGGTGAATCTCTGCGGACTTATATAGAAATGTGCAAGGAATTCGTTGCGGAGAGCGGGGCTGAGAACGGTCACGGCCTAGTATTGGAGTTTGGCAATGAGACAAATGTGTCGCGCGAGACGACATGGGGAGCCGCTAAACCATTCGAGCGCAATGCTCCAGACTTTAGTGCAGTGTGCGATCCGAAGGAGTATGCGGAAATGTATTTCGCGGCTGCGTCCGAATTAAAGAAGAGCTATCCGGAGTTGCGGTGTTCTTTGGCGGGTACGGCATTTTATGACCCCGAGTGGATACAGACCGTCTGCAATAGGATCCAAGAGCTTCAGGACGAACAAGGTATAGATGGACAGCTGATTGACGTGATATCTTTCCATGATTATCGCAAGAACGAAACGGAATCAATGCCACAGGTTTATCATGATGGTCGTGATGTGCGAATTGATGACTCAGCGCTGTCTTATGATGAGCAGATAGCGAGTATGAGCGCATTGGCACAGCGTTTTGGGGCGCGCTTGGATTGTGGTGAGTTTGGTTTTGGTGAGACGCGTGATGGAGTTTTTTATGATAATCCGGATGCGCAGAAAAGGATGGCGGACAAAACTGGTGGCAGGACGACAAAAACATGGAATAATGCAGCCCGCGTAAGATACGGGCACTAGCGATTTAGGGGTAGCTGCTTTGCGGTTTGGCTTTTATGTAGCTATAATTAGGACAGTATGAAAATTTCAATTATTGTGCCCTGCTTTAACGAAGAGGAGGCCTTGCCGTTGTTTTACGATGAAGTGACGAAGGTCTTGGCGGGCATGAAATGTGATTATGAGCTGCTTTTTGTGAATGATGGCTCAAAAGATAGAACGCTGAAGCTATTGCGTGTGCTCGGAAAAAAAGATGTGCATGTGCATTATTTGTCGTTTTCGCGAAACTTCGGCAAAGAAGCGGCGATGTACGCCGGTTTTTGTAATGCGAGCGGTGATTATGTGGCGGTGATGGATGCAGATTTGCAGGATCCGCCTGCTCTGCTGCCAGAGATGGTGAAGATTTTGCGCGAAGGCAAGTATGATAGCGTGGCGACTCGTCGCGAGAATCGCGAAGGCGAACCGCCGATTCGGAGTTGGTTTGCGCGTCGTTTCTATGCTTTGATTAATAAGATTTCCGATGCGGAGATTATGGATGGCGCGCGTGATTTTCGCATGATGAAGCGCGATATGGTCGATGCGATTGTTGGGATGACTGAGTATAATCGCTTTTCGAAGGGTATTTTCGGATGGGTCGGTTTTGAGACTTACTGGCTGCCATACAAAAACACGGAGCGTGTGGCCGGCAAGACAAAGTGGAGTTTTTGGGGCCTGTTTAAGTATGCAATTGACGGCATTATTAATTTTTCGCAGTCGCCGCTCAATGTAGCAAGTTGGTTCGGTAT
>CAMMYO010000020.1 GCA_946527885.1 uncultured Candidatus Saccharibacteria bacterium
AAATGCAGCATCCGAAACAACGTCGCCTCCAGCGCATAAATCCCCTTATATTTCTCAAAAAACGGCCGTCGCTCATCGATGAAATTAACATGCGTAAAGTCATCGTTTACCAACACCGCCGCTAAGTCATGGCTCGGCTCATGCGCCGCCAAAAAATCATCAAATTCCGACGTTCTAAACCAATTCTTCAAGCGCGTTGCCAAGTGAAACTGCTTCGCTTCGGTCAGCTCGTCAAAATGCGCCACGTAATAATCGCGTACTGTCATATTTTAATTAAAATACTTTTCAAAGAATTTGCGAGGATCATTTTTCAATTCCGAATTCAGATGTTGCGATTTTTCCTTTTTATTTTTTAGCCCAACACGTTTTTTCTGTACGTCAACCAAGAATTTACCGTGCAAAGTACGGCGTCCAATCAAAATCGGGTACACGTGCAACGAGCGATCGCTTAAACCAAATGTCGCATTTACCCTGCGACCACCAATCCGCACCGGCATCTTTACGCGGAATTTTATCATCGAATTACCCAATGAGCTGCGCGTCGACGCAACCGTGTATTCTTCCGCGATATGCTCTACGCCAGTGTAATATTTCGAACCCTTGCCGAACAGTTTGAAGTGTAGGCGATGTTCTTTATCAACAAAAATATCGGTCGCCCATACCGCCGAGCTGTCTGCGCCAGTATCAACTTTTGCCGGCACACCTGCGACTTCGCCGATAAACTTTACCGTCGTATCACGTCCAATAATTGTTTTTTCGCGTTCTGCCATACACTAAAATTCCCGCCGCCTCTTTTCTCGAGTCGGCCAATATACCTAAATTATATCACAAAACTACCAAAAAGTCAATCGGCTCAAGCTTATCGTACGCGCACTTTTTCGCGCGACATCGCCAAGCAAAGCATCCCCAGCACGAAAGGTAAGCCTACCAAGGCCGCCACCGTCGCTTCGGATAATCCTATCGCGCAATTCGTCACGCATCCTTCCTGCACAAAACCGCGCAACCACACCGCGCGCAAAATCAAGAGCCCGATCGATGCCGCCATCGACAAAAAACCGAACGCTCGCACAATTTTCCACATTTTCATTTTTGTTTTACTCGCTTATTTGTAACCCTATTATAGCACAAATAAGCACGAGCAAGCCCTTTCATTCCTATTGACTTTTTCGCCCAAAAGTAGCATAATATATGCATCTTCCAACGAAGATAGCTCTTTTACTTAGAGAGTATCCTGCCATCCCATTTCAACCATTTAAGGAGGGAAAACTCATGCGTATTTTTGGTAAGAAAAAGCCCGAGCCCACCGCAACTGTAGTCGACACCTTCGACTATGCCGGTGGCCCAAAAAGCAATCCGTCCGGAGCTTTCAGCTTCACTCGCAGAAAAGGCGACTGGTCGCCCGATTCTGGCCTGCTCTGGGTCAGACACAACAACGGCGAATACAAGTACACCGAAGCCCCCGACAACGGATGCATTCAGCACTACAATATCGCGATGAGCGAGGCTGACATCGTTGCATTTGTTTCCGAGTGCATTCATCGCGGCCGCTACATTCATCTTGTTGTGCTAACCCGCGACGCACACGGCATGTTTCCCCGCCATATGTCGGTCGAAGTCGACAAAAAGCGCGTGACAGTCGAGTCGTCATTCCCCTGCACCACCAACGACGTCGACGCTACAACCATGCGCCTCATCCAGAACGTCATCGCAAAAGCAGGCAAGAGTCTCAACCTCAGCGAAACCATCCGCAACTGGAACAGAAAAAGCTGTCTCAAGGTCGAACTCTAATCTCTAAGTTTCCTCAGCCCGCATTCATGCGGGCTATTTTCATGCCCAAATCCCCCGCCTTCTCTCCTTTTCATCTTCCATTTCCCTTACTTATGCAAAATGTCCATCAATAATTGACGATTTGTCTAAAACGAAAAATATTGTCTACCAAAAATCTCTCTTATACATCTCAAAACCGTCCATATTATTCCATCTTTTCTCAAAAAGACAAAACGTCAATTTTTCTTTTACATTCTCCATAAGCCACCCGAAATGCCCGACAAAAAGCCGCCCAACGGCGGTTTATGTATGGTAGGCCCGGCTGGAATCGAACCAGCATTGTATCCTTAGAGGGGATATGTCCTATCCGTTGAACGACGAGCCCATATTTCCATTCTAACACATCTTGACGCAAAACACAGAATATGTTACAATATATCGCGGTTGCACTTTACCCGAGAATCCCGATCAAACCATCCACCTTCCAAAGGAGGAACATTCGCCATGAAGAATATCGATCGCAAAACCAAAATCGGGTCGTCGTTCGAAGCCGCCTACGGCTGCATCATCGACGACCGCAAGCCCGAAGTGACCGGCCGGTTTTTCTTCGGTCCCTCGAGCTACGATATCTCCATCTGCACCAACGCCACCGACACCAACGGCACCAGCATCGACGAAGCACTGGACACCGTGGACCACACCACGCTCCGCGGCGCAATCCGCGAGTTCGTCCAGGTTTTCATCAATGAGGGTTTCACGCACATCACGGCAGGCATTCGCAATACCACGCCCGCCGAGATCAGCATCGATGTTACTGGCAGCAAAGGTCCCGCCACTGACGTCGACACCATCGTCGAAAGCATCTTGACCATCATCACGGGTCGGAAAATTGTGGACGAACACAGAAACCCCAACGGCAACTGCAGCGCTCTGTACTGGTTCAGTCACGGCCACGTCTCCACGCGCCGGCCCTACTGAACCTTCAGCAATTCTCGGATGCAACCCACCCCCGCGCAGCCAGCGCGGGGCATTTTTTGACGCTTACTCTTCTCTGTTATATAATTAAATCTATGAAATTATCCGAAGAGCTCCAGTGGCGCGGCTTTTTTGCCGAACACACATTAGAAAACGTATCAGACTTAGACAAAGCTCCGCGCAATTTCTATTGGGGCACCGATCCTAGCGCCGATTCTCTGCATATCGGCCACCTTGCTGCCCTTATGATGTGCGCCTGCTTCGTCCGCCACGGCTACACTCCGTATTATCTTGTTGGTGGCGCTACTGGCCAAATCGGCGATCCGAAAGACACCGTCGAGCGCGACCTCAAAGGTCTCGACGAAATCGAGCACAACAAAGCCGCTCTCGCCAAGCAAATCGTTCGCGTCACACATTCGCCTGCCGACACCAAAATCCTCGACAACTACGACTGGTTTAGTCAGGTCAAATTCTTGCCATTCCTGCGCGAAATCGGCAAAGCCTTCAGTATGACTCAGCTCCTCGATCGCCAATTCGTCCAAAAACGCATCGGCGAAGGCGGCTCCGGCATCAGCTACGCCGAGTTTAGCTACACTCTCATTCAGGGCTACGATTTCTTGCATCTTTTCCGCGAGCACAACGTCGATTTGCAGCTCTGCGGCGCCGATCAGTACGGCAACTGCACTAGCGGCATCCATCTAATCAAGCGTCTCGAGAACGCCAAAGCCGATGCCTATTCTTGCCCGCTCATCATCGACAAGGTCACCGGCCGCAAATTCGGCAAATCCGAAGGCAACGCCGTCTGGCTCGACGCCGACAAGACCAGTATTTTCGACTTCTACCAGTTCTGGCTCAACCAATCTGACGACGCACTCGAAGAGTACTTCAAGTACTTCACCTTCGTCATGCCAGAAGAACTCGACGAAATTCTCGCCAAGCACAACGAAAATCCGGCTGCCCGCTATGGCCAAAAGCGCCTCGGCTATCTCGTTACAGAGGTCGTCCACGGTAGCGAAGCCGCCAAGCAAGCTGAAAAACTTACCGATTTTCTCTTCGGTAAAGAGCAGGATCTTTCCGAGTTGGATTCAAACGATATTGAACTTCTCGCCAAATCCTTCCCTACTACCGCTCCAGGCAAGCTCGTCGACGTCCTAGTCGCCACCGAACTCGCCAGTAGTAAAGGCGAAGCGCGTAAACTTCTCTCCGGCAACGCCATCTCTGTTAACGGCGCCAAAATCACCGAAGATTGCGACCTTGCCGCTCCAAGCCTCATCAAACGCGGCAAAAACAAGTTCGCTCTCGTTAAGTAGCCCAAGATCTAACAAATACCCCAAAATGGGGTATTTTTTTATTGAAAAACATAATTTTTATGTAATTTCTATTGACATTTTTAGCAATCTATGCTATTATTACACCATACGCGCACATATTGCACGTATCTGCACCTTAACGAGAAGCAAACGAAGTGATATTACCTCACCGTTTTCTCGGGCCGTCAAGCGCATTATTTCCACCCACTAATGCGTTTAACGGCCCGCAGAAAGCGTTTTCCCGATCCGGGGCCAAAGAAGAACGACCGCTCTGCGCGGCCCAAAATCCAACCACCCCGCAAGGGGAGAAAGATGAGGTACATTATGGCTATCAATGATTTCACAGGAATCGCTGTCGACGGCAAAATCGTCGAACTCGGCAAACTGACCCCCGCACAGGACGCTCGCAAGTCCGAGTGCATCGCAGTCTTCTCCGAAAGCACCAGCGGCATCACCCCGGACTCCGTCCGCATCGAAATGCCGGATGACCCCAGCAAGGTCAAGGTCGCTGATCTGATCGAGGCAGCCAAGTGGCTGCAGCAGCAGCTCAAGGACAACTACGCGAACTACAGAAAAATCGAGAATGGCGGCCTCCCTCAGGATGACGGCATCGGCTTCTTCCTGAAGCCCGGCCTCGTCGGCGCAAAGCTGACAGCCGTTCCCGACGACGTCAAGGACGACGTCAATGCGTGGTATGCGGCAATGAAGCCGAAGTGCTGCGCTGCTGGCGCACCCGCACCCGCACCGGCTCCCGCACCTGCACCTGCACCTGCACCTGCACCCGCACCCGCACCGGCTCCCGCACCTGCACCTGCACCCGCACCGAGCCCCGCACCCGCACCTGCACCCGCACCTGCACCCGCACCCGCACCGGTCGATCCGGCTACCAAGCAGGCATATCAGGAAGGCTGGGACATGTTTGAGCAGGCTTACGCCGCACTCACAGGCACTCAGCCCTGATCCGCACCAACACTTCGCAACGCTTTCTCGCACACAGCCCCCGCCTAGCGGGGGCTTTCCCATATCTTTAAAACTTCCACCAAGTCGTGTAAAATACTCATATAGTACAAGGAGATTAACATGAAAAAAGTATTATCATTTGACATCGATCAGACGCTCAATATTGCTAAGACGCCGATTCCAGACGAAATCGCCGAGCTTCTTATTCGCTGTCTAAATCATTACGAAATCGCACCAATCTCCGGTCAAAAATTCGACCAATTCCTTATCCAAATCGTCGACCGCCTCGTCGAAAATGGCGCAACGACCGAGCAGCTATCGCATTTGCATCTATTTGTCGCTCAGGGCACCCAATATTATCGATACGAACCATCTGGCGACCAGTACGATCGTGCTTATTGGAAGCAAGTCTACAACTATCCACTATCCGACGAACAAGTCAAGAAAATCACCGAGACTATCGAGCAAGCCGCCCGCGAACTCGACCTCTGGGAGCAAGATAAGGTCGCCGAAGGAGACGAGATTATCGAGAATCGCCTCTCGCAGGTCACTTTCTCTGCCCTTGGCCAAAAAGCTGGCACCGAAGCCAAGTACGCTTGGGATCCAGATTGCAAAAAGCGCGAAAAAATCGTCGCGCGCTGCAAAGAACTCGCTCCAGAATTCGATTACGAAATCGGCGGCACCACATCTATCAACGCCTTCATACCTGGCACAAACAAAGTATTCGGCATGACTCATCTACTCGAAGAACTCAACGTCTCCAAGGAAGAAGTCCTCTACTTTGGCGATATGACTCAGCCCGGCGGCAATGACTATCCGGTCGTCGAAATGGGCGTCGATACGATCACCGTCCGCTCGCACGAAGATACCGCCTATGCCCTTCGCGGTATTCTTGGCGTCACGGAATAACGACCGCAAAGTCGCCCCCATCCGGGCGACTTTTTGTTGCCTTCGATGCCAAAGCATAAGCAAAATATGCTAAAATAACACTATGACTAGCGCTAGAAAAACTTATATTATCGCAAACTGGAAAATGAACTTCACGCCAGGTGAAGCCAGCCTTTATTTACATCGTCTTCAGGATCGCATCGACCACATCCCACGCGATATGCAGATTATTCTAGCCCCATCCGTTATCTCTTTGCAGTCACTTAGCCTGCAAATCAATCGCCGCCAATTCAAACTTGCCGCGCAAAACTTCAACCAAAACGATTATGGCGCCTACACCGGCGAAGTTTCCGTTACGCAGCTACGCGGCTTTGTCGACTATGCCATTTGCGGACACTCCGAGCGCCGTTACAAATTCCATGAAACCGACAAAGAAATCGGCGAAAAAGTCGCCGCCGCTATTCGCAACGGCCTTACCCCAATTCTCTGCATCGGCGAAACCGCTATTGAGCGCCGCAATCACGAAACCGCTTCATCAATCTATTCGCAACTCGCCGGTGGCCTTCATTACGTCAGCGAAGAAGACATAAGCAAAGTTATTATTGCTTACGAACCAGTCTGGGCAATTTCTAGCAACAAAGGCGCCCGCCCGGCCAATCCAGGCGACATCAAAGAAGCGTCCGATCTCATTCGCAAACACATCTCGAAAATTTACGGCAAAGACACCGCAGAAGAAATCTCAATTCTCTATGGCGGCTCCGTCAATAAAGACACAGCCGGCGGCTATCTGAGCATTCCTGGCATAGACGGTCTCTTAATTGGCAACGCTAGTTTGATAGCAGATTCATTTTGTGCTATCGTAGAGACAGCAAAAGGTAAAATTAATGAGCGATAATATCGATTACGACGAGTTAGATAAAGCAGTTACTGAGGCGATCAAAGCCCGCTCTAGCAAAAAAGCCACAGCCCCAAAACCTGCGGCTAAGCATGTTGCGCCTAAAACACAAAAAGCTCCAGCCAAGACAGTCGCGCCACAGCCAGTTGCTGTCCGCCGTCAAGCACCAGTAGCAAGCCCTGCGCCGAAACCAAAAACCGCGCATCATTACATGGATTTTGTGCGCCGCCCAGCAGCCGCTCCGCGCCAAGTAGTTACTGCAGCACCAGCAGCCGTTGCGCCAAAAGCTCCACGCTTGATTCCGAATGCGGCTGTTCAAAGACCGGCCGCGCCAGTTATGCAACGCGCCGCCACTCCAGTCGCGAAAAAACCTACTGCTCGCCTAGTTGCCACCAAGACAACTACTGCTAGTATGCCGCAGTATCGCACCGCCACTCGTGTTGTTACTCAAAAGCCGGCCGCAGTCGCGGCAAAACCAGCCGCAAGACCAGCTGCCGCGCCAGCTCTAACGCCAGTCAAGCGTACTGAAACTCCTACCGCGGTCATTGAAAAGGCTCCACAGCCAGCCGCGCCAAAAGTCAAACCAGAGGCCGCGCCAAATGCCGACAACTATTCAATCGGCGGTCGTTCCCCATTTTTGACAGATACCAAGGTCGAAAAAACACCTCTCGGCAAGAATTCTCAGCAATCTAGCGCCTCGAGCATTGAAAGCACTAAGAACACTTACAGCCAAAAAAGCCCAACTCGCTCCAAGGCAAAAGCCGAGAAAAAGCACGTCGTTACCGAAGATCCAAAAGGTAAATCCGGATGGCTCTGGACTATTATTGCGCTGCTCGTCATTGCTGCCGGTGGTGGACTTGGTTACTTAGCCTACCTAATCGGCTTTGCGAAATAGCGCGACATCTGATATAATAGACAAAGAAGCATTGTTTTGCTTTATTTTAAATTGTATGGTGGGTATAGCTCAGCTGGTTAGAGCGTCGGTTTGTGGCACCGAAGGTCGAAGGTTCGAACCCTTTTACCCACCCCATGCAGTATAAAAATTTGCGGGTCTCATATAACGGTTATTATGTGAGTTTTCCAAACTCAACACGAGAGTTCGACTCTCTCGACCCGCACCAGTAACAAAAAGGACGACCATCTGGTCGTTATTTTTGTTACCTTTCGCACGTTCGCACAGAGAGGCGAACGTAGTTCGCGCATGGTAGGAGTCGAGCGAAGCAGAAAAGTTTACTTTTCTATTTCCGAGACGACGCCCCATGCGAAAGCTTTGAGGCGAAAGCCGAAAAGCGCTCTCTCTCGACCCGCACCAAATTATAGCCAAGAGGCTATTTTTTGTTGGTAAGACTGGAGAACTCTCGCGAGAGTTCGATGCTCGTAGGAGCCGAGCGAAATAGAAATGCTTGCATTTATATTTCCGAGACGACGCCCGAGCAATATGGCGAGCGCCAGCTCGCCATACTCTCTCGATATATCCTAAGAATTATCTTTTACTAAAAGCCTTATAAATCGCAAATCCGCCAAGTAGCGCCGCCGCTAAACCAACAACAGCAATCGCTATATCATCAAAGGTCTGCGGCAACTTCGGCAACAACGAGTTTACGGCCTCAATTACCTTCTCCTGCACTGAAGACTCAGATGATATTTGCCGATCTTTCACCTCAGGCAACGACTCTTCCTTTGTCGGCGAATCTGGCAACGGAGCATGTGTTGTGCGCAAAATAATCGTCGCGATATCCCAATACTCTTCATTACCACCATTGCGCCGAATAATATCAGCCTTCACTTCATCTTCAAACTCATCCCAAGCATCGCCGAAAAGCATTTTCCAACCAATCCGATAAGACAACACAGCATTTTTCGTGATATCCGAGATATGCAATTTGTCGCCGTCATCGCCTTTTTCAAGCGTCGCGTTTTCAATATACAGCAAATCTTCCGGCTTTATGCCACCCTCGAAATACTGCGAAAGCATAATCGCCGGTATCTCTCTTTGGCGATTATATTCTGACTCGTAACACCATTCAATCGCCGGATCGCACTCTTCTTCATCGCCTGTCGGCCGATAGTCAAAAATCATCTCGGACAATAGACGCGCCACCCACATCGTACTAGGCAAATCATACTCGTCATCATCGAAAGTATCTTCTAGACTCTGGTTCGTTATCCAATCAAACGCCAAATTCAGCGCTCCTTCATAGCTGCCATCCGCGCACAATTCTGGCACATATTCCGGACTATCTCGCGAAGTATAAAAATACTCTACGCGCGCATTACAAATATCCTCGATCAAATCTGTATTCAGAATGTTATTATTCGCCAGCTCTATCGTACTTCTCATCTCCGTAAACTGTAGTAGTGGCTCGATATCTTCGATGTGATTATTTCGCAAGCTCAGATTCTGCAGTTTCGTGAATGCAGCCAAATCGCTCACGTCTTTCAAATTATTATTATCAAGATTCAAATCAAAAACATTTTCCCTAGACGACAGTCTAATCATTTGCTCGTCATCGCCAAAATGCGCATCTCGTCTCAATTCCGGACATTTTTCCAAATCGCAATCGCGCAACGCCTTATACATATCACTATCTTGAATATAGACATGATCACAATACTCATCCGCAAGCGCGTACGGCTCTTCCATGGTGCCCTTACCACAATAAACCAGCGCATCGCTATTTACTGTCACTACCGGCCTCACCGACGCCGTAGTTTTATACGAACCCGCATTAAAATCACCACCAATGCCCGTCCTAGCAATCAAAAATACCGTGCCATAGAAAGAGCCTGAAGCGACATCATATGGCGACATCGACCAGAATTCGGTCGTAACATAAGACGAGCCGCTCGACATCGAAATATAGCCAGAAGTCATGCTGTCAAGATTAGCTAAACGCGCTTCATCCATCGTCAGCAAGCCGACTGGATAAGTCAGTTGACCGTTACCGTTTTCGCTGCTTACGGTAAACGAATCGCGCACGTTTGGACAATCTACCGAATACTCAGCCTTATTCATTCGCCCCTTCGAGACAAATGGACCGTCATGATACGCAGTTGTAGGGCCATACGATAACGGCGCGTTATTCGAAGCCAACGAACCGTCCAATAATGTCTTGTCGTTACAATAAATCGCATCTTCGAGCTGCGATGTATAATCCAGCATATTTTCGGCATACCAATTATCCACCATCGCCTTTACGGTAGAATCATGCTCGTAGCCGCTAAAAATATCCCCGGTAATGTCTTCGTGCGTCAAACCGTTCGACAACACCTTTGCATTGCCGCCCACATTGTATAAGTAATACACAGTTTCACAAGTCGTACTCGTCGAAGCGCAAGTATAGTGATGCGTTGCATAAACTCTGACTTCCGCCGCCGTCGAAGTAGTCCCATTGATATATCCAGGCACAACCGTGTCTACTAGCGTATATTTAGTCCCATCCCATTCTACGCTATTACCAAACACTTCACCGTTATGGCTCCGATACACATGGCTCTTGATATTAACAGTCGGAATACTGCCGCCATCGCCATACATATAGCCCACTTTTTCTAGGCCCGATGTCTCATCATTATAGACGCTCAAACCAATTCGACTATGTTCTTGTTGTAAGCCGTCAGAGCATTTTCCTTTGTCCGTTAGCGGACCATTGTAAAGCAGTTTTACGCCGCCGTTCGTTGTTGTTCGAACCGCCATCCAACAAAAGCCGGCAAAACGCACATGATTGTAAACATATCTCCTGTTACCCTTATAAAAATACACCGGATATTGGTCATCAGCATGCTCGTCTAGCGTGTATATGCCAGATTTCCTAAGGTCATTACCCGTATCGCTATATTCAGAAGGAAATCTACCTTTTGTAAGACCAGCAATTGTGTCGTATAGCTTTGGCTCGCTCCCGACTTTTGTGTAGCCATTTTCTTCAGCCGAAACCTTTACTCGACCATTCGCTAAACAAAAGCCATAAATTGTTAATAATGCAACAAAAACTACACAAGATATTTTCTTGATTCCAATTATTCTCTTTTTCATATGACCTTCTTTTCGATCTGTGTATTTTTACCCTTATCCTAAGGATAGCATAAACGGAATACAAAGAAAAACACTACGCCAAATCAGATGCGACGCGGTTCACTTCTTCCATTGTCGTAATGCCAGACAATGCCTTCAAAGTACCGTCCTGACGCATCGTGACAGTACCCTTCATTCTTGCTACGCGCATAATATCACCAGATGTCGCGCGAGCCACAATCAATTTCTGAATATCATCATCAATCGCAATCGTCTCATAAAGACCAGCACGCCCCTGATAACCGCCAGGCTGTTCTTCTGTTTCGATACCCTTCACCAAAGTAAAGCTGTTCGAACTTGCTACCGGCAAGCCCTTGTAGCCCAGCGTTTCGCTCACTTCCGGCACGTCACCAGCTGTCTTCGGCAAAATATCACCAACGATTTCCTTAATCATCGCCGTTTCCATATCATTCGACTGATAGCTTTCGCGACGCTCGCCAACACGGCGCACAAGACGCTGACCAATGACCGTATTCAAAGTCGACGCAATCAAGAACGGCTCAATGCCCATATCCAAAAGACGAGGCAAAATACCTGCCGCCGAGTTCGTGTGCAATGTCGAGAACACTAGGTGACCCGTCAAAGCCGCCTGAACCGCCAAGTTTGCCGTTTCCGCATCGCGAATCTCACCAACCATTACTACGTCAGGGTCCTGACGCAAAATCGAACGCAAACCCGACGCGAAAGTCAAACCAGCATCGTTATTAATCTGAATCTGGTTCACACCATCCATCTTGTACTCGACCGGATCCTCGAGCGTCACAATATTAATCGAGTCGCTCTTAATCTTCTTAATCAAAGCGTAAAGCGTAGTAGACTTACCAGAACCAGTCGGACCAGAAGTCAAAATCATGCCATTCGGACGAGAAATACCAGAAATCACGTCTTTCAACGCGCGACCGGTCATACCCATCTTCTCGACGTCCATCGAAGTACCGCTTTTATCCAAAAGACGGATAACTACCTGCTCACCCCATACAACCGGCGAAGTCGCGATACGCAAGTCGATTTCGTTATTGTTCACAACTACAGCGAACTGACCGTCCTGCGGAATACGATGCTCGTCAATTTTCAAACGCGCCATAATTTTAATGCGCGAAACCAATGCCGGCTCAATTGACTTCGGTAATTCCATCGTTTTACGCAAAACACCATCGATACGGCAGCGAATCACCAAAGATTTTTCAAGTGGCTCAATATGAATATCGGATGCCTTCGACTTTGCTGCATAATCCAAAATCGAGCTCAAAGCCTTCGAAATCGGCGAGTCCTGCGTAATCGTCTGCGCTTTACCAGACTTACCCTTCTCCGCTTCCTCTTTCTTTGCGGCACGGTCGACATCTTTCAAATCCGCCACATACTGCTCGAGCGCATTCTTAATACCCGCCTCAGACGTCATCACCGTCTTGACCGGCATCTTCACCATCGTCGAGATGTAATCAATGCGCTGGATATTCGAGGTATCCAAAACCGCCACCCAAAGCATACCGTCCTTTTCTTTCAAAGGAATCGTCTTTGAGCGCTGCGCGACTTCCTGCGGAATCTTCAGCAAAGCCATTTTATCAAAACGAATATTGCGCAAATCCACATATGGCGTATTTGTCGCAATCGCCGTCGCATGCTGAATACAGTCATCCGTCGCAATTTTTTTGGCTTTAAGAGCAGCTAGAATTGGCTGACCGCTCTTCATCACCTCAGCGTACGTCTTTTTGACTGCATTTACGTCAGCCAAACCGTACGCAACAAGCAAATCTACAACTTTGTCCTGCTGCTCTTTATTTAGAATCATATTGACCTTTTGTTATTTATTTTATTCTTCGTCTTCTTCAACTTCTTCTAGATCGCTTACACAGCTCTTCTGGGATTCATCCCACTTTTCACCATAAGGACACTTACCAATGTAGACCTCAACCGTTGGATTTGGCGCATATGAATTAAAGTTTGCCGAATTCGGCTCGTCAAGCGTCGAGCCAATCTGCATCATATAGTCAATCGTAGCAACGTTTTCATCCGGATCTTTCAGAACCAAATTGCCTACACCCCAAGCAACGCCAACCGAAATCAAAGCTATGAGAACAATTAATGCTATCTCCGTTTTTTTCATATTTGCTCCTTAATTTTGATTTACCGCCTGACCGTTAGCTTTTTTAGGCTGTCCATATTCATCACCTACCGAGTTTCCACCGGCGGCTACACACTTTTTGCTATCGGCTTTCGCGCAAACCGCACGGCGATAAGTCATTGGCGAAACCGTATCGGAATAGTATGCGGAGTAAGTCGCGTTAAACTCGAGTTTGCCCTTAGTAATCGACCCGCCCTTCCATGAAATGTTTGCGCTGCTGATGTCAAAGTTACGCACGGAATTTTCAATCTCCGCAAGTGCGCCGTGAATTTTATCAGCTTCGTCTTTCAAGCTTAGGCGAACAGTACTAACGTGTACCGATGAAGTAATCTGGCTACCAGCGCTACCACCATCGTTAGAGCTCAAGCTCTCAAAGTTAACGCCGTTTCTATTGTTCGACCAGTACAAAAGCTGGTTCATACTCGCCATCGTCGCTTCAACGTTCTTGCTAGATGGCAAGGCGTCTGGGATCATACGCAAAGCAGAACAAGTACGTGCAACCTCAATCGAAGCATTCTTATAGCTTTCGTTATCGATTTCCTGAGACGACTTACTCATACATTCTTCGTCACGAGAACGCGCGACCGACTCAAGATTTTCATTGCTCACCAAGTTTGCAACATTATCCTTCAAAAGCTTCAAGTCGTTCTGGATCTTCGTATTACCCTTGATAACCTTATCGCGCTCAGTAATCACGTTGTTGTAAAATCCGATTGACTTGGCCAAGCGAATCACACCGACAACGCTAATACCTAGGATAATCGACGCCAAGCAGACCGCGATAAACATATTGCGCTGCATTGAGTCGATCTTTGAGCGCTTGGCAAGAGCTGCGCCCTTGCCTTCGCTAGATTTTTTATTTGCCATTTTAGTTTGCCTCCCCATTCACGAACATTTCACGAATCTGGACGTAGCTATCCGTAACGTTCTGGCGCGTCGGCCCGATAATCGTCACATGATTTGCTCTATCCTCGAAAATCTTCCTGCTGATTGGGACGTTCGCATTGAAACGAACAATCATATTGCCGTCATCGTCACGGCTTTGAGTCGGCTGAGAAACCTTCATTTCCTCGGAGAGAAGCGGGCATTTCTCAAGACTTGCCTTCTCATCAATTTTGCCGTCGCTGCCGTAGCTCAAACATGCACTTTCGAAGTAGTATCCGTTCACGGTCATTTCATCTTCTTTAGCAAGGTTGTCGGTACCTTCCTTGTAAAGATTCTTGTCGGACTCATCGATATAAGTACGGCGAATCTTTACGCATTCAACACCAAGATCCTCGCGTTCGCAAATCGACTCACCGACCTGGCCGTCAATCTCTTCGATATAATCGTAAATGTCGTATTCTTCTTTCTTTTCCGACTCTTCGCCTCCTTCGAGATCGTTGTCACCTTCGCTTGCGCTCACCTTCTTGACCATATCGAGTTCGCAACCTGGAATACCTTTTACGTAAGTACCATAAGTAATACCGGTTTCTTCATCGCGCTCCTCTTTCAAGATACAGTAGGAAGGAATTTCTACGAACTCACCGGTCTCTTTATCCTTGCGCATATAGCTACCGTAATCGTAATAAATCTTCTTCGCATTCTTCTTGAAGGCTTCTACAACGCTAAAGCCGATGTTGTTTACCTTATCGTAAGCTTTCGCATCAAAGCTGAGCGTAACACCTTTCGAGAAATCCGTATGCAATTCGGAAATCGCAATTGATGGATTATTCTCGTCCGGATCCGGATCGCTCTCCGTCAAAAGGAGAATATCCAAGATACCGAACACGCGCGAGAAGCGAATCTTGCCACTGTTAAGCGACTCAAGGTTCTTCATCTGATCCTGAATCGTCAACAACTCGTTCAAGTTCTCAGTCTGCATGATTGGCTGACCATCACGACTTACATTGCAGGATGGACCACCATTAATCTGGCAGGTAATCTTCGACTCCTTTGCTTTGCTAATACCAGCAACCGTACCGAGCGTACCGCCAAGCACAGCAAGAATCGCCGCACAGCCACCCGCTACACAAATACATATGAAGATTACGAGATATTGGATTTTTCTTTTCTTCAAAAGTTCCGCTTTAATATCCGGAACAAGGTTTATTTCGTACATACTATTTGTTTGCCCTTTCCGCTAAGCCAATCGCTACCGAAAATTCTGCAGCTACCTGCGACAAAGCTTGCTGCTGTTGCTGGGTTACCACGACCATCTGCCATGGGTTACCCTGAACAGTTTGCGTACCGGTCTTTGCTTCGATGTATTCGGCCATGAATGGGATGATACCTGCAAAGCCAGAAAGTACGATACCGCCACAAGTGACATTTGGATATTTTGTCTGGAAGAAATTCACAGACTTTGAAAGTTCCTGCGCAAAAGTTTCAAGTGTGAGGTCGAGCGCCTTAAACACCTGTCCATCAAGTTTATCTTGCGCCAAGCCGTACTTAAGAATAAACTGACGAGCTTGACTTTCCTTCACATTCAAAGAGCTGGCAACCGTGCGCACTAAGCTTGTTAGGCCGCCAGGAAGCATACGGACAAGGCGTGGGGCACCACCGTATACAATCGACAAATCTGTCGAATCTTCGCCATAATCAATAATCAAACGCGCATCATTCACGCCTGGAGGCGTCAAAGCGCGAGACATCGCAATCGGATCCGGCTCCATCGCAATCAAGTTAAAGCCAAATGCCTCAACCTGCTCCATTCTCTCTTCAGCGTAGCTAATCGCTGTCGAAGACAACAAAACTTCCGTCAAGCTCGGATCGTTCGGGCTCGGCCCAAGAATCACATGATCAACCTTCGCGTCATCAATTGGCATCGGAATATATTGATCCATATGATAACGAATCACCTTCTCCATCGACTTCTTATCGTCGGTTGGAATTTCTACAATCGTAGTAAAGGTTTTGTTTGATGGCAAACCAAGCGCTATATTTTTGGTTTTAATGCCTGCTTGCTCGGCGGCGCTCACAATTGTTTCACCGAGGCGGCGCCTTCCTGCATCGCTGCTATCTTGCAGAATCGAACGACTGACTGGCACATACGCAAAATGCGTCAGCGACCAGCCTTTCGTCGAGTTACCGGAAAGCTCCACCATGCGAAGGGCATCTGTTCCGATATCTAATGCGAAGAAGTTTCCCACACCATTTAGACTCATAAGAACATTTTAGCATAAGCGTCAATTTAAATACAAGCAAAATCAAATATTCTAGTCACCAAAAACGCCATATATTTATATGGCGTTCAGGCATTTAAATGTTATTAGACGTTGAATTTAAATTCGACTACGTCACCATCACGCATCACGTAATCTTTGCCTTCGGTTCGCATCAAGCCCGCTTCTTTTACGGCTTTTTCCGATCCGAGTCGCACTAAGTCATCATAAGAACAAATCGAAGCCGCAATAAAACCGCGCTGAAAATCCGTATGAATCACACCCGCTGCCTCTGGCGCCGTCGCACCCTTCGGAATCGTCCACGCGCGCGTCTCCTTCTTACCGGCCGTCAAATAGCTCTGCAAACCAAGCGTATCATAAGCTACGCGCACTAACTGACTTAAACCATCTTCTTTAATGCCGTAGCTTTCCAAGAATTCGTGCTTATCTTCCGCACTCATATCGGCCATTTCGGCTTCAAGCTTCGCGTTTACAAACACGCACTTATTCGGCGCCACCAAAGCCGCCAATTCCGCACGCTTCGTCTCGTCAGAAACTTCATTCTCGTCCATATTAAACATGAAGAAAACCGGCTTGCCAGACAACAAATCCAAACCATCGACCGGCTTGATATGCATCTTGCCAGCCTTCAAATCTTCGAGCGCCTTCGCGGCTTGCTCTGCCCGCTTCGCTGCTTCTTTATCGCCACCGCGCGCTTCCTTCTGAATCTTCGGAATCGTTTTCTCGAGCGTCTCGATATCCGCCAAAGCCAACTCAGTCTCAACCGTTTCGATATCGCGCTTCGGATCCGGTGCGCCCGCCACGTGCGTAATATTTGCGTCTTCAAATGCGCGCACGACATGGCAAATCACCGCACACTCGCGAATATTCGCCAAAAACTTATTGCCCAAGCCTTCGCCTTTCGAGGCGCCCGCAATCAA